>NZ_JBIVXJ010000035.1:0-54250 GCF_044769185.1 Pseudomonas sp. NPDC090592
GCTCGGCTTCAAGGCCTTCCCTCGATGATCAGTCGAGAACTTTCGCCTTTTGAGAGGCGAAAGTCGAGATACAAGGAGCGGCCTTGTGTCGCGATAGGGCCGCAAAGCGGCCCCAGCACTCTCAGATCAGAACTCGACCTTGACCGCCTGCGAAGCGCGGGTCGCCTTGGCGCGCGCCAGCTCGACCGACTCGTCACGCGCCAGGCACACGCCCATGCGGCGGGTACCGTTGATTTCCGGCTTGCCAAACAGGCGGATGGCCGTATCCGGTTCGCTCAGCGCGGCGCCCAGGTTGGCGAAGCTGGTCTGCTGCGATTGCCCTTCCGGCAGGATCACTGCCGATGCCGACGGGCCAAACTGGCGCACCACCGGAATCGGCAGGCCGAGAATGGCGCGGGCGTGCAGGGCAAACTGCGACAGGTCCTGGGAAATCAGGGTCACCAGGCCAGTGTCATGCGGGCGTGGCGACACTTCGCTGAACCATACCTGGTCGCCTTTCACGAACAGCTCCACGCCGAACAGGCCACGACCGCCCAGGGCGTCGGTAACCGCCTTGGCCACGCGCTGCGACTCGGCCAGCGCTTTCGGGCTCATGGCCTGCGGCTGCCACGACTCCTGATAGTCGCCCTTCTCCTGCCGGTGGCCAACCGGTTCCAGGAAGGTGGTGCCGCCAACGTGGCGCACGGTCAGCAGGGTGATTTCGTATTCGAAGTCAATGAAGCCCTCGACAATCACGCGGCCTTTGCCGGCGCGACCGCCTTCCTGCGCGTAGTCCCACGACTTATGCAGGTCGGCATCGCTGCGCAGCAGGCTCTGGCCTTTACCCGACGAGCTCATCACCGGCTTGACTACACACGGGTAGCCGACATCGGCCACGGCCTTGGCGTAGTCTTCATAAGTGTCGGCAAAGTGGTACGGCGAGGTCGGCAGGTCCAGCTCTTCGGCGGCCAGGCGACGGATGCCTTCACGGTTCATGGTCAGCTGGGTGGCGCGGGCGGTCGGCACCACGTTGAAGCCTTCGTTTTCCAGCTCGACCAGGGTGGCGGTGGCGATGGCTTCGATTTCAGGGACGATGTAGTGCGGTTTCTCGGCCTCGATCACTGCACGCAGGGCAACGCCATCGAGCATGTTGACCACGTGGCTGCGATGCGCCACCTGCATGGCCGGGGCATTGGCGTAGCGGTCGACGGCGATCACTTCGACGCCCAGGCGCTGCAGCTCGATCACCACTTCCTTGCCCAACTCGCCACAGCCGCACAGCAGTACACGGGTCGCGGTGGGCGACAAGGGGGTTCCGATACGGGTCATTTCAGGTCCTCGAAGGCATCCGGGGCCGCACCAGGCTTGGCACTGCCCGCTGAAAAAGGACCGTTATTCTACACCATCAACCGGCAACGGCGGCCCGCCGGGCGCGAAATGCCATGGCCAGCCACACGGCGGTGACACCGGCGAGCTTGGAGGCCATGGCGGTGCCGACCACCGCCGGGGTCAGGGCGCCGATCATGCCGAAGAAGATGAATGTATCCACCGGAATGCTCAGCGCCGAGCTCAACCACAGGCGGTCACGCAGTGGCCGACGGGTGATGCTGAACACCAGCCAGTCGATCAGCTCGGAAATGAAGAACGCCGTGGCGCTGGCCAGGGCGATGGCCGGCTCCGAGGTAACGTAGGAAAGCACCAGGGCCACCAGCATGGCAACCAGGGCGCCGTGGCCGAAGCGGGTCTGCACCATGTCGCGCAGGATGAACACCAGGCCACCCCAGGCGGACCAGATGATGTCCAGGTGCGGGGCACTGGAAAACGCGTAGTTGATCAGCACTACGCTGCTGATATAGGCGATCAGATAGAACATGGCGGGTAGTCTGTGGGCAAGCCGTACAGATTACCGCTGGCTCACCCCGCAGGCAACGGCAAACCCTGTAGGAGCGGCCTTGTGTCGCGATGGGCTGCGAAGCAGACCCAAAAATGGTGCAGCGCAGCCGAAATCCTGGGTCTGCTTCGCAGACCATCGCGACACAAGGCCGCTCCTACAGGGTGCGCGTCAACCTAAAGGATCAGGCCGGCCTGTACTGCCCGCTCATGGCAAAGCTTGAGCACTGCCCGCCGCTCGTCGTTGTCCATCCGCCCCCAGCGGCCAATCTCCGCCACGGTGCGCTGGCACCCGGTGCAGATATCCTGCTCGTCCAGTGCGCAAATGCTCACGCAAGGCGAGGCCACCGGCCGCTCTACCACATCATTCATCATCAACCACCAGCTCTTGCGCATAACGCCGGGCATTATGCACGTAGTGCGCGGCACTGGCTTCGAGCATGCGCTTCTGCTGCTCGGTCAACTCGCGTACCACCTTGCCTGGCGAGCCCATTACCAGCGAACCGTCCGGGATTTCCTTGCCCTCGGCGATCAGCGCGTTGGCCCCGATGATGCAATGTTTGCCGATGCGCGCACCGTTGAGGATCACCGCATTGATGCCCACCAGGCTGTAGTCGCCGACCGTGCAGCCATGCAGCATGGCGTTGTGGCCTACGGTCACGCCCTTGCCCAGGGTCAGCGGCGAGCCCATGTCGGTGTGCATGACCGTGCCATCCTGCACGTTACTGCCTTCGCCGATATCGATCAGCTCGTTATCCCCGCGCAACACCGCGCCAAACCACACACTCGCATCGGCCTGCAGGCGCACATTGCCGATCAGCGTGGCGTTGGGTGCGGCCCAACTGGTGGGATGGCTTTCGACCCGCAGGTCGCCCAGGCGGTATTTCATGCATGCTCCTCAGGCTGGAACGCAGACGGCGGGGTAGGCCCCGCTCAGTTTTCGATGTAACGCTCAGGGGGCTGGTGCAGGCTGATGCCGGCATCGAACAGCAGGTTCACCAGTTCGACGATCATGATCGCCGAGAGCCCCCAGATCTTGTATTCGCCATAGCGGTAACTGGGCACATACCAGCTGCGCCCCTGGTAATCGATACGGTGGGTATGTTCGCGCGGGTCCTGGCGGAAGAATTCCAGCGGCACAGTGAATACTGCCGCGATTTCGGCGTCGTTGGCGCGGTATTCGACGAAGTCGGGAATAACCCCGACGAATGGCGTCACTTTAAGGCCATGCAGCGAAATCAGTGGGCTGAGCGGACCGATCACTTCCACCAACCCAGGCGGCAGGCCGATTTCTTCCTCGGCTTCGCGCAGGGCGGTAAACACCAGGTCCGGGTCTTCCGGGTCACGGCGCCCGCCGGGAAAAGCGACTTCACCGCCATGGGTGGACAGGCCCTTGGCGCGCAGGGTCAATACCAGTTCGGGCGCTTCGCTACGGGTAACGGGCAAAAGGACCGCCGCTTCAGGGAACCGTCGGTCGGTTTCCAGTGATGCGGGTTGGTGGTTGCTCATTCGGCGAAGTAGCTCGTCCAGCATTGCGCACGCTCGTATCCAAGGCCTGCCTTGCATGATGCACCAAAGCCGCGAAGCACCCAAGCCCCTGCGCTTGCGCAGCGCCCTGCCGGCGCGCCAAGATAGCCTTGAACAAAAGGAACTTCACATGAAATTCTGCAGCGCGTGCGGCCACCCGGTCACCCAGCGGATTCCCGAAGGCGACAGCCGCCTGCGGTTTGTCTGCGAGTCTTGCCAGACCATCCATTACCAGAATCCCAACATCGTCGCTGGCGTGCTACCCACCTGGGGCAGCCAGGTGCTGCTGTGCCGGCGGGCTATCGAACCACGACGCGGTTTCTGGACCCTGCCCGCAGGCTTTATGGAAAACGGCGAAACCCTTGACCAGGCCGCCCGTCGCGAAACCGTCGAAGAGGCCTGCGCGCGGGTCGGGGAAATGAGCCTGTACCAATTGTTCGACCTGCCGCACATCGACCAGGTGCATGTATTCTTCCGCGCCGAGCTGGCGGACCTTGCCTTTGATGTGGGTGTCGAAAGCCTTGAGGTGCGCTTGTTCGAAGAACATGAGATACCGTGGGGCGAGCTGGCTTTCCGCACCGTCACGCGCACACTAGAATGCTACTATCGCGACCGCATCGGGCAACACTACCCCATTGGCCATGAATACCTGCCACCGATGAACGTCACGACCACCACCTCTACATAGAAGAAGCCTTCAGGGATACCGTTACATGCGCTGGTTGCTTGCCCTTTTCTGCCTTTGCGTTACCTCGGTGTCCCAGGCGGCCTTCACCGAGACCATCATCCGCAAGCCCGTGCCGGCAGCGCAAACGGCATCGTCTTCGCAGCAGGCCATGCAACCGCTGATCGACAAGGTGCTGGTGATCAAGTCCGAGCGCCGCCTGCAGCTGATCAGCCGTGGCGAGCCGCTGAAAACCTACCGCATTTCCCTGGGCAAGCAGCCCAAGGGCGCCAAGGAGCGCGAGGGCGACAAGAAAACCCCCGAAGGCCTGTACTGGCTCGATTGGCGCAAGCAAAGCGACCGCTTCAACCTGGCCATGCACATCAACTACCCGAACATCAGTGACGCGGCCCGTGCCACCCGCGAAGGGGTGAGTGCCGGCAGCATGATCATGATTCACGGCACACCGATCAACGACGAGTACCCGGAATGGTACTTCCACACCCTGGACTGGACCGATGGCTGCATTGCCATGCGTAACCGTGACATGCAGGAAGTGTGGGACCTGGTGCGGGACGGGACGTTGATCGAGATTCGGCCTTAGCGCCTGGCGTGACGGTGGTTGCGCCTTTGAGATCGCGCGCCGCCCGCGCGGCGCTTCGCGGGGCAAGCCCGCTCCCACATTTGTTGCAACGTGGCCATGCCTGTGGGAGAGGCGTTGTCAGCCTTGGTGCATGTCTTGAGACAGGTGGGGCGGCAGCAGCGCCAGTGGGGAAATCGAGTCGGCCCCACAAGGCTGGAAACCATGGCCTGACAGGTGTGGCACGTTGCAACAAATGTGGGAGCGGGCTTGCCCCGCGAAGCGCCGCGCGGGCGGCGCTCGATCGCACAGGCGCTGAAAAGGCCACGGCAAACACTACCACCGCAGCTCCTTCTGCCCTGCCAGCGCCTGCGGCCCGAGCCATTGTGCTCCGCGCAGCAATGGCGTCAACGTTGCATCAGGCTGCAACTCGAACGCTACCTGGGCCCGCCGTGCGGGCAGGTCGGCATCTACCAGCAACTGATGCTGCCCCTGCTGCGCCAGTTGACCACGCAGGCGCCAGCCGCTGCGGCAGTCCACTTCCAGCCAGCCCTGCCCCAGGCCCAGCGACCACGGCGCGCTCAACGCCAGGTCGCTGACTGTAACGCGGCCCTGGCTGGCCCGGCATTGCCGCCCTGCCCCCTGCATGCGTACTACGCCCTGCCACAGCCCGGCCAGGCGGTAATCCGTGGCCGCCGTCGCCTCAGTGCCCATCGCCTTTGCCTCCAGTTGCCAGCGCCATGGCCAGCCTTCGGCGCGCAACTGCCAGGCCTGGCCCTGAAACCCCAACTGCGCAGTTGCCTGCATGCGCCAAGGCTGCACCGACCAACGCAGTGGCCCGACTGGCCCCAACTGTTGCGCCTGGCCCTGCCACAGGCTGCCACGGGCGGCTTGCATTGGCAGGTCGAAGCCGCGTGCGACCCAGGCGGCAGGGAGTTCCACCAGCAATGTCAGGCCGAATACCAGCAGTACCCACGCCACGGCTAATCGGCTCATGGCTGCACCAGCAGGTCGAAACGCAATGCCTTGCCATCCTGCTCCAGCCCCCATTGCAGCGGCTGTACGCCTTCGCTGCGCAGGGCCTGCAACCAGTCTTGCAGCACCCGCGCATCGGCCACCTGCCCGCGCAACTGCCAGGCTTCGCCTTGCGTATCGACCTCGGCCAGTGCAACCTGCCGCGCCTCGGCCGACTGTTTCAGGCGCTCCATGCTCACGCTAGGGCCACCCTGCAAACTGGCGGCTTGCTCAGCCAGCCCGCGCCACTGGCTGAGTTCACGCCATTGCGCCAAGCCCCAGCGCAGCGCGAGGAAGGCCAGCAACACGGCAACCAGCAACCAGGCGAACTTCAATCGATGGTGCTGTATCCACTCCAGGTTCATGCTGCGGCCCCCAAATCGAAAACCACTTCGCCACCTTGAACCGCAACGGCAGCACCCGCGGCCTTGGCGATTTCCTGCCAGGGCGGTGCCACGCCGTCGCCCTCCAGGCGCAGCTGCCAGTGCTGGCCATCGAAGCGCACCGCTTGCAGGCGCCAGCCGGGGTGATCATGCAGCCAAACCTGCAAAGCCGCCTGCAGGTCTTCGAGCTGGCGTGTGCGCAGTTGCTGCTGCAAAGCGCTTTCTCGCAAGCGCTTGAGCGCCTGGGCGGCGTGCCGTGGGCTGGCCTGCTCGCCTGTCACGGCAATGACCTGGGCACGCCAGACTTGTGCCTGACGCCATTGCTGGCTCAACCACAGGCTGCCCCAGACTGCCGCCAGCACCAGGCAAGCCGCCACCAGCTGTTGCTGCGCACGCGAAACCACAGGCAATGAAAGTGCCTTGCGGGCACGCTCGAACAGGCCAGGCATCGAATCGAGGTCGGGCAGCGTGCTCGGCCAGTCGCCAGTCAATAAGACCTTTTGCAGCTGTGCCCAAGGTTGCTGCGGCATTTCTCCCAAGGCATCGGGCCACGCCAGCCAGTGTTCCTGCTGGTCCTCGGTCAAGCCTTTGTACACGGACATACCGGGCGTTCGCTGCCAGTGCCAGGCAGTACCCGGCTCTGCTGTGGGCAGCAACTGATACTCCGCCCAGCAACGCTCAACCTGCAATCCCCATGCAGCGCACTGCCCGCGCCAGCCTTCCAATTGCTGACGGGCCACAACCAGCAAGCGCAGGTAACCAGGCTCGCGGGCCAGGCAGGCGCAAGTCACTTCGTCCGGTGGCTGCATCAAGCGGTCTTCGAGCAACAATGGCCACTCTTCCCGCCTGAGCCCGGGTGGGGCCGGCACGCGGAACAGGCTGCACGCCTCGGCAGGCAAAACCAGTGCGACCCGGGCTTGCAGCTTCGCCGGGGGTTCGCCCTGCCCTTGGCGCAGCACAACCCCGCCCTCGGCCACTGCCCAGTGCCAGACACCCACCGGGCGCAGCAACAACCACGGCTGAGCAGGTGTACGTCGCAGCCATTCAACGCTCATGAACGCCCCCACGGAAGGGCAAAGGTGCAGACATAGGGTGCTCCATCACGCTGCAATTCCAGGCGCACGCCACGGCCGGGGTGCGCAGGTTGGTCGGAAGGCCAGGCCAGCCAGCGGCCACCCTGGTAGTACAGGACATTCATCGCGCTGACCCGGTCGAGTTGCTCGCGCTGCAGCCAACGTGGGGCAGCGGCGGCATACAGGTCGGCCGAGCTTTCCAGCAGCAGGCGCTGCTCGCGGGCCTCGAAGCGCAGGCGCTGACGTTGCAGCCGCGAGCCCCCTTCAGCTTCCGGCAGGCCCGTGGTGGCAACCCATTGCAACTGATTGCTTGCCGGCTGCCAGTCCAGCCAGCGGCTGGCCAAGGGGAGCCGCTGGTCGTAGACACGGCGCAGTACCGGGCTGTCGAAGCGGCGCTCCAGGGCCAGGCAGAAATCCAGCACCGAGGTTTGCTGGGTGGTGACTTGCAGGCGTTCACGCACTTTCATCCAGCCATTGACCAGGGCGGCGAGCATGATGCCGAGCAAGGCGGTCAGGGCCAGGGCGACCATCAGTTCGATGAGGGTGAGGCCTGCCTGGCAGTGTTTTGTGGGTGAAACTCTGCGCTGCTGGATACGCTGCCCCCCTGTGGGAGCGGGCGCGTCGATGCGTCGAACCGCCGCGAACACCGGCCTAGCCGGTGCCAGCCACCGCGTCGCCTGATTCGCGGGCTTGCCCGCTCCCACAGAGGCCGTGCGGGCTTCTCGACTTGTGTAAGTCATGGGCGCTCCAGAAACACGGTGTACTGGCCCAGCGGCAGGCGCTGGTCACGGTCGGCGTACAGTTGCAGTTCCCCGCGACGCAAGTCGCGCACGCCGGTGCGGCGCAGTTGCAGTTGCCAGTGGCACTGTTGGCCACCCTGGCTCAGCTGGCCTGCTGCCTGGTTGGCAGCAGGCCAGAATTGTTCGACGGCAAAGCGGGTTTGCAGTTCACGCGCGCACAGCAGGCCAAGGCGGTGCTGTTGCAGGTTGCCCTGCACGGCCAGGCGCTGGCGCAGAACCTGGCTGGTGATCACCGCAAGCACGGCGGCAATCGCCAGGGCTACGGTCACTTCCAGCAAGGTGAACCCGCGCTGACGTTGCCTCATGGGGCCACCTGCAGGCGGCCATCGCGGCTCCAGGCCCATTGCTGGCTGCCGTCGACCCAGCGCCAGCGCACGCTGCCCGGCTGCGCCCAGCCATGCGGGGTAAACAGCAGGCGAGGCTGCGGGCTGGCGGGCCAGTCCGGTTGCAGGCCCTTGGGCCAGTCTCCCAATGCAATGGGTTCGACCACCCAGGCATTTCCCTCACGCCGCACGAACTCCGGGCGTTGACCATTCCAGCGCAGGCCACGCAGTTGCCCGGCATGCCGGGCCAGCGCAGCCTGGTCCCTGGTCTCGCTAGCCAGGCGTTGCAAAGCCTGGTCGACACGGGCCTGGCCGCTGCCTAACCCGGCCACCGCCAGGCCCGTCATCAGGCCAGCGATGGCGAGCACCACCAGCAACTCGATGAGCGTGAAACCCCGCTGACACCGCACCCTTACAACTCCCAGTTACCCAGGTCGGCATCCTGGCCTTCGCCGCCCGGCTGGCCATCGGCACCCAGCGAGTACACATCGACCCGGCCATGCTCACCGGGCATGCGGTACTGGTACGGGGTGCCCCACGGGTCCTCCGGCAGGCGGCGCACGTAGCCGTCACTGCGCCAGGCCCGTGGCAGCGGTTCCTGGCTCGGTTTTTTCACCAGCGCAGCCAGGCCCTGTTCGCCGCTCGGGAAGCGCAGGTTGTCCAGCCGGTACATGTCCAGCGCCTGTTCCAGGGTGGCCAGGTCGGCCATCACCTTCTGCTTCATGGCCTTGTCCTGGTTGCCCAACACGCTGGGCGCGACCACGGCGATCAGCAGGCCGATGATGAAGATCACCACCATGATTTCCATGAGGGTGAAACCGCGTTGGCGGTGACGTCGATGCTGCATGGCAATACTCCTTGTCTTCACAGTTGCAGGCCCTGGTTGAGTTGCATGATCGGTAGCAGCACGGCCAGCACGATGAACAGCACCACGGCCCCCATCACCAGGATCATCATGGGTTCGAACAGCGCCATGGCGGTATCCACCTGGCGGGCAAAACCGCGTTCCTGGTCGTCGGCCACGCGTTCGAGCATGTCGGCCAGGGTGCCGCTGGCCTCACCACTGCCAACCATGTTCACCAGCAGCGGTGGGAATTGCTGGCTGGTATCCAGCGCACGGTGCAGGCTGGTGCCGCCCTGAACGTGCTGGCGCACCTGCTCCATGGCCAGGCGGATACGCCGGTTGCCGACGGTTTCGGTGGCCACTTGCAAGGCTTCGAGCAGGGCCACGCCACTGCCAGTGAGAATCGCCAGGCTGCGTGCCAGGCGTGCGCTTTCCAGCACCTGCAACAGGCTGCCGATGCGCGGCAGGCGCAGCAGCAGCTGGTCGCGGCGCAGGCACCAGTGCGGCTTGCGCAGCAACCAGCCGCCGAGCACGCCAAGCAGCAACGCCAGCCCCAACAACCACGGCCCGGCGTGTACCAGCCCCTGGCTCAGGCCGATCAGCAACGAGGTAATCAGCGGCAGGCTTTGCCCGGCGTGGGCGAATTGTTCGGTGAGCTTGGGCACGACAAAGGTCATCAGGCCGACAACCACGGCAAGCGACACGCCCATCAGCACGGTAGGGTAGATCAGAGCGGTACGGGCCTTGTGTTGTTGCCGTTGCACCTGTTCCAGGTGGTCGGCCAAGCGTGTCAGCACCTGCGCCAGGCGCCCGGAACGCTCGCCAGCCTCGACCAGCGCATAGTACAACCCCGTGAACGGCGCCCCTTGGCGTGCCAGGCTGCGGGCCAGGCCCAGGCCTTCGGCGAGCGAGCCGCGCAGGGCCACCAGCACGCTGTGCAAGGCCGGCTGACGCAACTGGCGCTCAAGGGTGGCCAATGCATCGACCAACGGGATGCCGGCCCCGGTCAAGGTTGCCAGCTGGCGGGTCAGCTCGCACAACTGGGCACGGCTCAGGCGTTGGCGCCGAGGTTGTCGGGTACCGGCTTCATGACGCTGCAACTGGCGGGCGAACAGGCCCTGTTCCCGCAGCAACTGACGCGCATGGCGTTCGCTGTCGGCCTGCAGGCTGGCCTTGTGCGCTTTGCCCGCCAGGTCGACAGCCTGATAGCGATAAGTCGGCATACCTTAGCCCTGCACCACACGCAGCACTTCAGCCAGGCTGGTCTCGCCCCGGGCCAGGCAATCGCTGGCCATCGCCACCAGGCTCTGGCGGCGCTCGCCCAGGTAATCCTGCATGGCCAGTTCGCTGGCGCCGTCGTACAGCAAGCCGATCAGCCCGGCATCCAGTTCGATGAATTCATACAGCCCCAGGCGCCCGACATAACCGCTGCCCTGGCACTGTTCGCAGCCGACTGCGTGGTAGCTGCTGCCCAGCGCTGCCAGCTCCGGCCACAGGTCACGTTCGGCAGGTTGCAGCGGATGCGCCACGGCGCAACTGCACAAGCGCCGCACCAGGCGCTGGGCAAGCACACCCCGCAAGCATGAGGCAATCAGGAACGGTTCGATGCCCATGTCGCGCAGGCGGGTCACCGCACCCACGGCACTGTTGGTGTGCAAGGTGGACAACACCAGGTGGCCGGTGAGGCTGGCCTGCACGGCGATCTGCGCGGTTTCCTGGTCGCGGATTTCGCCAAGCATGATCACGTCCGGGTCCTGACGCAGAATGGCGCGCAGGCCGCTGGCGAAGGTCAGGCCGGCACGCGGGTTGATGGCCGTCTGGCCGATGCCGGCGATGGCGTACTCCACCGGGTCTTCGACGGTGAGGATGTTGCGGCTGCCATCGTTGAGGCTGTTGAGGCTGGCGTACAGGGTGGTGGTCTTGCCCGAACCGGTCGGCCCGGTAGACAGCACAATGCCATTGGGCCGCGCCAGGCAACTGCGCAGGCCCTGCAACACGGCGGGCGGCATGCCCAGGTTATCCAGTGCCAGCAGGCTGGCCTGCTTGTCGAGCACACGCATGACCACACGCTCGCCATGAATGCCGGGCAGTGTCGAAACCCGCACGTCCACTTCGCGCCCCGCCGCACGCAACGTGATACGGCCGTCCTGGGGCTGGCGCTTTTCGGCGATGTCCAGCCGCGCCATGACCTTGATCCGCGACACCAGCATGGCTGACAGCGCCCGCGGTGGGCGCAACACTTCGCGCAGGTGGCCATCGACCCGCAGGCGCACCACCAGGTTTTGCTCGAAGGTTTCGATATGGATATCCGAGGCACGCAGGCGCAGGGCCTGGCCGAACAGGCCGTTGATCAGGCGGATCACCGGGGCTTCGTCATCACTTTCCAGCAGGTCTTCGATGCGCGGCATCTCGCTCATCAGGCTGTCCAGGTCGACCTGGTCGCCGATGCCTTCGATCAGCGCTTCGGTGGCGGCATCGCCGGTTTGGTACAGCTGGCCGAGGCGTTCATCGAACGCGGCAGCTTCCAGGTATTCAAGCGCACCGGGCTGGCCATGCACGCGCAGCAGCTCCTGCAACTGGGCACTGTCGGCGTTGGGCCGCAGCCACAGCTGCCAGCCCTGTTCCGTCAAGGCCATGGCCACGCCGCTCTGGCGTGCCTGGCGGTATGGCAGCATCACCAGTCACCGCCTTCCAGGCGCGCACGGCTGGCGGGGAACACCTGCAACAGCGGCTTGCCTTCTGCCAGGTCCGGCAATTGCAGCGGCGTGGTCTGCTGCAAGGTGCGGTACTTGTCCTCGCTGAGCCCGGCAAGGCTGGGCCCATCGCGCAGGATGCGCGGGCGGATGAACACCATCAGGTTCTGCTTGGCGTTCTTGGTCGCATCGGAGCGGAACAGCCTGCCCAGGTAGGGGATATCGCCGAGCAGCGGCACGCGCTGGCTGCTGGTGCTAAACTCGTCGCTGATCAGGCCGCCAAGAATGACCAGGCCATTGTCTTCGACCATGACCTTGGTCTTGATCTCGCGCTTGTTGGTGATCACGTCGCTGGCCGCACTGGACTCGGCGATGGAAGACACTTCCTGGACGATGTCCAGGCGCACGCTGTTGTCGATATTGATCTGCGGCTTGATGCGCAGCTTCACCCCGACCTCTTTACGCTCGATGGTCTGGTACGGGTTGGCATTGTTCTGCGTGACCGAACCGGTGACGAAAGGCACCTCCTGGCCGACCAGAATGGAAGCCTCGGCATTGTCCAGGGTCAGCAGGGTGGGCGTGGACAGCAGGTTGAAGCCACTCTTGCCCTTCAGCGCATTGACCAGCATGGCGAAATTGAACCCGCCGCCGAAATGGCCGATGCCCGCCGTGGCGCCGGTGGTGGCAGACAGCAGGTCGCCAAGCGCCTCGTTGTCGCCACTGGCAGCGGCCCCTGCGATGTTGGCGATGTTCACCCCGTTGCTGCCGAAATTGACGATACCGGCACCGAATTTTTCGTCGGCAAACAGCCATTGCACGCCCAGCTCCTGGGCACTGCTGTCGGACACCTCGGCGATGATCGCCTCCACCACCACCTGGGCGCGGCGAATGTCCAGCTGCTCCACGATGGCGCGGTAGGCGGCCAGCTCGCTGTCGGGGCCGACCATGACCACGGCGTTGGTGCCTTCTTCATATTCCAGGCGAATGCCCGGGCCACCGCTGCTAGCCACCACGGGCCTGTCCTTACCCTCACCTTCACCCGCCCCTTCTGCCGGCACCGCACCTTCCTGGCTGAGCCCGCGCAACACCTTGACCACTTCGCCGGCATTGGCATGGCGCAGGTAGATCACCTGGGTGCTGCCATTGCTCGGTGCCTCTTGCGGGCGGTCGAGCTGGCGCAGCAGGCTGGCGATGCGGTCGAGGTTGCTGCGCCAGTCGGTGATCACCAGCTGGTGCGCAGCCGGGTACGGGGTGATCACCCCGACCCGTGGGTCGATCAGGGGTTTGAGGATACCCAGCACTTGTTCGTTGGCGGCGTTGCGCACCTTGAATACGCGGGTGGCCACGCTGTCGCTGCCCTCCCCCTGCTGCCCACCGGTTTCCACCGGCACCGGTTCCAGGCGCGCGGCCTGGTCGGGGACGATCTTCACGCTGCCGTTGGGCAGGTCGACGGTGGCGTAACCCTGGGCGCGCAGCTGCGCCAGGAAGATGTCGTAGATGGCATCGGCGTCGTGCAGGTCGACGGTGCGCACGGTGACCTTGCCCTTGACCCTGGGGTCGACGATGAAGGTGGTGCCGGTGATGCGCGACACGCTGTCGATGAACTCACCCAGTTCGGTGTCGACAAAGTTCACCTCGTACATCGGGGTACCGTTGTCATCGAACACCGGCTCTTCGGCGCAGGCCATGGACAAGGCCAGGCTCAGCGCGGCCGCCACGCAGTATCTAACAGGCATCGTTCATCCTTGGCGCTTGAAGCCGGTCACGGCGGGGCGTGGCGGCCAGGGCAGGCGTTCACGCCGCCCCTGGTTGTTGAAAATCAGGCCATCGCTGTCGATGTCCTGCAGCACGATGCCCGGCGCCAGGCGCTGGCCGCGGGCCAGGGTGCGCACCTGCTGGCCATAGCGCAGCACCACCACGCTGGCAGCCAGCGGCTGGGCCTTGAGGCCGCCCAGGTATTGCAGCGGCAGGCGGGTGATGGCGATGGCTGCGTCATCGACCGGCGCTTGCCAGTGGCCGACCATCAGCCCAGGCAGCGGCGTAACGGTAGCGGCCGGTGCAGTGGCGGGTTGCGGCTGGCGGCCCAGTTGCAACACACACTGGGCCGCCAGCCAGCCGGCCAGGGTCAGGCCAGCGCCAGTGAACAGGCGCGAGGCGAATGTCACGAGGCCAACTGCCGTGGGTGCCACCCCGGGTGCCCCTGCACGTAGCGCACCTCGGGCCATTGCAGCGGCGCCAGTTGCCAGCCGGCCGGCTGGCGGGCGAGCCAGGCTTCAACCCGCTGCCACAGGGGTTCACCCGCCTGGCTGTCGAATTGCAGGCCGAAGGTGCGACACAGGCCCGGTACCGGTTCCAGCCCGGTGATGCGCTTGCCTTGCGGGCTGTAGCTGACACCCCAGGCCTGGCTCTGCCAGCGTGGCAGGTCCTGGCTGTTGTCCAGCAGCATTGGGTCGCCGAACAGTTGCTCGGCGGCGTTCTCCAGCACTTGTTCCACCTGCCGGGCCGGCGCTTCGACCACGGGCGCCGGGTAGCCACCGGTCAGGCTGATCAAGTGTTCGCGGGTGATGGACGCGCCCGCAGGCAGCGGGTAGTCATAGCGCAGGCCTGGCAGCAACACCGGCATGCTGCTGTCGTCAGCCAAGGCCTGATGCAGCAGCCGATCCCAGCTGCCGCCTCGGGTATCGCGGCGCCACAATGCCTGTGGCGCGCGGGCCAGCGGCTGATCCAGCCACGCCGCATGGCCAGCGCGCTGCAGGCGGAGCGTTGCCTCCAGCTGCCCGGCACGAAGTTGTGCGGCGGGTGTGAGTTGCTGCTCAAAGGCCGGGAAGAAACGCCCGTCGAATTGCCATACGCCCGCCACCTGCTGGCAACGCAGGCGCATTGCACCGCTACCCCGGCAGCCGGCGAACACCACTGGCACGCGTCGGCCGCTGGCTTGGGTCACTTCCACCGGTGCCGGCCACAGATCCTGGCCGCGGGCACACAGCAGCACATCCACTTGCGGCACCCGCTCGGCCAGCCAAAGGCCCGGGCCGGTGCCCACATCGGCCATGGCCACCACCAGGTCGGCCTCGCGCCGGGCCTGTTCGAACACGGGCTGCAAAGACTGGTACCACTGTTTCAGGGAGGCTTTCTGATCCTGGGCATAGGGGTCCGTGACACCGACCACGGCAACCCGGGCACCGCCGCGCTCGAAGACGTGCAAGGCTTGCAGCCCCAACGCCTGGCGCTGCGCGTCCGCCAGCCCGGCCCCCAAGGTAATGACGCTAGTCTGGCGATACAGCCCATGGCTGCGTTGCGGCCACAACACACGTTCGTCGCTGCTGACGCGCACCTCGCTGCCCAACAGTTGGCTACCTTGTACGCCGCTCTCACCTTGGGTCAGGTAGGCCAGGCCACTGCCATTCCAGCCCTGGCCGTTTTCCAGGCTGAGGCTGTTGCCTGCACCCGCCTCGGCGCGCAGTTGCTCCAGCAGCGCCGCCAGCACCGCATAGCCACCCAGCTGGGCGCCACTTGCCTGGCGGGCATCAAGCAACGGCGCCAGTTGCGGGTAGGCCAGGCTGGCGCTGCTGCCCGTCATCCACGGTGCGCGGCCCAAATGGCTGACCGGCCCCAGGCGGGTAGCCGGCACAACGGCCTGGCCAGGTTGGCGGGCATCGAGGGTGTCGGCCACATACAGCAGGTCAAGGCGGGCGTTACCACCCTGCTGCGCCGGGAAAGCAGAGCAGGCGCCGAGCAACGGGGCCAAGGCCCCGATACCCATCCAGCCGATCACTTCGCGCCTGTGCATGCTGCTTGCCATCGAACCCGCCATCCTTATCCATGTTCATTCAGGGCTCCGGATGTTGCGGCGTTGGCATTACAGTTTGATGGCAGAATTCCGACAGACATTCCAAATTGATCTGTCAGGTAATTTTCTAAGATCGAGTCGTTTTAAAACCCCGTTAACATTTTTGCCAATGAATCATCATATTTCCCCACTAAAGTCGCGGTTTCCTCTAACTCAGCCAATATAAGGACACCCTGATGAGTCGAGATACCGGCGACAACCTGGACCGGAACCACAGCGGCAACCTGCCGATGGCCACTGTCATGGACGCCTACCTGAGCCGCCGCAGCGTGATGCGCGGCAGCCTGGGCGCCGCCATCGCCATGATCGCCGGTACCGGCCTGACAGGCTGCTTCGACGGTGGTGGCTCCGATCACGATGATCCGGTCACCGAACCACCGGTAACCGAGCCACCAGTCACCGAGCCGGAAGTGCCGAAACTGGCGCTGGGCTTCCAGTCGATCCCGGGCTCGCGCACCGACGCCTGCGTGGTGGCCGCCGGCTACAGCGCCTACGTGCTGGCGCCGTGGGGCACACCGATCAACAGCAACGGCAACCCATGGAAGTCCGACGGCAGCAACACCTCGACCGACCAGGCCAACGCCATGGGCATGCACCATGACGGCATGCACTTCTTCCCCATCAACGGCAGCTCCGAAGACGGCCTGCTGGCGATCAACTTCGAGTACATCGACACCGCCGCACTGCACCCGGCCGGCCCGACCACGGACGTCAACGGCAAACGCCCGGCTGAAGAAGTGCGCAAGGAAATCAACGCCCACGGTGCTGGCGTGGTGCGCCTGCAGAAGGTGAACGGCCGCTGGCAGGTGGTCGACAACGACCCGCTGAACCGCCGCTTCACCACCGCCTCGCGCATGGAAATCACCGGCCCGCTGCGCGGCACCGACCACGTGAAGACCAAGTACTCCAGCGCTGGCACCCACTGCCGCGGTACCAACAACAACTGCGGCAACGGCTACACCCCGTGGGGCACCTACCTCACCTGTGAAGAGAACTGGCCGGGCATCTTCGTCAACAAGGGCACCCGCCCCGAAGACCAGCGCCGCATTGGCGTGGGCACCTCCAGCGGCCAGTACAAGTGGGAAACCGCTGCCGGTGACAGCACCGAAGTGGCTGATGAATTCGCCCGTTTCGACGTCACCGTGAAGGGCGCCAGCGCCACCGACGACTACCGCAACGAAGCCAGCACCTACGGCTACATCGTCGAGATCGACCCGTACAACAGCAGCACCCTGGCCACCAAGCGCACCGCGCTGGGCCGTTTCCGCCACGAGGGCTGCGCCCCGGGCCTGCCTGTCGCCGGCAAGCCGCTGGTGTGGTACATGGGTGACGACTCGAACAACGAGTACCTGTACAAGTGGGTGTCCACCGCCGTGTGGGACGCCGCCGATGCCAACCCGGCCGACCGCCTGGCCACCGGCGCCAAGTACCTGGACCAGGGCAAGCTGTATGTGGCCCGCTTCAATGCCGACGGCACCGGCGTATGGCTGCTGCTGGACGTAGGCACCGCCACCACCAACGGCAGCACCCTGGGTGCGCTTTACGGCGATCTGCCAGGCATCATCCTCAACACCCGTGGGGCGGGTGATGCCGTGGGAGCCACGCCGATGGATCGCCCGGAATGGACCACGGTCAACCCGCTGAACGGCGACGTGTACCTGACCCTGACCAACAACAGCGCACGCACCCCGGAAAAAGTCGATGCGGCCAACCCGCGCGGCCCTAACCGCCACGGCCACATCATTCGCTGGCACGACAGCGACGACCAGTTGAGCTTCACCTGGGACATCTTCGTGTTCGGCGCCAACGCTGCCGGCACTGCCGACATCAACCGCTCCGGGCTGACCGAGCTAAACCAGTTCGCCAGCCCGGACGGCATGAGCTTCGATAGCCGTGGCGTGCTGTGGTTCGAGACTGACAACGGCGAAAGCACCCTCACCGAGTACACCAACGATCAACTGCTGGCTGTGATTCCCGCCGACCTGGTGGATGCCAGTGGCAAGCAGGTGCCGGTGAATGCGCAGAACCAAGTGAACCTGCGCCGCTTCTTCGTGGGGCCGAATGACTGCGAAGTGACCGGAATCAGCTTTACCCCGGACAACAAGACGCTGTTTGTGAACATTCAGCACCCGGGGAACTGGCCGTATACCGACAAGGCCACCGACGCTACGCCGGCTGGGGCAACGGTAAGGCCGCGGGCTTCGACGGTGGTGATCCAGCGTAATGATGGCGGGGAGATCGGGACCGTCTGATCCGGTGCGGTACAGCCAGCCTTGTGCTGGCTTTACTGGCCTCTTCGCGGGCAAGCCCGCTCCCACAGGGACCGCGCAGATTTCAAAACCTGTGCAGTACCTGTGGGAGCGGGCTTGCCCGCGAAGAGGCCAGTGAAACTTACCAGGCTAGGGGCTCCCGGCTACGCACCCGCACTTGCTGCGCAGGCACCCGGGCATGCCACTGCACCACACCCAACGCCTCCACCTGGAACTCGCTGCGTATCACCCGCCCCTCTTCCTCGAACGACAGCTGCAGCAAGAAGTACCCGCTGTTAAGCAGTAAACCTTCACTCAGCCGTTCGAACGTTTCGTCATCCACCGCCCCCAACGCCTGGCGCAGTGCGCCCGCATCCACGTACCCCGACGCCGGCCTGCCACTGATGATGCGGCTGAGCAGCGACCGCGGGTAACGCCCCTCGTACAACGCCTCCAGCAACGGCAGATGCTCCAGCCCAAGCGCATTGGCGTTCAGCCGCCAGCCCGTCACCTGCGGCAAGGCGCACAGCATCGGGTAGCGCCCCTGCCGACCGGCGTCCGGCTCCAGCAGCAAGTTCAACTCGCTAGTGTCCAGCATTGGCTGGTTGGCGGCCAAACGTGCCGGTTGCTGGCGCAAGTACTGGGCACTTTCAGCGCCCTGCAGGCGGGTATCGCTGTCGGCGTCAAGCCAGTCGGCCAGCGCATCGACCAGGCGCTCAGCCGCCATGTCGTCGCCCAGCAGGTAGCGCAGCTGGCGCTCGGCACGCTCGCCATCGGCGCCCAGCAGCGCATTGACGTTAAAGCAGGTGTGCTGGTCGCGCACCCGCAACTGCGCCTGGCCGGCGCCAAAGTCGTAGTTCAGCGGCTGCCCGCGCAGGGCCTGCCAGAACAGCGGGCTCAGCCGCCAGGCCGGGTCACGCAGGGCCTGCGCGGCATAGGCCAGGCCGGCCTGTTCCATGGCCCGCGCCTGTACCCGCTGGTGCAGCAGGCGCACTTCATCGACCTGGCGCCGACCATCTTCCACCAGCCAGGCCATGCCCGCCGCCAGCATCGCCAGTACCACCATCACCATCAACAGGGCCGCGCCCTGTTGTTGCCTGCCACCCATCCGTGCGTGCCTCGCTCGCGCAATAAAGACGCCAGTCAACACGTGGCGTGTTGCAGGTAGATGGCAGTGCCCGTTCGTCATGTGCACGTCATCTGCACGAGGCAGGATTGCCCTTCCTTTTCATGACCTTACAGGAGTGGTCGCAATGGGTGGCATTGGAATCTGGCAACTGGTGATCGTACTGCTGATCGTATTCCTGCTGTTTGGCACCAAGCGCCTCAAGGGCCTGGGCAGCGATGTGGGTGAGGCAATCCAGGGTTTTCGCAAGTCCATGGGCGGTGACAACGACGTCGATGCCCCTGGCCAGCCGCAAGTACAGCAACAGGCCCCGCTGAACGGCCAGGCCACGCAACAACCACAAGCGGATCGTCAGGCCTGATGTTCGAGGTAGGCTTCAGCGAGTTGCTGCTGGTTGGCGTCGTCGCTTTGCTGGTGCTAGGCCCGGAGCGCCTGCCAGTGGCAGCGCGCACCTTGGGCCGCGGCCTTGGCCAGGCACGCCGGGCCATGCATGCCTTGCGCACGCAGGTAGAACGCGAGATCGAGCTGCCCAACCTCGACAGCGCGCCGTTGCAGCGCCTGGAGCAGGAAATCCGCCAGGGTATCAGCCTGAACACGGAGCCGGCCAATGATGCCGCCACGGTCGCCGCCCCCAAGGAAAACGCCTCATGAGTATTGCCATGGACCCGGCGGCCAGCATGCCGCTGACCGAACACCTGCGTGACCTGCGCAAGCGCCTGGTGCGTTGCCTGGCGCTGGTGGCGCTGGTATTCGCCGGCCTGTTCCCCTTCGCCCAAACGCTGTACACGCTCATTTCCGAGCCGCTGCGGCGTTTTTTGCCAGAAGGCGCGAGCATGATCGCCACCAGCGTCACCTCGCCGTTTCTGACGCCGTTCAAGCTGACGGCGATGTGTGCGCTGTTCGTGGCCATGCCGCTGCTGCTGCACCAGGCCTGGGGTTTTCTGGCGCCGGGGCTGTACCGCCGTGAGAGGCGTATTGCCCTGCCGCTTCTGGTGTCGAGCATCGTGCTGTTTTACGGCGGGATGGCTTTCGCGTTCTTCCTGGTGTTCCCGATGATGTTCGGCTTCTTTGCCAGCGTGACGCCGGACGGCGTAGCGATGATGACCGATATCAGCCAGTACCTGGACTTTATCCTGGCGCTGTTCCTGGCGTTCGGGCTGGCGTTCGAAATCCCGGTGGCGACGTTTATCGTGGTCTGGGTGGGGTTGGCGGATGTCGCTACGTTGCGGCGCAGCAGGCCCTACGTGATCGTGGGGTGCTTTGTGGTGGGGATGATATTGACGCCCCCGGATGTGTTTTCGCAGACGATGCTGGCGGTGCCGATGTGGGTGCTGTTCGAGGTGGGGTTGCTGGCTTGTGGAATGTTGAAGCGGCCTGAGCCTGGCAAGGAGATTGTCGCTGGGTTGTAGGGCCTCTTCGCGGGCACGCCCGCTCCCACAGGGATATCACTAGGTTCAGGACCTGTGAAATACCTGTGGGAGCGGGCGTGCCCGCGAATAGCCTTGATGCGGTCTAGAAGTCGGCGAGCCGCCAGACTTCGTAGGCTGGCGTCTCGTACGGGTGGCTCTGCTTGAGCGCAGCGACGACCTGAGCGATCAACTCGTCCGCCACCACCAGCTCCACCTTCCACTCCTCCACCACCTCGACCTGGCCCATTTGCCCGAGGAACGGCTGGCTGCCGTTCAACGGGCGGAACTGGCCCTGGCCCAGGGTCTGCCAGGCGCAGTGGTCATAGTCACCGATGCGCCCGCCACCTGCGGCGAACACAGCGGCCTTGACCACTTCGACATGGCTGGCGGGGACGAAGAAGGCAAGCTTGTACACGCCTTAGTTCACCCATACCCGCGCATTGCGGAACATACGCATCAGCGCGGCATCTTCCTGCCACTCATCCGGGCGCCAGGAGTTCTGCACGGCGCGGAACATACGCTCCGGGTGCGGCATCATGATGGTCACGCGGCCGTCGCGGCTGGTGAGGCCGGTAATGCCACGCGGCGAGCCGTTCGGGTTGGCCGGGTAGGCTTCGGTGACCTTGCCGTGGTTGTCGACGTAGCGCAGGGCCACGCAACCGGACACGTCAGCTTCCAGCAACGCTTCTTCGCTGGCGAACTCTGCGTGGCCTTCGCCGTGGGCGATGGCGATCGGCATGCGCGAACCGGCCATGCCCTGCAGGAAGATCGAGTTGGACTTCTGCACCTCGACCATGGCCACACGGGCTTCGAACTGCTCCGAGCGGTTACGCACGAAGTGCGGCCAGTACTCGGTGCCCGGGATCAGCTCGTGCAGGTTGGACATCATCTGGCAACCGTTGCACACGCCAAGGGCGAAGCTGTCGGTACGCTCGAAGAAGGCCTGGAAGGCGTCACGGGCACGGGCGTTGAACAACGCCGACTTGGCCCAGCCTTCACCGGCACCCAGCACGTCACCGTACGAGAAGCCACCGCAGGCAACCAGGCCCTTGAAGGCTTCGAAGTCGACACGGCCCGCGAGGATGTCGCTCATGTGCACGTCGATAGCAGCGAAGCCGGCGCGGTCGAAGGCAGCAGCCATCTCGACCTGGCCGTTGACGCCCTGCTCGCGCAGGATGGCCACTTGCGGGCGCACGCCCTTCTTGATGTACGGTGCGGCGATGTCGTCGTTGACGTCAAAGCCCAGCTTCACCGACAGGCCCGGGTTGTCTTCCTCGAGCAGCAGGTCGAATTCCTGGTCGGCGCAGTCGGCATTGTCGCGCAGGCGCTGGATCTGGTAGCTGGTTTCAGCCCACTGGCGCTGCAGCATGCGACGATCGTCGTCGAACAGCACTTCGCCGTTCAGGCTAATGGACACTTCGCCGTTGTTGACCGGTTTACCGATCACCGCGACGCAGCCTTCGCCCAGGCCAGCAGCGCTGAACTGTGCCAGCACGTCCGGGGTGGCATCCTGGCGTACCTGGATGACCGCGCCCAGCTCTTCGTTGAAGAGGATGGCCGGCACGTCGCCCTTGCTGTCGGTCAGCGGGTCGAGGTGCAGGTCAAGGCCGCAGTGGCCGGCAAAGGCCATTTCCAGCACGGTGGTGACCAGGCCGCCGTCGGAGCGGTCGTGGTAGGCCAGCAGGTGGCCGTCGGCGTTCAGGCCCTGGATTACGGCGAAGAAGGCCTTGAGGTCTTCGGCATCGTCGACGTCCGGTGCCTGGGCAGCGATCTTGCCGTGGGTCTGCGCCAGGATCGAGGCGCCCATGCGGTTCTTGCCGCGACCCAGGTCGATCAGGATCAGGTCGGTTTCGCCCTTGTCCATGCGCAGTTGCGGGGTCAGGGTCTTGCGGATGTCGGTGACCGGAGCAAAGCCGGTGATGATCAGCGACATCGGCGAGGTAACGCTCTTCTCTACGCCCTCATCGCTCCACTTGGTCTTCATCGACATCGAGTCTTTGCCGACCGGAATGGTAATGCCCAGCTCCGGGCACAGCTCCATGCCGACAGCCTTGACGGTGTCGTACAGGCGGGCGTCTTCGCCCGGGTGGCCGGCAGCGGACATCCAGTTGGCCGACAGTTTGATGTCGGACAGTTTCTCGATACGCGAAGCGGCCAGGTTGGTCAGGGTTTCGCCGATGGCCATGCGGCCGGAAGCAGGAGCATCCAGCAGTGCCAGCGGGGTACGCTCGCCCATGGCCATGGCTTCACCGGTGTAGACGTCGAAGCTGGTGGCGGTGACGGCGCAGTCGGCCACCGGTACCTGCCACGGGCCGACCATCTGGTCGCGGGCAACCAGGCCGGTGATGGTGCGGTCGCCGATGGTGATCAGGAAGCTTTTGCTGGCCACGGCCGGGTGGCTGAGCACGCGCTGCACGGCGTTGTCCAGGTCCAGCTTGCTTGGGTCAAAGTCATCGCCCAGCTCGGCTTCGCGGGTAACCGAACGGTGCATGCGTGGCGGCTTGCCCAGCAGCACGTCCAGCGGCATGTCCACCGGGGTGTTGCCGAAGTGGCTGTCGCTTACCATCAGGTGCGGCTCTTCAGTGGCTTCACCGACCACGGCGAACGGGCAACGCTCACGCTCGCAGATGGCCTGGAAACGCTCGAAGTCGACCGCGCTGACGGCCAGCACGTAACGCTCTTGCGACTCGTTGCTCCAGATTTCGTGCGGGGCCATGCCCGGCTCGTCATTGGGCACGTTACGCAGTTCGAAGCGGCCACCACGGCCACCGTCGTTGACCAGCTCCGGGAAGGCGTTGGAGATACCACCGGCGCCAACGTCGTGGATGAAGGCGATAGGGTTGGCGTCGCCCAGCTGCCAGCAACGGTCGATGACTTCCTGGCAACGGCGCTCCATTTCCGGGTTTTCGCGCTGTACCGAGGCGAAGTCCAGGTCTGCCGAACTGGCACCGGTCGCCACCGACGAAGCGGCGCCGCCGCCCAGGCCGATCAGCATGGCCGGGCCGCCGAGCACGATGAGCTTGGCGCCGACGGTGATCTCGCCCTTCTGCACGTGGTCTTCACGGATGTTGCCCATACCGCCGGCGAGCATGATCGGCTTGTGGTAGCCGCGCACTTCTTCGCCGTGCGGGGTGTTGATGGCCTGCTCGAAGGTACGGAAGTAACCGGTCAGGGCCGGGCGACCGAATTCGTTGTTGAACGCAGCGCCGCCCAGTGGGCCTTCGATCATGATGTCGAGGGCGTCGACGATGCGCTCCGGCTTGCCGTAGGCCTGTTCCCATGGCTGTTCGAAGCCCGGAATGCGCAGGTTGGACACGGTGAAGCCGGTCAGGCCAGCCTTGGGCTTGGCGCCACGGCCGGTAGCACCTTCGTCGCGGATTTCGCCACCGGAGCCGGTGGAGGCGCCGGAGAACGGGGCAATGGCAGTCGGGTGGTTGTGGGTTTCCACCTTCATCAGGATGTGCACCGGCTCCTGCACCGCGCCGTACTGGCGGGTTTCAGGGTTCGGGAAGAAACGGCCGGCCACGTTACCGACGATGACCGAGGCGTTGTCCTTGTAGGCAGACAGGACGCCTTCGTTGTGCATCTGGTAGGTGTTCTTGATCATGCCGAACAGGCTCTTGTCCTGAGCCTGGCCGTCGATGTCCCAGCTTGCGTTGAAGATCTTGTGGCGGCAGTGCTCGGAGTTGGCCTGGGCGAACATCATCAGTTCGATGTCGTTCGGGTTGCGCTTCAGGCCCTGGAAGGCATTGACCAGGTAGTCGATCTCGTCTTCGGCCAGGGCCAGGCCCAGGTCGATGTTGGCCTTGGCCAGCGCGTCACGGCCACCGGCCAGGATGTCCACCGAGGTCATCGGCTTGGGCTGGGCGTGGCTGAACATGTCGGCCGCCTGCTCCAGCTGAGCCAGCACACGCTGGGTCATGCGGTCGTGCAGTTCGGCGGCGACCAATGCAGCGTCAGCGTCGCTCAGGGTGCCGGCCACGTAGTAGGCGATGCCGCGCTCCAGGCGCTGGATCGACTGCAGGCCGCAGTTGTGGGCGATGTCGCTGGCCTTGCTGGCCCAGGGCGAAATGGTGCCCAGGCGCGGTACGACCAGGAACAGTCGGCCGGTCGGCTCCTGTACCGGCACGCTCGGGCCGTACTTGAGCAGACGGCCCAGCACCTGCTGCTGGTCGGCGGTCAGCTCGCCGTCGACATCGGCGAAGTGGGCGAATTCGGCATACAAACCAGTAACAGCGGGGACTTTCTGGCTCAGTTGCTCGAGTAATTTACCGTGGCGAAAGGCAGAAAGGGCAGGAGCGCCGCGCAGGATCAACATCGTCGGGACAGCCTCAGGAAGGGGTGTGCTTAGAGGCCGTGCATTCTAGCCTAATTCGATGGCTTTCGGCACCCGCTCTACGCCACGGCTGCCGGGCGGTGGAACCGGACTTTCGGGTCAGAAAAAAAGCTGCAAGCCATAAGCTGCAAGCCACAAGAAAAAGCAGGCCTGGCGCCGACTGCTTTTTCTTGCAGCTTGCAGCTTATGGCTTGCAGCACAGAAACTGCTACCAGACAAGCTAACAGTTGTCGAGATATGGTTGGGCCGGTCCTTTGCGTATACTGCAACCTATGTTCGCCCACACTGCTTTGCGCCAGCGTTGCGCCAAATGGCTTTTCGCAACCGGACTCTTTCTGCTGCTCGGTGCCTGCGTTGAAAAACCCAGCACCCTGGAGCGCGTGAAGGAGGACGGCGTGCTGCGCGTCATCACCCGCAACAGCCCGGCCACCTACTTCCAGGACCGTAACGGCGAAACCGGCTTCGAATATGAGCTGGTCAAGCATTTTGCCGACGATCTCGGCGTAAAGCTGGAGATCGAGACCGCCGACAACCTCGACGAATTGTTCGACGACCTTGGCAAACCTTCCGGCCCCGTGCTTGCAGCCGCTGGCCTGGTCAGCAGCGAGCGGCGCGCCGCGCAGGCAAAATTCTCGCACCCGTATCTGGAAGTGACCCCACAGGTCATCTACCGCAACGGCCGCCCACGCCCGACCAACGCCAAGGGCCTGGTCGGCAAAAAAATCATGGTGCTCAAAGGCAGCAGCCATGCTGACCTTCTGGCCGAGCTGAAAAAGCAGAACCCTGGCCTGGAATATGAAGAGTCGGATGCCGTGGAGGTGGTCGACCTGCTGCGCATGGTCGACGAAGGCCAGATCGACCTGACCCTGGTCGACTCCAACGAGCTGTCGATGAACCAGGTGTACTTCCCCAACGTACGCGTTGCCTTTGACGTGGGCGACACCCGCGACCAGCGCTGGGCAGTGGCAGCGGGCGAAGACAACAGCCTGCTCAACGAGATCAACGAATTTCTCGACAAGGCGCAGAAGAACGGCACCCTTCAGCGCCTGAAAGACCGTTATTACGGCCATGTCGACGTATTGGGCTATGTCGGGGCCTACACCTTCGCCCAACACCTGCAGCAGCGCCTGCCCAAGTACGAGAAGCACTTCAAGAGCTACGCCAAGGTCGAGCAGGTGGACTGGCGCCTGCTGGCCGCCATCGGCTACCAGGAGTCGATGTGGCAGCCGGAGGTCACCTCCAAGACCGGCGTGCGTGGCCTGATGATGCTGACCCAGCGCACCGCCCAGGCCATGGGCGTGTCCAACCGCCTGGACCCCAGGCAGAGCATCCAGGGCGGTGCCAAGTACTTCATGAAGATCAAGGCTGAACTGGACGACAGTATCCAGGAGCCGGATCGCACCTGGTTTGCCTTGGCCGCCTACAACGTAGGCAGCGGCCACCTGGAAGACGCGCGTGCTTTGGCCAAACGCGAGAAGCTCAACCCGAACAAATGGCTGGATGTGAAGAAGATGCTGCCGCGCCTGTCGCAGAAGCAGTGGTACCGGCAGACCAAGTACGGCTATGCCCGTGGCGGTGAGCCGGTGCACTTCGTGGCCAACATCCGTCGCTACTACGACATCCTCACCTGGGTGACCCAGCCGCAGCTTGAAGGCCAGGTGGCCGAGGGTAACCTGCATGTACCTGGGGTGAACAAGGACAAGCCGGCAGACCAGTCGCCGCCGATGTAAACCTGATCTGGCCTCTTCGCGGGCACGCCCGCTCCCACAGGTTAAATACAGGCCTGAGGGGTGTGATATTCCTGTGGGAGCGGGCATGCCCGCGAAGAGGCCGGCACAGGTTAGCCCTTGGCCCGACGCGCCTTGAAGAAGTCACTGAGAATCTGCCCGCACTCCTCCGCCAGCACCCCGCCCTCCACCATCACCCGGTGGTTCAAAAAGCCTTGGCCAAAGAACTGCCCCTGACTCTGCACGATCCCCGCCTTGGGCTCCAGCGCGCCATATACCACGCGCATCACCCGCGAATGCACAATCAGCCCCGCACACATGCTGCAGGGTTCCAGGGTCACGTACAGGGTACTGCCGGGCAGGCGGTAGTTGCTGGCCGCCCTGGCCGCCGCGCGGATCGCCACCATCTCGGCATGCGCACTCGGGTCGCTGTCGATGATCGGCCGGTTGAAGCCCTGGCCAATCACCTGCCCATGCTGCACCAGCACCGCCCCCACAGGCACCTCGCCCATGGTCGCGCCTTCGGCGGCCAAGGCCAGGGCCAGGCGCATGAATTCCTGATCGCGGCTGCGATCAATGATCTGCGGGCGCATCAGACCACCGCAATCGCGGCCATCAGGCCGGTTTCCATGTGGTCGATGACGTGGCAATGGAACATCCAGGTACCCGGGTTATCCGCCACCAGCGCCACCTGCGCGCGCTCGTTCTTGCCCAGCAGGTAGGTGTCGGTGAACCACGGCTCCTTGATGTCGTGGCGGTTGGAGCCGATCACCTTGAAACTCATGCCGTGCAGGTGGATCGGGTGCTGGTACTGGGTCATGTTCTTCAGCTCGAAGATGTAGCTTTTGCCCTTTTTCAAGGTGGCGATGGGGCGGTCGGCGCAGGTTTTGTCGGTGATATCCCAGACCTGACCATTGATTTGCCACATGCTCGACGGTTTGTCCGGGTCAGTGGTGACAGAGACTTTGGCCGCCCACTCGAAATTGAAGTTCAGCTTTTCGGCATTCTCCAGGTCCGGCTCGGCGATCGGGTTGGGCGGCAGCGCCGGCGGCCAGTCACTCGGCGCGTCGTTGCTGGCCACCGAACGCAAGGTGCCCAGGCGCACGAAGCCGTCACGCAGGGAGATTTCCTCACCCGCCTGGGGAATGCGGATGGCCAGGCAAATACGCATGCCGGGGCCTAGCCAGTACTCGTCTTCCAATGGGCGTGGGGTCACCGGGTTGCCGTCGAGGGCATAGATTTTCGCCTCGCAGTTGCCCTTGAGGTTGATGCGGTAGGTCCAGGTGTTGTCCAGGTTGAGCAAACGCACACGCACCACCTGGCCGGCCGGCAGTTCGGTAACCGAGTCGGCCTGGCCGTTGATGGTGATCAGGCGCCCGGCAGTCCCGTTGCGCGCAGCCTCGCGCGGGATGCTGAAAGGCAGCCAGGCGCCCTGCTCGTCCACGTGCCAGTTCTTCAGGCTAAGGGTGCGCTCATGCTCGAAGCCGGTCGGCTCACGCTCTTCGACGATCAGCGGCCCGACCAGGCCGCGCCCCAATTCCTCGGAGCTGCTGACATGCGGGTGGTACCAGTAGCTGCCGGCGTCCGGCACGCGGAACTTGTAGTCGAAGTACTCGCCTGGCTTGACCGGCAACTGCGACACATACGGCACGCCGTCCATTTCCAGCGGCAGGCGGATACCGTGCCAATGGATGGTGGTTTCCACCGGCAGGTGGTTGATGAAGCGAACCCGCAGCCAGGTGCCTTGGCGCACGCGCAACTCAGTGCCCGGCGCCGAGGGGCCAAAGGCCCAAGCCTCGGTCTTGAAGCCCGGCACCAGCTCTACGTCCAATGGCGCTGCGATCAGCTCGTAATCATGCCCGGCATTGTCATCTTCGACCTTGCCCAGCCAGTAACGCGCCGCGCCACCGGCGCCCAGGCCAACCACAACCAGGCCGGTAAGGCCTTTGAGCATTTGTCGACGGGTGAAGGACATCGGTGCGGGTACCTCGTGTTCTGCGCAATCAAGCTGCCAGCAATGGCTGACGATGAAGGGCGAATACGATACACCTGCAAATGGGAAATATTAAGTGAAGTGTTGTCACACGACGTACAGTCGCTGTTTGCATATCGGTGGCGACGCTACCAGCGACAGAACACGACTGCCCGCGCCGTTCAGGCCCGTAGCGCCGCACCACCTGGTTGCTCCGTTCGAAACCAATGTGCTGCTAACGGTTAAAGCAGATATTGGCGTACTGGCATGCATCCGCACCGAGAACGGCCAGTTCTACGTATGGTGCGACGACATGGGCCTTAGCAGGCGCGCTAGGTTGGCGAAATGGGTACATGAGAGCAACTGAGCTTCTCCCTATTCTCTCGCCCTTCACTACCCTCCTCCTGCAGCTACACGCATCGCGGACATGAAAACTTGGCGCCGACGTTATTTGCATTGGCCCGCGCGCCGTTTAGCAGCGTGCTCAGCAACTTCAGGCGCTCAATTCGACCAGGCGTCGCAGTCCCGTCACAGCAGGCTTTATGCTCCGCGTCGGTCAACTGCGGCTGAAGCACGAGCAATTGTCGCGTGTAATCCGGACGCAGTGCCCGGGCGGCCTGAATAATGCCTTTACGATTAGTTTGGCGAATGCCGTTGTGCCAAACGGCCCTGGCAATTTTTTTGTGCTGCCCCTTGTGGAGGGCATCGGCGAGATGATGATGATCAAGGTGGCGCAGATTCTTGATAGCTTGGCCAATGACAATTTCGTACGCCGAAACTGAAATTTCACGTGAGACCACATCCGAGTTGGCGGCTTTGACATGGACCAGCGTGACAACCTCCGCGACTGGATCGATATGGACAAAATCGGCAAACTCCATGGAACCATCATCGCTGGCAAGCCATCCGTAGCGATTGCCGCTGGCATCCTTGAACATTTGCTCGACCACATAAGCAAAGAGCGAAGTGTCTTTATTCCCATTTCTGTCGTTTGCTGCAATGCAATTGATCAGTGGATGAGCCTTGTCGTGCTCCGGCTTTTCAACGTTAACATCGTAGCCCCTAAGATCGAGCGATTTGCCCCAATCAAAGGGAGCATCCCGGAACTTTGGTAGAAAAAGCTGGCCCTGCGTCAAAGTGTGACCGCTGTCATAGTGAATGCTGATCCAGTCGCGATCGATCAGATGCTCTAGGCCCACTGCGCGCGCGTCCCTTTGCTTGGTTGCGATTAATGGGTCGGGATCGACGTAGATGTCTGTCCAAGCGCCTTCGATCAGATGCCTGTCGATTTGAGGAGTAATATTGATCGACAGTTTACCGAGATTCAGCCCTTGCAGACTTACTTCCACCGTAATGGTAGTCGCCGTTCCGCCTGTAATGTCCAGCTTGGCGCCGTACGCCCATGCTACGGCTATTTCGCGCAAGGAAGTTGAGACATCATCCTCCGAGAGCAGCTCGGGCGGTAGAACAACAACTGAGAACGGGGCGCCAACCGTCGTGAAATCTGTCACAGTCCGGGCCAAGGCTCCATAGAGGTTCCTACCAGCATGAAGCCCTGCGGCGTGATCAATCAATGCCTCCAGCTCACCTATAAAGGCAGTCCAATCCTTAGGTCGACCTGTCCAAACACGAGCTTTGCCAGGCGAAACGCCAACAACACGCTCAGTTGGCTGGCCTCCCTGACTGATAGTGACTGTGCTACGCATGGCCGAGTAATAAAAACTCTGGTCTCCGAGCGGGTCTATCGAGTACTCAAGTGCTGACCCCATCAGCGTCTTTGCGCTTGGCTTGACAGACGTGGGCGCATGCACGCCATTCATCCATATTGCCTTGGCCTGAGATCCAACGAAGGCGCTGTCCATGCTCACCCGATCAAGCGGCGCGAAGCTACCTGCTATTGCCCGAACCAGTGACGAATAGATAGACGTGTCAGAGGCACAGATCGCGGCCCTACTACCTTTGGCAGCGATTACCACCAAGTGCTGCGAAACGTCATTAGGGATACTCGAGCCTACTATCGCCCATGCTGGTGGAGTGGATTGGCTATAGCTTAGGGTGGAGATCCAGAGCCCGCCATGAAGGATTGCTGCGCTTGCACTGCCCACAACGCGAACTCGTACTGCTCCAGGTGCAGCAGACACCGGGATGGCTGATGGAGATAAGGCACTATGAACGAGGGACGCCAACATATCGGCGGATTGCTGATCCGCGTTACCAGCGGCATCGATCAAAAGCAGCGGAGCAAGATAAGGGCGATATGGAAACGAAGATGGCGTAGCGATCACAGACGCTCCCTAAGGCAATCCCCCGCATTAACCACGGGACCTGAATGTGAAAAATGAGCTTAGATGGCGCTGAGCCGCTGCCCTCAACTACTAGATATACTGCTTGGCAGCCCGCATGAAATTTGGCTCAACCACTGCCCCGTACCATGCCACAGAGATGTACTCCTTGGCCATGCAAAACCACTCTGGCGCTTAGCTCCGTTGGAAGGCAAAAAGCCCGCAGTTACGCGGGCTTTTGATTTTCATTGCTATTGAGTATCGGCTATTTTCGGGTATTCAATCATTCCCACTCGATAGTAGCCGGCGGCTTGCTCGACACGTCGTAGGTAACGCGCGAGATACCGTCGATTTCGTTGATGATACGGCCGCTGACAGTCTCCAACAGCTCGTACGGCAGGTGCGCCCAACGTGCGGTCATGAAGTCCACAGTCTCGACGGCGCGCAGGGCTACGACCCAGGCGTAGCGACGGCCGTCGCCAACAACGCCAACCGACTTGACCGGTTGGAACACCACGAACGCCTGGCTGGTCTTGTGGTACCAGTCGGCCTTGCGCAGCTCTTCGATGAAGATGTGGTCGGCACGACGCAGGATGTCGGCGTATTCCTTCTTCACCTCACCCAGGATGCGCACGCCCAGGCCCGGGCCCGGGAACGGGTGGCGGTAGACCATGTCGTACGGCAGGCCCAGTTCCAGGCCGATCTTGCGCACTTCGTCCTTGAACAGCTCACGCAGCGGCTCGACCAGCTTGAGGTTCATCTCTTCCGGCAGGCCACCGACGTTGTGGTGCGACTTGATCACGTGGGCCTTGCCGCTCTTGGCGCCAGCCGACTCGATCACGTCCGGGTAGATGGTGCCCTGGGCGAGGAACTGGATGTTGTCCAGCTTGCTGGCTTCGGCATCGAAGATGTCGATGAAGGTGCGGCCGATGATCTTGCGCTTCTTCTCAGGGTCCGCTTCGCCTTCCAGGTTGTCGAGGAACTGCTTTTCAGCATCGGCGCGGATCACCTTGACGCCCATGTTCTCTTTGAACATGGCCATCACCTGGTCGCCCTCGTGCAGGCGCAGCAGGCCGTTGTCGACGAATACGCAGGTCAGCTGGTCGCCAATGGCGCGGTGCAGCAGCGCGGCAACCACCGAGCTGTCAACGCCGCCGGACAGGCCCAGCAGGACGTTGGCCGAGCCAACTTGCTCACGCACCTGGGCGATGGCGTCTTCGACGATGTTGGACGGGGTCCACAGGGCTTCACAGCCGCAGATGTCCTGCACGAAGCGGGACAGGATGCGACCGCCCTGCTTGGTGTGGGTCACTTCCGGGTGGAACTGCACGCCGTAGTAGCCGCGGCTGTCGTCGAACATGCCGGCGATCGGGCAGCTTGGGGTGCTGGCCAGCACGTGGAAGTTGCCTGGCATCTGGGTGACCTTGTCGCCGTGGCTCATCCACACGTCCAGGCCCAGTACGCCGTCGTCGTCTACGTGGTCTTCGATGCCGTCGAGCAGGCGGCTCTTGCCGACCACATCGACGCGGGCATAACCGAATTCACGCAGGTCGGAACCTTCGACCTTGCCGCCCATCTGCTCGGCCATGGTCTGCATGCCGTAGCAAATGCCCAGCAGCGGTACGTTCAGGTCGAACACGGCCTGCGGGGCACGTGGGCTGTTGGCCTCGTGAACCGACTCGGGGCCGCCAGCGAGGATGATGCCGCGCGGGTTGAATTCGCGGATCGCTTCATCGTCCATGTCGAACGGGTGCAGTTCGCAGTACACGCCGATTTCGCGCACGCGGCGGGCGATCAGCTGGGTGTACTGGGAACCGAAATCGAGGATCAGGATGCGGTGAGCGTGAATGTCGAGGGCCATGACTCAATCTCTGATGCAGTTGCAAGCGTCAAGCCGCAAGCTGCAAGTTGATCGGGGAGAACGCGGTAGTTGCTGCAGCGCAACTACCGCTTGTAGCTTGAAGCTTGTCGCTTACCGCTGGAGGCGTTAGCCGACGCGGTAGTTAGGGGCTTCTTTGGTGATTTGCACGTCATGCACGTGGGACTCGGCCATGCCGGCACCGGTGATGCGTACAAATTCCGGCTTGGTGCGCATCTCTTCGATGGTTGCGCTGCCGGTGTAGCCCATGGACGAACGCAGGCCGCCCATCAGCTGGTGGATGATCGCGGCCAGGGCGCCCTTGTAGGGAACACGGCCTTCGATACCTTCCGGTACCAGCTTCTCGGCACCGGCCGAGGAGTCCTGGAAGTAGCGGTCGGACGAGCCTTGCGCCTGAGCCATGGCACCCAGCGAGCCCATGCCGCGGTAGGCCTTGTAGGAACGGCCCTGGAACAGCTCGACTTCACCCGGGGCCTCTTCGGTACCGGCGAACATCGAACCCATCATCACGCAGGAAGCACCGGCAACGATGGCCTTGGACAGGTCACCGGAGAAGCGGATGCCGCCGTCGGCGATCAGTGGCACGCCAGTGCCTTCCAGTGCTGCGGCAACGTTGGCGATGGCGCTGATTTGCGGCACGCCGACACCGGCAACGATACGGGTGGTGCAGATCGAGCCTGGGCCGATACCGACCTTGACGGCGTCCGCGCCCGCTTCGGCCAGGGCCTTGGCAGCAGCGCCAGTGGCGATGTTGCCGCCGATCACCTGCACTTGCGGGTAGGTTTCCTTCACCCAACGAACGCGGTCGATAACGCCTTTGGAGTGACCGTGTGCGGTGTCGACCACCACCACGTCAACGCCAGCGGCAACCAGGGCGGCAACGCGCTCGCCGGTGTCCTTGCCGGTACCGACGGCAGCACCAACGCGCAGGCGACCCTGGTCGTCCTTGCTGGCCAGCGGGTAGGCCTTGGCTTTTTCGATGTCCTTGACGGTCATCATGCCCTTGAGGTTGAACTTGTCGTCAACGATCAGGACTTTTTCCAGGCGGTGCTTGTGCAGCAGCTCGCGCACTTCGTTCTTGTCGGCGCCTTCGCGGACGGTGACCAGGCGCTCTTTTGGCGTCATCACGTCGCGGACCTTGGCGTCCAGACGGGTTTCGAAGCGCACGTCACGGGAGGTGACGATGCCGACCAGGTCGCCGTTCGCCAGCACCGGTACGCCGGAGATGTTGTTCAGGCGGGTCAGGTCGAACAGGTCGCGCACGGTGGCGTCGGCGTCGATGGTGATCGGGTCCTTGACCACGCCAGCCTCGAACTTCTTGACCTTGCGCACTTCGCCGGCCTGCTGTTCGATGGTCATGTTCTTGTGGATGATGCCGATACCGCCTTCCTGGGCCATGGCAATGGCCAGACGCGCTTCGGTCACGGTATCCATGGCAGCGGAAACCAGCGGAATGTTCAGCTCGATGCCACGAGTCAAACGGGTCTTGAGACTGACTTCATTGGGCAGTACCTCGGAGTAGCCAGGTACAAGGAGGATATCGTCGAAGGTCAGGGCTTCTTGGCTGATACGCAGCATCGCGGGGGCTCCCGGGCGGGAAAAATGGAAGCGCGCCATTATACTCATGCACGGCGCGCCGCTCAATGCAAAATAAGGGCCTTCGGTCAGCCTTGTGGCAGTTTTACCTGCACCACCGCCACCGGCTGGTCGAGCCAGTCGGCAAAGCTGTCGAGAAAGGCCTGGGTAAACCCGGCCTCGCCCCAGTTGTTGAAGATGAACCCCAGGTTGGAAAAGGCACATGGCTGCAGAAAAATGAAGCCATTGATGTCATCTTCGTGGCCACACAGCGGGCAGGTGAAGTTGTCGCTCACTGCCGGGGTCCACTCTTCAAGGCTTTCGAACAGCGGCTCGCCCACTTCGCGGCGGCATTCCGGGCAGCCGGCTTCCTCGAGGAACCCCTCGGTCGGGGTATAGATGCAGCGCTTGAGCATCACTTCCAGGCCATTGACCTGCTCGCCAAACGGCAGCTTTTCAGGATGCAGGGCGACCTTGCGCGCGCCCGCCGCCAAGGCATGGCCCATGCGGTTGCCAGTGCGCCCGCAGGTAGTCAGTTGCTCTTCGACGATCTTCTCGCGCACCAGCCAGCGCAGGATGGCACGGGCACGGGCTTCGTGCACCTCGACGGTGGACAGCTTGGGGACGATGATGCTCTGGGTATTCATGAACGAAGCGGGCCTGCGGACTGCGGGAATCCTGCAATTCTACAGCTCAGCCGCTCAGGTAGCGACCGATCAGCGCCAGGCCGCTGGCCAGCACCAGCCAGGTGATCAGGCGCACGAAGGCTTCGCGGGACAACCGGTGGGTAAGCCGGCGCCCGACCCAGAGGCCGATGAACATCACCGGCAGCAGGCAGGCAGCGAGCAGCAGCAGACGCTGGTCGGCATAAACGCCAGCGATCAGGAACAGCGACAGGCGCACAACCGTACTACAGCTGATCAGCGCGCTCTGGGTGGCGCGCACTTGTTCCTTTGCTTCCAGCCGGGCGCTCAGATACAGGGCGTACAGAAAACCACCACTGCCGAACAAAGCGCCGAACAGCCCACCTGCGGTGCCCATCGGTACGGCCCAGAAACCGGACAGGTGCGCCGGCCGTACTTTCACCGCCAGGCCGTACAGCGCATAGGCCGTGACGAACAGGCCCATCAACAGCAATAACAAATCGGACTTCAACTGCAACAGGAACACCACGCCCAAGGTGCAGCCAATCGCCATGAACGGCAACAGCCGCAGCAACTCGCCGCGCACCACATCGCGGCGCGAAGGCAGCAGGTTGCCGAAGGCCGCGACAAAGTCGAGCAGCACCAGCAGTGGAATGATCCGTGACAACGGCATGAAGTGGATCAGCACCGGGCCGGCCACCAGCGCGGTACCGAAACCGGCTATGCCAAAGACGATGTAGGCGGCGGCGATGGCCAGGAGGATGGGGAGCCATTCGTAGGGTGCGAGGGGGAGCTGGGTGAGCATCGTGCTGGAGTCCTGGGGTGTCCTTGGGTGTCCGTCGCGAGATTGTGGCGCGGCGGACAGGTGCATGCCAGGGAAGTTATAGCGCCTTTGAGATCGAGCGCCGCCCGCGCGGCGCTTCGCGGGGCAAGCCCGCTCCCACATTTGTTTCGGGCCAATTATTCCTGCTTACATAGGCGCACGCCCCCCCTTGGCGCAAGGCACGATATCGCGTTGTACCAACAAAGGCCCGCGCGACAAGAACTCAGGATGGACTGGCCCGAAACAAATGTGGGAGCGGGCTTGCCCCGCGAAGCGCCGCGCGGGCGGCGCTCGATCTCGACACCACCATAAATCTCCCGACATGCACTTGGCGCCCCCTACCTCGCCCCTTATGATGCCCACCATGATCAAAGACCCCTTCGAACGACTCGGCCTGGACCGTGAGGTCCTTACCGTCAGCCAACTCAACGGCCGCGCCCGGGTGCTGCTGGAAGACGTGTTCCGCAGCGTGTGGGTGGAAGGCGAAATCTCCAACCTCGCCCGCCCGGCGTCCGGCCACATGTACTTCACCCTCAAGGACAGCGGCGCCCAGGTACGCTGTGCGCTGTTCCGGCAAAACGCCACGCGGGTGCGCCAGGCCCTGCGCGACGGCCTGGCAGTGCGGGTGCGTGGCAAGGTTTCGCTGTTTGAAGGGCGTGGCGACTACCAGCTGATTCTCGACACCGTCGAGCCGGCAGGCGACGGCGCACTGCGTCTGGCCTTCGAGGCATTGAAGGAAAAGCTCAGTGCCGAGGGGCTGTTCAGCACCGAACGCAAAAAGCCGCTACCGGCTCACCCACAACGGATCGGCATCATCACCTCGCCTACCGGCGCCGTGATCCGCGACATCATCAGCGTGTTCGGCCGACGTGCCCCGCAGGTGGAACTCAACCTGCTCCCCACGGCGGTGCAGGGCCGCGAAGCCATCGCGCAGATCGTGCGCGCGATTCGCCTGGCCGACAGCCTTGGTTTCGATGCACTGATCCTGGCCCGTGGTGGTGGTTCGCTGGAGGACCTGTGGTGCTTCAACGAAGAAGCCGTGGCGCGTGCCGTGGCCGCCTGCGTCACCCCTATCGTCAGCGCCGTGGGCCATGAAACCGATGTATCGATCAGCGACTTCGTGGCCGATGTACGCGCCCCCACACCGTCTGCCGCCGCCGAGTTGCTGGCCCCTGACAACAGCGGCTTGCAGCAACGCCTGGACGGCCTGCAACGGCGCCTGCTGCTGCGCATGCAGAACCGCCTGACCCATGACCGGCTGCGCCTGGAGTCACTGACCCGGCGCCTGCGCCACCCAGGCGAACGCCTGCGCCAGCAGGCCCAGCGCCTGGACGACCTGGACATGCGCCTGCGCCGGGCGTTCATGCTCAGCCTCAGCCAGCGCCGCGAGCGCCTGGCCCGCATGGACACGCGCCTGGCCGCCCAGCACCCGGGGCGCAACCTGAAACTGCTGAGCCAGCGCCTGGACAGCCTGGCCGAGCGCCTGCCGCGGGCCATGCGCGAGGTATTGAAAGACCGTCGCCAACGCTTCCAGGCCCAGCTGCAAACCTTGCAAGTGGTCAGCCCGCTGGCCACCCTCGCCCGTGGTTACAGCATCCTGCTGGACGAGCAGGGCCACGCCATCCGCAGCGCCGGGCAAACCCGCAACGGCCAGCGCCTGACTGCGCGCCTGAACGAAGGCGAACTGCGGGTGCGCGTCGAAGACAACCACCTGACCCCGGTCACCCTCTCACTACTGGACTGACACATGCCCCGCCTGCTCGCGCCCCTGCTTGCCCTCTTCCTCTTGCTGCTCGCCGGCGGCGCCCAGGCCAGCTACATCACCCGCACACTGAACAAGCCGGTGCCTGGTGGCGTGGCCGTGGTCGACCTGGGCCCAGCTGCCAGCGTGCCCAGTGCCCGCTTCGACGGCAAGCCGGTGCTGGTGGTAAAGGAGCAGGACACCTGGCTGGCCATCGTCGGCATCCCGCTGACGCAAAAGCCCGGCACTGCCGTGCTGAACCAAGGCGGCCGCACACTGCCCTTCAGCGTGGGGAGCAAGAAGTACCCCGAACAGCGCATCACGCTGAAGAACACTCGCCAGGTCAACCCGAACCCCGCCGACCTCAAGCGTATCGACCGTGAACTGGCCGAGCAGATCAAGGCCTACCGCAGCTTCAGCCCTGCCCTGCCGAGCAACCTGATCCTCGACAAGCCGGTCAACGGCCCACTCTCGAGCAAGTTTGGTGTTCGCCGCTTCTTCAATGGCGAAGAACGCAACCCGCATGCCGGGCTGGACTTCGCGGTGCCAGCAGGCACGCCGATCAAGACACCGGCCAATGGCAAGGTGATTCTGGTGGGGGATTACTTCTTCAATGGCCGCACCGTGTTTGTCGACCATGGGCAGGGGTTCATCAGCATGTTCTGCCACATGTCGAAGATCGATGTGCAGGTGGGGCAGCAGCTGCGCCGGGGCGAAGTGGTCGGGCGCGTGGGTTCGACCGGGCGGGCTACCGGGCCGCACATGCACTGGAATGTCAGCTTGAATGATGCGCGAGTGGATCCGGCGATATTCATTGGTGCGTTCCAGCCCTGAAACCCCGGCGCCTGCTTCGCGGGCATGCCCGCTCCCACAGGTACAGTGCAGCCCTCGGACTCGGCGCAATACCTGTGGGAGCGGGCGCGCCCGCGAAGATGCCAGCACAGGTACTATCAGTTCAACTGTGTTGCGCCATCGAAAAGTACTGCGCAACAATCAATAGCCAGCTAGAAAACATCAGCCATAAAATCTCGCCTAAGCGCTTTTTTTAAGCATTCCTCTCAATTTTCCCCGAACGCTTGCCATCCCCCATCTCACTGGTTAAGTTTGAAGGCATGAAAACCTTCAGCACCCTCATCCTGCTCCGACAACATCGCAGCCTCTGCCTGGTCAGCGCCCGACTACCAGGCTGAATCGCGTCGCCTCGCCCCTTCATCTCGTTACTGCCCGGCAGGCCCGATCTCGGCCGCACACAAAAGGATTGCTTCCATGACCATGCTCAAAGACCCTTCGAAGAAATACCGCGCCTTCCCGACCATCGACCTGCCTGACCGTACCTGGCCGTCGAAAACCATCACCGAGCCACCAATCTGGTGCAGCTCCGACCTGCGTGATGGCAACCAGTCGCTGATCGAGCCGATGGATTCGGAGAAGAAACTGCGCTTCTGGAAGACCCTGGTGCAGGTGGGCGTGAAGGAGATCGAAGCCTCGTTCCCGTCTGCCTCGCAGACCGACTTCGACTTCGTGCGTACCCTGATCGAAGACGGTCACATCCCGGACGACACCACCATCCAGGTGCTCACCCAGGCCCGTGAAGACCTGATCGCCCGCACCTTCGAATCGCTGCGCGGTGCCAAGAAAGCCATCGTGCACTTGTACAATGCCACCAGCCCGTCGTTCCGCCGCATTGTCTTCAACCAGGACAAGCAAGGCGTGAAGGACATCGCGGTGAACGCGGCCAAGCTGTTCGTCAAGTACGCAGCCCAGCAGCCGGAAACCCACTGGACCTTCCAGTACTCGCCAGAAACCTTCAGCGCCACCGAAATGGAGTTCGCCAAGGAAGTCTGCGACGCAGTCATCGAAGTGTGGAACCCGACGCCTGAGCACAAAGTCATCCTCAACCTGCCGGCCACCGTGGAAGTGTCCACGCCGAACATCTACGCCGACCAGATCGAGTGGTTCTGCCGTAACGTCAGCCGCCGCGACAGCGTGATCATCAGCCTGCACTGCCACAACGACCGTGGCACCGGCATTGCCGCCACCGAGCTGGGCCTGATGGCCGGCGCCGACCGCGCCGAAGGCTGCCTGTTCGGCAACGGTGAGCGTACCGGTAACGTGGACCTGGTGACCTTGGCGCTGAACCTGTACACCCAGGGCATCGACCCGCAACTGGACTTCTCCGACATCGACGGCGTGCGCAAAGTCGTCGAAGAGTGCAACCAGCTGCCGGTGCACCCGCGTCACCCGTATGTCGGCGACCTGGTTCACACCGCATTTTCCGGCTCGCACCAGGACGCCATCCGCAAGGGCTTCGCCAAGCAGCAGGAAGGCGAGCTGTGGGAAGTGCCGTACCTGCCGATCGACCCGGCCGACATCGGCCGCAGCTACGAGGCGGTGATCCGCGTCAACAGCCAGTCGGGCAAAGGCGGCATCACCTACCTGCTCGAACAGGAATACGGCATCAGCCTGCCGCGCCGTATGCAGATCGAGTTCAGCCAGGTGGTTCAGGGTGAAACCGACCGCCTGGGCCTGGAAATGACCGCCCAGCAGATCTACAGCCTGCTGCACAAGGAATACCTCCAGGCCAACGCACCGTATGCACTGGTCAGCCACCGCCTGCAGGAAGAAAACGGCCACAGCGCCGTGGAAGTGGAAGTGGCCGGCGAAGGTGAAACCACCCTGCACTGGCGCGGCAAGGGCAACGGCGCCCTGGAAGCGCTGGTAGCCGGCCTGCCGATTTCGGTTGAGATCATGGACTACAACGAGCATGCGATTGGTGCTGGCACCAATGCCAAGGCGGCGGCCTACATTGAACTGCGAGTAGCCGGTGGCCGTCCGGTGCATGGTGTAGGCATCGATGAAAACATCACCACGGCCAGCTTCAAGGCACTGTTCAGTGCACTGAACCGCTCGCTGAGCCAGCAGGAAGCCAAGGCGGCCTGAGTCACACCTGCACGCAAAAAGCCCGCTTACTGGAAGCGGGCTTTTTTATTGCGAGTGTTCACGCGGCGGAGAAATCGAAGTTCCAGCGCCTGGCGCCTCGTTCCTTCTCATACTGCTTGAACAGGACGGCCTCAGTGACCTGCTTCCAGGTCAGGGGTCTTATTGATTTTTCCAGCCTGACCGGAACAAGCTGATCACAGACCACTGAGGAGAGCAACGTAAGGTCTTCCCGCACTCGCCGCCCATCATTATCGAATATTTCAGCAGCCCTGGAGTTAGGGACACTGAAGGCAAGCATACCCGCAGACGTTAAATGGTGAGCGTAAACCAGGTGCACTTGATACACCATGATGGTCCCTTCTCCTTTGACCTTGAGGGCGCGTTTGATGGATTGAGAACTGCTTATGGTTTCCGTCACCGAGAACATGGCGGAGATTTCGGCCCCCACATTGACGGCACTGAAATCAGCTGAGAAGCCAACCGAAAACTCGACCCCCCTGGAAAAGCTCTTGCTGAAGCCCTCGCAAACAACCACTTCTCGCTCATGCTCCGTCTGTACATTGGATCGAATCGTGGCGACATGCTGCAGGTAGGCAAAGACGGGGCGCGTATAGGTAGCCCAATCCTGGTTGCCACAGTGCACATCACCATATTTCGTATCACCTTCAATCCAACAACCGGCCTTGAGTTCGTCGCCTATCAAGTACTGCTCGATTTCATACGACCCTCTCATGAGCGGGTACTGCATGATTTCGTCTATTTGGTTAGTCATGACATCCCCTTGGTCAGTATTGCAAGAATTGGCTATCAAGCGCCCGCTCATTGAAGCCCCAACCATCGGTGCCGGACGCTTCGGATGCTAGATTCAAGACCAGGTGGTAAATCAGCTTTCGCGATAGTGGCGCACTAACTTCAATTGAGGCAGGCGTTACCAATACCATGTCCGTGGCGACCGAGGAGAGAAAGAACACCCCATCGCTATTGCCCTGCGCAGACGCCGGCTGTACCGAGAACAAATCGGCACACTCGGGTGTACCTTCTTTCAACCAATGCGCATAAACCAACTTCACCTGGCAAGCTACATAGCGCTCAGTCCCTGCTACACGCACCGAATGCCTCACCAATGATTGCGGCTTCCAACTCTCCGCAGGGCAGACGCCTGGCATTAATTCCGAGATCACATTGACCAACTCAAGCGCTTTGGGTGCAGAAAAGCGCTCGGGCTCGTGAGCAAACCAGACTTCATGCCCACTGGCGCGAGAGAACTCAAGCTCACACTCCTCGGTGCCCAAGGCAATATGAGTCCCCAAATAATCAAGGTAGGCAAAAACGGGACGGGTAAAGACGTTGCTATTTCCGGTAGGAAGCGCAAACCTGCCATAAACAGTTTCGCCTTCCACCCAACACCCACGATTAGACTCATCTCCACCCAAGAGGTACTTTTCAATCAGATAGGAGCCGCTTAAACGTGGAAATTCGTCGGGTGACAAAAGTTCATAGCTTGCCATCGTACACCTCTAGATAGTTCCAGGGTGCAAGAGACTAAGGGGCCTTGGCCGACCACGCCTATATGTTCTTTTTTCCTCATCAGGAAACGTTCTACAGGAAGTAATTTGCGGAGCAAAAAAAAGGGGCGCCGACCAAGCGCCCCACAAGCCGTTAAGCACACAACAGATTCAGTTGGCGTCCAGCAGCGCCATCGCCTCGGCACTGCAGGCTTCGATCCGCGCCCAGTCGCCGTTCTTGATCCAGCTGCTGTCGAGCATCCAGGTGCCACCCACGCACATCACATTGGGCAAGGCCATGTAATTGCGCACGTTGGCTGGATTCACGCCGCCCGTAGGGCAGAAACGGATATCACCGAACGGCCCGCCAAAGGCCTTGATCGCCGCCACGCCGCCGCTGATTTCCGCAGGGAACAGCTTGAAGCGGCGATAGCCCAGGGCGTAGCCCATCATGATTTCGGACGGTGTGCTGATACCCGGCAGCAGCGGGATCTCGCTGTCTACACCCGCTTCGAGAATGTCCTGGGTGATGCCCGGGGTAACGACGAACTGCGCACCGGCCGCCTCGACAGCAGCGAACATGCTGCGATCCAGCACGGTGCCTGCCCCTACACACAATTCCGGGCGCTGCTCACGCAGTACCTGGATCGCTTTCAGGCCATGCTGTGAACGCAGGGTCACTTCCAGGGTACGGATACCGCCAGCGGCCAAGGCATCAGCCAGCGGCAGGATGTCTTCCTCACGCGCGATGGTGATTACCGGCAGGATGCGCGCCTTTTCGCAGATGGCGTCGATCCGGGCGGCCTTGTCGGCCATCGAGAGCTTGGGCTGTGGGCGTTCGAGGGTGGTCATGACAGTGGATCCTTGGCTCATGGGCACCAGTAGATGTCCAGGGGGTCGTGAAGAAAAGCGCGAATCGGCATTTCAGTAAGGTCGTTGCCAGCCAGCGCGGCGCGCAGGGTAGCGAGTTTGCCCGGCCCTTGCACGGACAGCGCAGTAAAGGCAGCGCTGGCCAGTAGCGAGCGGGTCATGGACAGGCGCTGGTGGGGCACGCTTGGCGCCAGCATCGGCAGGCATCGACGTTGACCAGCCAGCTCCAGGCCGGCTTCCAGGTTGGGGCTGGCCGGGAACAGCGAAGCGGTATGGCCGTCGTCCCCCATGCCCAGCACCAGCACGTCGATGGGCGGCAACCCGGCCAGGGTTTGCTCGGCCTTCAGCGCAGCTGCATCGAGGTTCTCCACCTGTTGGTAAAGCCCAACGAAACGGGCCTTGGCCGCCGCCCCCTTCAACAGGTGACGGGCCAACAGGCCGGCGTTACTGTCGGCGTGCTCCACCGGTACCCAGCGTTCATCCGCCAGGCTGACGGTGACCTTGGCCCAGTCCAGGTTTTCGCTGGCCAGCTTCTCAAGGAACGGCACCGGGCTGCGGCCGCCGGACAACACCACGCAAGCCTGGCCCTTGGCAGCAATGGCTGCACGCAGCCGTTCGGCCACGTCATGGGCCAGGGTTTCAGCCAGCGCCTTGGCGTTTGCCAGGTCGTGAACCTTTACGGTTGCTGGCAGCGTCAGTTCAGATATCCCCATACCACGCCCTCCCATCGCGTGTGATCAATGCAATCGAGCTCATTGGCCCCCAGGAGCCCGCCGCGTAAGGCTTGGGCGCATCGCCCGCGTTACGCCAGCCGGCGATCAACTGGTCGCACCATTTCCATGCATATTCGATTTCGTCCTTGCGCACGAACAGGTTCTGGTTGCCGCGCATCACTTCGAGCAACAGCCGCTCGTAGGCATCCGGAATGCGTGCGCTACGCCAGGTGTCGGAAAAATTCAGCTGCAAGGGGCCACTGCGCAGCTGCATGCCCTTGTCCAGGCCCTGCTCCTTGGTCATCACCCGTAAAGAAATGCCTTCGTCCGGTTGCAGGCGGATGATCAGCTTGTTACCGATCTGCAAACGCTGTTCCGGGGCAAAGATGTAGTGTGGCGTTTCCTTGAAGTGGATGACGATCTGCGACAGCTTTTGCGGCATGCGTTTGCCGGTCCGCAGGTAGAACGGCACACCCGACCAGCGCCAGTTGCGAATGTCGGCGCGCAGGGCGACGAACGTTTCGGTGTCGCTCTGGGCGTTGGCGTTGTCTTCCTCCAGGTAGCCGGGCACAGGCTTGCCTTCGCTGTAGCCGGCAATGTACTGGCCACGCACCACCCGGGTGCTCAACCCTTCGCCAGTGATCGGTGCAAGGGCCTTGAGCACCTTGACCTTCTCGTCACGAATGGCATCGGCGGAAAGCTCGCTGGGTGGGTCCATGGCGATCAGGCACAGCAACTGCAGCAGGTGGTTCTGAATCATGTCACGCAGTTGGCCGGCTTTGTCGAAATAGCCCCAACGGCCTTCGATACCGACCTTTTCGGCGACGGTGATCTCCACGTGGGAGATGGAATTCTGGTTCCACTGGGTTTCGAACAGGCTGTTGGCGAAACGCAGGGCAATCAGGTTCTGCACCGTCTCCTTGCCCAGGTAGTGGTCGATACGGTAGACCCGGCCCTCGGGGAAGAACCGGGCCACGGCATCGTTGACCCGGCGCGACGACTCCAGGTCGTGGCCAATGGGCTTTTCCAGCACCACCCGGGTGCGTGCAGCCAGCCCCGCCTTGTCGAGGTTTTCGCAGATGGCCCCGTACACCGCCGCCGCCGTGGCGAAGTAGGCGATCAGCGGCTGCTCGCCCGGCAGTTGTTCGGCCAGTGCCTGGTAACCCTCGGGCTGGAGAAAGTCCAGGTGCTGATAGCCCAGTCGGGCCATGAAACGGCCCAATGCGGCAGGCTCGATATCGGCCTCGGGTACGTGCCGGCGCAAATGGGCTTCGATGCTGTTCAGGTGCTCCTGCGCGCTACCCGCCTCGCGGGCCAGCGCCAGCAGGCGGCTGTCCGGGTGCAGCAGGTTGGCACGGTCGAGCTGATAGAGCGCAGGAAACAGCTTGCGCAATGCCAGGTCGCCAAGGGCGCCAAACAGGGCAAAGGTGCAAGGTTCGACACTGATCGCAGCCATGATGTAGGTTCTTTCCTAAAGTTGGTCTAGGAATACCGCTTTCACATACGGTTTTCAAGGGATAATGTAGTAAAAACCACAACATCGCACATAAGTATTACAGACAAGTGGTGCGCCACCCGCACCGACAGTACGATAGACGACCGTGCAAAAAGCCTGCTGCTTCGTCAGCCGGCTGTCTTCCCGACCCAAGGACACACCCATGGACCGCGTGCGAAACCTCCTGGAACAGATCCAGGGCCGCCTCGACGAGCTGAACAAGGCCGAACGCAAAGTCGCCGAAGTCATCCTGCTCAACCCGCAACAAGCTACCCGTTTCAGCATTGCTGCGCTGGCCCAGGCGGCCAAGGTCAGCGAGCCGACCGTCAACCGTTTCTGCCGCTCGTTTGGCGTCAGCGGCTACCCGGAACTCAAGCTGCAACTGGCGCAGAGCCTGGCCAGCGGCGCCGCCTATGTCAGCCGTGCAGTAGAGGCCGACGATGACCCGGCCGCCTATACCCAGAAGATCTTCGCCAGTGCCATCGCCTCGCTCGACAGTGCCTGCCAGCAACTCGACCCGCTGCAGGTCAGCCGTGCCGTGGACATGATGATCCAGGCCAGGCAGATCCACTTCTTCGGCCTTGGCGCCTCGGCCCCGGTGGCCCTGGATGCACAGCACAAGTTCTTCCGCTTCAACCTGGCAGTGTCGGCCCACGCCGATGTGCTGATGCAGCGCATGCTGGCCTCGGTGGCGCACACCGGTGACCTGTTCGTGATCATTTCCTACACCGGGCGCACCCGCGAACTGGTCGAAGTGGCCCGCCTGGCCCGTGAAAACGGTGCCTCGGTACTGGGCCTGACCGCCGCCGGCTCGCCGCTGGCCAATGCCTGCAGCCTGAGCCTGCACATTCCCTTGCCGGAAGACACCGACATCTACATGCCGATGACCTCGCGGATCATCCAGCTGACCGTGCTCGATGTGCTGGCCACCGGCATGACCCTGCGCCGCGGCGTGGACTTCCAGCCGCACCTGCGCAAGATCAAGGAAAGCCTCAACGCCAGCCGCTACCCGATCGAGGACGACGAACTCAACTGAGCCGGTGCGCCTGCAGGCTCAGGTGGGCACGCTGCCCCGGCGCCAGGCTCAAGCCCTCACCACTGCCGCTGGCGGCTTCGACGCAGACAAAACCCTGGGTTTCGCGGCCGGTCACGCCCATCAGCGGGCGGTTGCCCGGGTGCCAGACCACGGTGTCGTCGCTATCACCGGTATCGATGCACAGCTCGCGCTGCCAGGCCGGGTCCTGCAGTTGCACCCGCGGCGTGCCGGGGTAGACCTTCTGGCAGCCGCCCTTGAGCTTCAGCGCGCCTTCTTCGCGGCAGACCTGGCGATTGAGGCGGTCGTAGCCTTCAATATCCTCCAGCCCAGACAGCGCTATCTCAGACACGTCACTGATACGCCAATAGGCCAGCAGCGCGTGGCTCAGCTGGCAGGGTTCGCTGTCCTGGTGCTCGGTGCTCAGGCTCAGCTCCATACGGTTACCGAGCCTTGCATGCAGGTCAACCTGCCAGTCGCACAGGTCCAGCCGCCACTTCAGGGTCACGCCCTGCTCGTCTTCGCGGCTGTCCACCAGCTTCCAGTCCAGCAGCCGTGCCCAGCCATGGGCCGGCCATAAATCCTCACTGGGGTGGCGGCCATACCAGGGCCAGCACACCGGCACGCCACCACGAATCGCCCCCACCTGCGGCCACTGCTCGGCGCACCACAGCCATGGCCGTTCGCCCGCTGGCTGAAAATGCAGCAGCTGCGCGCCCTGGCGGCTGAATACCGCCTGGCAACGGGGGTGATCGATGATCAGCACATCGCGCTGCTGGTAACGCTCCCACTCGAATACAGGCCTAGGCCGCTGCGAGGAAAAGAAGCGATGGAGCGGATGTTCGGGCATGGTTCAGAGCTCTTGTTGTTTGAGATAGCGCTGTCTCGGCCTATCCCCGACAACCACTGCAGGCCAGTGGGTGCCGGGAACCGAAAAGGGATTGGCGTAAATTTACAACAAATGCCCTCAGAATGACGACTGAATCTTCAACCCCGCGACCAGCGCGTTGTCCACCTCGTCCACCCCGCCGGGGCTCTTGATGTACTGCAGGTTGGGCCGCACGGTCAGCCAGTTGGTGACGTGAAAGCCGTAGTAGAGCTCGGCGTTGTACTCGGTGCGTTGCAGCGGCACGAAGCCTGGGTTGTCGTAATCGTTGATTCCGCTCTGGGCATTGAGCAATTCAGCGCGCTTCTTCACGTCGTCATTCACATGAATTCGCGCCACACCAAAGCCGATGTCATCCTTGGGCCTGGCATCGAAGGCGCCTTTGTAGACCATCCCCACCTGCTGGTAGTTGTCGACCACGTTGGTGGCCTTGTCGTGCACGGTGAAGTTGGCGAACAGGCTCAGGCCACGGTTGACATCACCCGCATGCGCAGTGACCTGCTGCTGCGCCACCACCCACCAGCCATGCTTGCTGGAATGCGACTTGAAGGCCCCGCCGCTCAACGCCTGCGGGTTGCCGTTGATGTCGTCGAACACATCGTCGGCCTTGGCGGTGCTGTAGTAGTAACCCAGCCGGTACTCGCCCGGCAGGCCGTTGACCTTGGGCGACCACACCGCCTCCACCGGCAGGATCGCGCCCTTGGTGCCACTGCCACTGAGCTTGAAGCCGTTGCCGGTTTCCAGGTTGGACGGGTTTTGCTCGAAGGCGCCGACCTGCACGAAGAATTCCGGGGTGATGTTGTATTTCACCCGCAGCGCCCACTGGCTGACCGGCCAGTTGTACCAGATGCCGCCGACCCAGTTGCCCACTTGCGAGCCGCAGAAGGCCAGGTTCTGGAAGTCGCAAGGGAAGCTGTTGAAGTCCTCGCCCTCGCCGAAGCGGCCAAATTTTACGTCCAGGGCGCCGTCGAAGTATTTCTGCTTGATCCACATCTGGGTCAGGCGCCAGGTCTGGCCACGGCCCCACACTTCCTGTACCGAGCTGAACTGCCCGGCGCGCGGGTCGCTGATGCGGTCGTTGGACAGGTTGCGGCCACTGCGCTCGGTGATCGCCAGCTTGAACTCGGCATCGTGCCAGCCAAAAATCTTCTGCAGGTCAAGGTGCGCGCCCAGGGCGAACTGGTCGCTGTAGCGGGCAGTCTTGTCGTCGTTGTAGCCGCCATGCAGGTTGCCGGCCACCTCGCCGACGTAATCGAGGGTAAAGTCATAGCCTTTGTCCAGCAGCTCGGTACGCGTGCCGCCCCAGTCGCCGGTCATCCATTTCGATTCACTGGAGAAAGCCTCGGCAGCTTGCGCGCTGCCGCTGCCGACCACGGCGAGCAATGCCAGCGAACCCAGTGTCCTGATGCGTTTGCGCTGTTCCATCCCTTTGCGTCCTCTTTTTTCTTATTGATGGTGTAGACGAGTTAACGGCCTTTGAAGTGAGCCACGTTGTCCTTTGCGGTTGTGGCACTGCTGGCCAGGTGCAGGCGCTCGCCGCTGTTGGCGTCGAACAGCAACACCCGGGCCGGGTCGAATTGCAGGTTGAGGCTGTCACCCACCCGGCACGCCACATCCGGCGCCAGGCGGCAGCACACCTTGGTCTGGTTGAGGGTGACGAACACCAGCAGGTCCGGCCCGGTGGGTTCGGTCACCTGCACCTCGGCGCGGATGCCTGGCAGGCCGTTGCCCTCGGCGGCACCCAGGGCGATCTGCTCAGGGCGGATGCCGAGAATGATCTCGCGGCCATCCAGTTCTTCACCGGCTGCGCCCAAAGGCAGCTCGCAACGTGCCTGGCCACTGTCGAGCACGGCCAGCAGGCGCCCTTCCTGCCGGGTGAGGCGCACCGGGATGAAGTTCATTGGCGGCGAACCGATGAAACTGGCGACAAACTGGTTGGCCGGGTCGTTGTAGATCTGCTGCGGGGTGCCGAACTGCTGGATGATGCCGTCCTTCATCACCGCCACCTTGTCGCCCAGGGTCATGGCTTCGATCTGGTCATGGGTGACGTACACGGTGGTGGTCTTCAGGCGCTGGTGCATCAGTTTCATTTCGGTGCGCATCTCGACCCGCAGCTTGGCATCGAGGTTGGACAGCGGCTCATCGAACAGGTAGATCTTCGGCCGTCGCGCCAGCGCCCGTCCCATGGCCACCCGTTGCTGCTGGCCACCGGAAAGCTGCGCCGGCTTGCGCGCCAGCAGGTGCTCGATCTGCAGCAGCCTGGCCACCCGCGCCACCTCTTCGTCGATAGCGGCCTGGGGCAGCTTGCGGATCTTCAGGCCAAACTCGATGTTCTCGCGCACGCTCATGGTCGGGTACAGCGCGTAGGACTGGAACACCATGGCGATGTCGCGGTCCTTGGGGCTCATGCCGCTGACATCCTGCTCGTCGATGAGGATCGCGCCGCCGGTAATCTGCTCCAGGCCGGCGATGCAGTTCATCAAGGTCGACTTGCCGCAACCAGAAGGACCAACCAGGATCAGGAACTCGCCATCCTTGATCGACAGCTGGATGTCCTTGAGGGTGTCCGGCAGGCCGCTGCCGTAGGTCTTGTTCACATTGCGAAGTTCGAGCGTTGCCATGACTTACCCCTTGACCGCGCCGGCCGTGAGCCCGCGGACGAAATATTTGCCTGCTACCACGTAGACCAGCAGGGTTGGCAGGCCAGCGATCATCGCCGCCGCCATGTCGACGTTGTATTCCTTGGCCCCGGTGCTGGTGTTGACCAGGTTGTTCAGCGCCACGGTGATCGGTTGTGAGTCGCCACTGGAGAACACCACACCGAACAGGAAGTCGTTCCAGATCTGGGTGAACTGCCAGATCAGGCAGACCATGATGATGGGCGTGGACATCGGCAGGATGATGCGGCGGAAAATGGTGAAAAACCCGGCACCGTCCAGCCGCGCGGCCTTGACCAGCGCATCGGGGATGCTCACGTAGAAGTTGCGGAAAAACAGCGTGGTAAAGGCCAGGCCGTAGACCACATGCACCAGCACCAGGCCGCCGGTGGTGCTGGCCAGGCCGAGCTTGCCGAGGGTGAACGAGGCCGGCAGCAACACGGTCTGGAACGGCAGGAAGCAGCCGAACAGCAGCAGGCCGAAGAACAGCTGCGAGCAGCGAAAGCGCCACATCGACAGCACATAGCCGTTCAACGCGCCGATGGCGGTGGAGATCAATACCGCTGGCACGGTGATCATGATCGAGTTCCAGAAGTAGCCGCTGACCGTGCCCCAGGCCTTGACCCAGCCAATGCCGGTAATCACCTGCGGCCAACTCAGCAGGTTGCCGGTGCTGATGTCTTCCGGGCTCTTGAAGCTGGTCAGCAGCATCACCACCAGCGGCACCAGGTACAACAGCACCGCAGCCAGCAGTACGGCGTGGATGGCGATACGGCTCGCGCTCAGCGGCGCCTTGTTGGCAGGGCTATGCATGACGTTTGCTCCGCAGCTCCGAGTACAGGTACGGCACGAGGATCGCCAGGATTGCCCCGAGCATGAGAATGGCGCTGGCCGAGCCCATGCCCATCTGGCCGCGGCTGAAGGTGAACGAGTACATGAACATGGCCGGCAGGTCGGACGAATAGCCCGGGCCGCCTGCGGTCATTGCTGCCACTAGGTCGAAGCTCTTGATGGCGATGTGCGAAAGGATCATCAGCGCGCTGAAGAACACCGGACGCAGGCTCGGCAGCACCACGGTCCAGTAGATGCGTGGCAGGCTGGCGCCATCCATCTGCGCGGCGCGGATGATCGACGGGTCGACGCCCCGCAGGCCGGCCAGGAACATCGCCATGATGAAGCCCGAGGCCTGCCACACGGCGGCGATCACCAGGCAATACACCACCCGGTCGGGGTCGATCAGCCAGTCCAGGCGAAAGCCCTCCCAGCCCCAGTCGCGCAGCAGCTTGTCCAGGCCCATGCCGGGGTTGAGCAGCCACTTCCAGGCGGTGCCGGTAACGATCATCGACAGGGCCATGGGGTACAGGTAGATAGTGCGGATGAAGCCTTCGCGGCGGATGCGCTGGTCCAGCAGCACCGCCAGCAACACGCCAATAGCCAGGCTGATGGCGATGAACAGGCCGCCGAACAGCAGCAGGTTCTTGCTGGCGACCCACCAGCGGTCGTTGTCGAACAGCCGGGCGTATTGCGCCAGGCCAGCCCATTTGTAGGTGGGCAGGAACGTCGAGGTGGTGAAGGACAGCACGAAGGTCCAGAGGATGTAGCCGTAGAAGCCCACCAGGACGATGAACATGCTCGGCGCCAGCACCAGTTTGGGCAGCCAGCGCTGAAGCGCGTCCAGGGGTGAGGCCCGCAGTTGGGCGGTTGTAGTGGTCATGGTTCACCTCAAAGGCGCCGCACTCCCCTGTAGGAGCGGCCTTGTGTCGCGATGGGCTGCAAAGCAGCCCCAAGGACGCAAGTTCAACACCTATCTGAAAGATCGAGTGCGCAGGTTCTGGGGCTGCTGCGCAGCCCATCGCGACGCAAGGCCGCTCCTACAGCGGGATTGCGTCAGCCCTTACTGGGCAGCCTTGATCGCCGCCGCCAGTTTCTTCGCCGCATCGGCCGGGTCGGCCTTGGGGTCGTTGATGTAGTTGGTCACCACATCGAAGAACGCGCCCTGCACGGCCAGCGTGGTGGCCATGTTGTGCGCCATGCTTGGCTGCAGGCCACCGGTCTTGGCATCGGCCAGGAAATCCTTGGCGGCGGTTTGCGCGCAGGCATCGAAACCATATTTGCCCATGTCGGCAAGCATGTCGTTACGCACCGGGATCGAGCCTTTGTTAGTGCTGAAGACTTTCTGGAAGTCCTCACCCAGCACCTTGCGCGCGATGTCCTGCTGACCGGCGGAGGTGCCAGCGTTGTTCTGCTTGAACACCACCAGCGAGTCGATGTTGTACAAGAAGGCCTTGTCGGTACCCGGGAACGGCACACACTGATAATCCTTGCCGGCGGTTTTCTTCGCCAAGGTCCATTCGCTCTTGGCCCAGTCACCCATGATCTGCATGCCGGCCTTGCCGTTGATGACCTTGGCGGCTTCCAGGTTCCAGTCCTGGCCCTTGCCATCCGGGTCCATGTAAGTGGCGACCTTTTTCAGCTCGGTCAGCGCCTTGACCATCTGCGGGCCGGTCAGGGTCGCACTGTCGAGGTCGACCATGGCTTTCTTGTAACCGTCGGCGCCCATCACGGCCAACACCACGCTTTCGAACACGGTGCTGTCTTGCCATGGCTGGCCACCGTGGGCAAGCGGGATGAAACCAGCGGCCTTGAGCTTGTCGGCGGCGGCGTAGAATTCGTCCAGGCTGGCAGGCGCCTTGTCGATGCCGGCTTTGGTGAAAACTTCGGGGTTGATCCACAGCCAGTTGATGCGGTGGATGTTCACCGGTACGGCGACGTAGTCACCCTCGTACTTCACGGTGTCGGCGACCTTCTTGTCGAGTAGCGAGTCCCACTTCTCTTCCTTGGCCACATCCTTGAGCACGTCGGCGTCGAGCAGGCCGGTGGCCGCCCAGTCCTGGATGTCCGGGCCTTTGATCTGCGCGACACCCGGCGGGTTGCCGGAGACGGCGCGGCTCTTGAGTACGGTCATGGCAGTGGCACCACCACCACCGGCAACAGCGCCGTCCTTCCAGGTGAAACCGTCTTTCTCGACCTGCGCCTTCAGCACATCGACTGCCGCTTTTTCACCGCCAGACGTCCACCAGTGCACCACTTCGACACTGCCTTTGGATTCGGCAGCCTGGGCACCGAGCGGGAGTAGAGAGGCCAGGGATATGGCGGCAGCGAGACGGAGCGTGGAATTCATCGAAGCACCTTTCTTGTTGTTATGCCGTGCAAGTCGATCGCTTGCGTTGCATGGAGTCTAAACAGCGTGCCCGCCTCGTCAGGTAACGAAGCGATGCGTGAATGTCATCATCTGGTTACATTGCCGGCCAGGTTGCTGGCCAGGCTGGGGGCAAGCCGCAGGCCTGGCAGCAGCAGCGCCTGATAGGCGTGATAGAGGTCAGGCTTGCCGGGCCAGATAGTCCCGGCTGGCCGGGTGCGGGCATCGAGTTCGTGGTGCCAGCTGCCACCGACGGCGTCGATGAAGTGGTTGGCGATAAAGCCCCAGCAGTTGCGGTACCACTGCTCGTACTGTGCCTCGCCAGTACGCTGCAACAGGGCTGCGGCGGCGGCGCAGGCTTCTGCATGCACCCAGTGCAAACGTGCATGTACGACCGGGCGATTGACCCAATCCAGGGTGTAGACGAAACCAGGTTTGCCATCAGCGTTCCAGGCCTGCTGGCAGGCTGTTTCGAACAAGCCGCGAGCACACCCTTGCAGCCATTGCGGAGCCTGCAGGCCGGCCTGCTCGAGACTGGCCTCCAGGTGCAGCAGCAACCGCGCCCATTCCAGGGCATGCCCGGGCGTGGTGCCATACGGCCGGAAATGGTCGGCGGGGTGTTCGTGGTTGTAATCCGGTAGCGGCTGCCAATGGGCGTCGAAATGCTCGATGACCCGATAGCCGTTGGCGGCAGCATGGGTATGGATGATGCGCTCGGCGATACGCAAGGCGCGCTGTAGCCACAGGCTGTTGCCGGTGACATCTGCCAGGGCCAGGAATGCCTCGGTCGCGTGCATGTTGCTGTTGGCGCCACGGTACGGCTCAGGTAATTGCCAGGCGCGGGAGAAGGTCTCGCGAAGGGCGCCTTCGGCTTCGCTCCAGAAATACGTTTCGATCACCTGGACTGCGTCAGCCAGCAGGGCCCGGCCGCCAACCGCGTCGGCCACCACTGCCGAGCTGGCGGCCAGGGCGACGAAAGCATGCAGGTAGGCCGCCTTGCCGCTGTCTTCCTGGCCGCCGGGGTGGGCGAACCAGCCGCCATAGCTGGCGTCCTGCATGGCGCCGCGCAAGGCGGCCACGCCGTGTTCGGCATACGCCAGGCAACCGGGGATGCCCTGCAGGTGGGCCAGGGCGAAACAGTGGGTCATGCGCGCGGTGTTCATGGTTTCGGCGCGGGCGCCGGGGGCGAGTTGCCCGTTGGCGTCGAGGTTGCCGAAGCCGTCAGGCAGTTTCGCGGCCTTGGCGAAATGCAGCAGACGCTGTGCTTCGGCCTGGCGCCAGTTGGAATGGGCCGGGGCGTTGAGCCAGCTGGTGGGTGGCAGATTGAGGGTGTTCATGGGCCAGCTTGATCCTTGCCAGTCGTTTGCGAATTCTAGCCAGCGGGGTTTGGGTGGATGTCACGAAGGACGGCGGGATTGTCACTGGGCAGTGACATTTGTGTTGCCTGTGCCGGCCTCTTCGCGGGGGCGGCCCCCCCCCCCCCGGGGGGGGGGGGGGGGAAGCGCAAGGGGACATTGTGGTGGGGGGGGGGCCGCCCCCGCACTTTTTGGGAAGATCGTGTGTAACAAG
>NZ_JBIVXJ010000035.1:54258-60787 GCF_044769185.1 Pseudomonas sp. NPDC090592
GGGGGGGGGTCGGCGCCGCCGCGCCGCGCGCCCCGCCCCCCCCCCCCCCCCCCCCCCCCGCCCGCCCCGCCCCCCCCCCCCCCCCCCCCCCCCCCCCCGCGAAAAGGCCGGTACAGGCAGTACAAAATCTCAGTCCAAACCCCGCGGCAGGTACAAGGTCACCCGCAACCCGCCCTCACGCAGGTTCAGCAAGCTCACCTCGCCACCATGGCTATGGGCGATATTGCGCGCAATCCCCAACCCCAGCCCATACCCTTGCTGCTGCCCGGCCAGGCGAAAATGCGGCTCGAACACCTGCTCCAGTTGCTGCTGCGGCACCCCCGGTCCCTGGTCATCCACCTGCAGCACAAAGCCCTCGGCACTGTCGATGATGCGCAGCCGCGCCCGCTCGCCGTACTTGATGGCATTGTCGATCAGGTTGCCGATGCAGCGCCGCAGCGCCAACGGCTTGCCCGGGTACGGTGCCAGCGCCCGGCCATCGACAGCGATGCGACCATCACCCAAGTAAGGCTCAGCCAGGATCTCCAGCACCTGGTTGAGGTCGACCGGCTCGATGTTTTCGTGGATATCGGTGTCCTTCACGCACTGCAACGCGCCTTTGACCAGCAGTTCCAGCTCGTCCAGGTCCTGGCTGAACTTGGCCTGCAGGCGTTCGTCTTCCAGCAGTTCGACACGCAGGCGCAACCGGGTGATCGGTGTGCGCAAGTCGTGGGAAATGGCGCTGAACAGCTGGCTGCGTTCGGTCAGGTAGCGGCTGATGCGCTCGCGCATGCTATTGAAAGCCCGGCTGACCTCAACCACTTCGCTGCCGCCAGCTTCCGCCAGCGGCGCCACATCGGCACCCAGCGACATCTCCCGCGCAGCCCGCGCCAGGCGCTTGAGTGGCCAGCTCTGCCAGTGCACCAGCAAACCGATGAACAACAGCAGCAAGGCGGTGGTGAGCACGATGAAACCGATCTGCTGGCGGGGCAGGCGTTCGGCCTCAAGGCTGGTGTAAGGCTCGGGCAGCAGCGAAGCGATGTACAGCCACTCGCCCTCGCCCAGGCGGATTTGCGTTACCAGCACCGGCGGGTTCAGCGGCTCCAGGGTCAGTGAGTAATGCGCCCAGGAGCGTGGCAGCTCGTCGAGTTTCAGGCCACTGTTGAAAATGCGCAGGTCGTCAGGGCTGACGAACTCTACGGAAATCTCCATCTGCGACCCCAGGCGCTCGTGCAGCACCTGCTGGAACACATCGATCACCGCCTGCTTGCGCGAGGTGACGGGCAGTACCTGCATGTCCAGCGGCGTGGCGTTGAGCGACACGAAAAAGCGCGTGCCACCCATGCTGCGCAACTGGTCGAGCACCAGCGGCCGGTAAGCCACCGGCAGCGAGCGGAAGTAGCTGACGCTTGCGCTCATCGAATGGGCCAGGCTGCTGGCACTGGCACGCAGCCCCTGCAACTGGCTGGCGCGCAGTTGAGAAACCCAGATGATGCTGGACAAGCCCTGGGCCAGCAGTACCACCAGCAGGGTCAGCAGCAGCATGCGCCCCAGCAACGAGCGCGGCAGCAGGCGCCAATGGCGCTCAGGGCGCACTGCAGACATGCGCCGCCAACAGATAGCCACTGCCGCGCACGGTGCGGATCAGCCGGGGTGGTTTGTCGGTGTCACGCAGGCGCTGGCGAAGGCGGCTGACGCCCATGTCGACGATGCGGTCCAAAGGCATCGGCTCGCGGCCGCGGGTGGCGTTGCCGATGGTGTCACGGTCAAGAATCTGCTGCGGGTGGTCGAGGAACAGTTTGAGCAGGGCGAAATCGGCACCAGACAGCACCACCTCTTCGCCATCACGGTGGAACAGCCGGTGACTGACCGTGTCCAGGCGCCAGTCGTCGAAGGCCAGCACCGCATTGCCCGGCGCCGCCTGGCCAAATTCGGCGCGACGCAGCAGGGCCTTGATCCGCGCTTGCAGTTCACGCGGGCTGAAGGGTTTGCCCAGGTAGTCGTCGGCGCCCAGTTCCAGGCCGATGACCCGGTCGGCTTCGTCGGAACTGGCAGTGAGCATGATGATCGGCACGCGGGCCTGGCGCGGGTGCTGGCGGACCCAGCGGCACAGGCTGAAGCCGTCTTCGTCGGGTAGCATGACGTCGAGGATGACCAGGTCGCAGGGGGTGCTTTCCAGCGCGCGGCGAAAGCCTGCGCCATCGGCTTCGGCATGCACCTGGAAGCCGGAGCGGCTCAGGTAGGTTTGCAGCAGCTCGCGAATTTCCTGGTCGTCGTCGACCATCAGGATCGATTTGCCGGCAGTGCTCAAGGTGGTCCTTCCTCTTGTTGGTTACAGGTCTTTGTCGCCTGCTTTGGGGGGCGCTTCGCGCCCCCCCTTCAACTATCCGTGATCCAGCGCCTGCTGCAAGGCCACACCAGCGCCCAGCAACCCGGAAAACTCCGCTGTCACCAGCCACACCGGCACGCCAGCGAAATAACCACTCATGCAACCCTTGTCGGCAAAGCTTGTGGCAAACCCGCTGCGCAGGAACAGCTCGGCAAAGCGCGGAATCACCCCGCCGACAATATAGACCCCACCCCGCGCGCCCAGGGTGAGTACATTGTTACCAGCGACTCGCCCAAGGAACCGACAGAATTGCTCGACCACCGCCAGCGCCCTTGGCTCGCCGCCCAGCGCGGCATCGGTGATCTGCGCAGGTGAAGTGTGCCGGGGTGTGTCGCCATCCAGGGCACAGATGGCCTGATACAGCCGCACCAGGCCGCCACCACTGAGCACAGTCTCGGCACTGACATGGCCGATCTGACCATGAATCTGTTGGTGTATCGCTGCTTCACGGGCATTGCCCACGGGCAGGTCGACATGCCCGCCCTCCCCCGGCAAGGCCTGCCAGTGTTCTTCGCCCAGGCGCAGCAGCGAGCCCACCCCCAGGCCAGTGCCTGGCCCTATCACCAGCGCCGGCCGCAACGGGTCGGCCTGGCCGGGACAGACTTCACGAAACTCCCCTTCGCGCAGGCGGGTCATGCCTAGCGCCATGGCGGTGAAATCGTTGATCAGCAGCAGCCGCTCCACCTGCAAGGTCTTGCAGAAAGCCGTGCGGCTCAGCCGCCAATGGTTATTGGTAAAGCGGAACTCATCGCCATCGACCGGCCCGGCCACCGCCAGGCACACCGCCGCCAAGCCGCCGCGGGTGATGCCCTGGCCATGCAGGTAGGCCTCGATGGCCTGCTCCGGGCTGGTGTAGTCCACGGTGGCAAACACCTTTACCTCGTGCAGCTGGTTGTTACGCCACAACGCAAAACGGGCATTGGTGCCGCCAATGTCGCCAACCAGCAAGTCTTTCATTTGAGGTGCTCCAGGCCAGAGGTAAAGGCACTGGCGCCCTGCTCTGCCGGGCTGAACGCCATGCGCATGAAGCCGAAAAGCTCGCGCCCACAGCCCAGGTCGTTGCCCTGGGGTGCTGGCGGCAGGTCGCGGCTGGCCAGTTCTTCGGCCGACACCATCACCCGCAGCGTACCTTCGACACCATCGACCCGCACGATATCACCATCGCGCACCCGCGCCAGCGGGCCGCCGTCATACGCCTCGGGGCAAACATGGATGGCCGCCGGGATCTTGCCAGAGGCACCCGACATACGCCCGTCGGTAACCAGCGCTACCTTGAAGCCACGGTCCTGCAACACACCGAGGAACGGCGTGAGCTTGTGCAGTTCGGGCATGCCGTTGCAACGCGGGCCCTGGAAACGCACCACGGCGACAAAGTCACGCTCCAGCTCGCCGGCCTTGAACGCATCGGCCAACGACTGCTGGTCGTGGAATACCCGCGCCGGGGCCTCGACCACCTGATGCTCGGCGGCGACGGCAGAAACCTTCATCACGCCGCGGCCCAGGTTGCCTTCCATCACCCGCAGCCCGCCTTCGGCGGAGAATGGCCGTGCCACGGGGCGCAGGATGCTTTCGTCCAGGCTCTGCTGCGGCCCTTCACGCCACACCAGCTTGCCGTTGTCGAGGAACGGTTCCCGGGTATAGCGGCGCAGGCCATGGCCGGCCACAGTGTTGACGTCTTCGTGCAGCAGCCCGGCATCCAGCAGCTCGCGGATCAGGAAGGCCATGCCGCCAGCGGCCTGGAAGTGGTTGATGTCGGCCTTGCCGTTGGGGTACACGTGCGACAGGGTCGGCACCACTTCGGACAGGTCGGCCATGTCTTGCCAGGTGAGCTGGATACCGGCCGCCTGGGCAATTGCCGGGATGTGCAGAGTGTGGTTGGTCGAACCGCCCGTGGCGTGCAGGGCGACAATGGAGTTTACCAACGCCTTCTCGTCGACGATTTCGCCCAGCGGCATGAAGCTGCCGCTGGCCTTGGTCATGCGCGTGACCTGCTGCGCGGCCTCGGCGGTGAGCGCATCGCGCAGCGGCGTGTAAGGGTTGACGAACGAAGCGCCAGGCAGGTGCAGGCCCATCACTTCCATCACCAACTGGTTGGTGTTGGCGGTGCCGTAGAAGGTGCAGGTACCCGGGCTGTGATAGGAGTTCATCTCCGACTCCAGCAACTCTTCACGGCTGGCCTTGCCTTCGGCATAGCGCTGACGCACGTCGGCCTTCTGCTTGTTGGAGATGCCAGAAACCATTGGCCCGCCTGGCACGAAGATGGTCGGCAGGTGACCAAAGCGCAGCGCGCCCATCATCAGCCCCGGGACGATCTTGTCGCAGATACCCAGCATGAGCGCGGCGTCGAACATGTTGTGCGACAGCGCTACCGCGGTAGACATGGCAATCACTTCGCGGCTGGCGATGGCCAGTTCCATGCCCGGCTCGCCCTGGGTCACGCCATCGCACATGGCCGGCACGCCACCGGCGAACTGGCCGACCGAGCCGACCTCGCGCAGGGCCTGCTTGATCTGTTCGGGGAAGTGCAGGTACGGCTGGTGGGCAGACAGCATGTCGTTGTAGGCCGAGACGATGGCCACGTTGGCCGCATTCATCAGGCGCAGGGTCTGTTTGTCCTCGCTGCCGCAACCGGCCACGCCGTGGGCGAAGTTGGCGCATTGCAGGCTGGCGCGCATGGGGCCGTCACTGGCCGCGCCGCGAATCAGCTGCAGGTAGCGTTCGCGGGTGGCACGGCTGCGTTCGACCAGCCGCTGGGTGACCTCAAGGATGCGCGGATGCATGTACTGGACTCCAGGCTAATTGTAAGGGCGGTTTACCGGGCATTTCCCCTCCAAACGATTGCGGCCTAGGCTCAAGGTAAGGAGCCCGCTGCATCGGTGGAGGCACATCGCCCAACCACTCGTTGTATGTTTAAACAAAATACTGCCACTAAAAAGGCTTGTTTTCTATCAGCCAGTGAATAATCTTGTAATTCCAACAACAAAACCGTTTCAGTGAAGCTCCTTTTTGCCACAGGTTTCACTCGGACTGCCAGAGGTACTGCCATGACCCTACGCATCGCCATCAATGGATTCGGCCGCATCGGGCGCAATGTCCTGCGCGCACTGTATACCCAAGGCTATCGCCAGGACTTGCAGGTCGTCGCCATCAACGACCTGGGCGACAGCGCCATGAATGCCCACCTGCTCAAGTACGACAGCGTACACGGCACCTTCGACGCCACGGTCGAGGCCGACCACGAAAGCCTCACGGTCAATGGTGACCGTATTGCGGTCAGTGCCATCCGCAACCCGGCCGAGCTGCCCTGGAAGGCCGAGGCGATCGACGTGGTGTTCGAGTGCACCGGGCTGTTCACCGACCGCGCCAAGGCTGCCGCGCACCTGGCCGCAGGCGCTGGCAAGGTGATTGTCTCGGCACCGGCCAAGGGCGCCGATGCCACCGTGGTGTACGGGGTCAACCACGACATCCTGCGGGCCTCGCACCAGGTCATTTCCAACGCCTCCTGTACCACCAACTGCCTGGCGCCGATCGCCCAGGTGCTGCACCGCGAGTTCGGCATCGAACAAGGCCTGATGACCACCATTCACGCCTACACCAACGACCAGGTACTGACCGATGTGTACCACAGCGACCCGTACCGCGCGCGCTCGGCCACCCAGTCGATGATCCCGAGCAAGACCGGCGCCGCCGAAGCCGTGGGCCTGGTACTGCCCGAACTGGCCGGCAAGCTGACCGGCATGGCTGTGCGGGTACCGGTGATCAACGTGTCGCTGGTGGACCTCACCGTCAACCTCAAGCGCGAGGCCACCGCCGAGCAGGTCAACCAGCTGTTCCTTGAAGCCAGCAAGCACTCCAGGGTATTGGGCTACAACGCCTTGCCACTGGTTTCCTGCGATTTCAACCACAATCCGCTGTCGTCCATTTTCGATGCCAACCATACCCGGGCCAATGGGCGCATGCTCAAGGTGCTGGCCTGGTACGACAATGAGTGGGGGTTCAGCAACCGGATGCTGGATAACTGTTTGGCGCTGTGCCGCGCTGGCTGAGTTCGCCATGGCATTGATTGCGCCTGTGAGATCGAGCGCCGCCCGCGCGGCGCTTCGCGGGGCAAGTCGGATCGCCGCACCGCCGCTCCCACATTTGTTGCAACGTGGCCATGCC
>NZ_JBIVXJ010000036.1:0-60385 GCF_044769185.1 Pseudomonas sp. NPDC090592
AACCCGAAGGAAGTGGCCCAGGAAGCCGAGTTCATCATCGTCATGGTCCCCGATACCCCACAGGTCGAAGCCGTCCTGTTCGGTGAAAACGGCGTCGCCGAAGGTGTAGGCCCGAACAAGATCGTGATCGACATGAGCTCGATCTCCCCTACCGCCACCAAAGCCTTCGCCGAAAAAATCAAGGCAACCGGCGCCGCCTACCTGGACGCCCCGGTGTCCGGTGGTGAAGTCGGTGCCAAGGCCGCGACCCTGAGCATCATGGTCGGTGGCTGCCCGAAAGCCTTCGAGCGCACCCTGCCGCTGTTCGAAGCCATGGGCAAGAACATCACCCGCGTGGGTGGCAACGGTGACGGCCAGACTGCCAAGGTTGCCAACCAGATCATCGTCGCCCTGAACATCCAGGCTGTTGCCGAAGCCCTGCTGTTCGCTGCCAAGAACGGCGCGGATCCTGCCAAGGTGCGTGAAGCACTGATGGGCGGCTTTGCTTCGTCGAAAATCCTCGAAGTGCATGCCGAGCGCATGATCAAGGGTACCTTCGACCCAGGCTTCCGCATCAACCTGCACCAGAAAGACCTGAACCTGGCCCTGCAGGGCGCCAAGGAACTGGGCATCAACCTGCCCAACACCTCCAATGCCCAGCAAGTGTTCAACACCTGCCAGGCCCTGGGTGGCGGCAACTGGGACCACTCGGCGCTGATCAAAGGCCTGGAACACATGGCCAACTTCTCGATCCGCGGCGACGAATAAGCCAACGCCTGGCCCCGTGGGCCTGCCCGCACTGGCACGCGGACAGGCCCGTACCAGCGTTTTCAATGAAGGATATGTAACTTGCGGCCCACAGCCTGACTCCTGCTAAAATTACTGCCCGCCTGCCCAGACGTGCGATGGTGCGCTGGCATGCATTAATTTTGGCTGAGGTAGGTTATGTCTTCTGGTGCTTCACCCCTGGGTGAATTGGCAAAAATCGAGCGCATGCACCTGCATGACACTGTACTCGATCACTTGCGCCGGTTCGTCATCGAAGGGACTTTGAAACCAGGCATAAAAATCAATGAGCGCGAACTCTGCGAGGTGCTTGGTATTTCCCGTACGCCGCTGCGAGAGGCGCTCAAAGTACTCGCCATGGAAGGCCTCATTGAACTCAGGCCTAACCGCGGCGCCCGCGTCGCACAGATGAGCGATGTGGAAATACGCGAAACGTTCGAACTCATGAGTGGCATCGAGGCTTTCAACGGTCAGCTTGCCTGCGAGCGAATAACCGATAGCGAAGTTCAGACAATACGTTCCCTGCACTTCCAGATGCTTCAAGCCAAAGCCAGTGACGACCTGTCACTGTATTTTGAAAAGAACGCAGCCATTCATGATGCCATCAGCCTCGCCGCTCGCAATGAAACGTTGAGGAAGACTTACCTCACGCTCAATCGAAAAATCCAGGCCGTACGCTATTCCTCCAACCGCACAGAGCAGAAGTGGGAACGCGCCATTCACGATCATGAAGCAATGATCGAAGCACTCGAGAAGCGCGATGGCGAGCGCCTGAAGGCCATCCTGCGTAACCACATTCTTGACGCAGGCGGCCTGCCTCGCGTCTGACGCAACCCCTTACGGCAGCTACGGCTGCCCCTGTATCCCCCCTCCAGGCTGCATCCGCAGTCCCGCGCTTGATCCAGCTCAATTCTTCCCCATCCGCAGTCCCTGTCCGGGTGCGCGCCTGCGCCCGAAATAAGCTGGATCGAAGCGCCGCACCACTCCAGGCCTAGACGCATTTTATATTTTGAATGCAAAATACCAAAATGATGAGCCAAGCACTCGTCATTCGCACCACCCACTCATGCCTGAGAGGTCACCCTCGTGAGCCAACAAGACCAAGAAAAACCCTATGAATCGAGGCGAGCGTTCTTCAAGAAAACGTTGACGCTGATACCGCTGACAGTCATCGCCAGCCAAGTGCCTGGCCTGGCCACGGCCACGCCGGCTGCAGACAACCACGTGAAGGCAACTGACCGCGACCCGGCCAAAGCCTACTCACCGCTCTTTTTCAATGAGATCGAATGGGCATTCATCAATGCGGCGTGCGCCCGGCTGATCCCCCAGGATGAACTGGGGGCCGGCGCGATCGAAGCGGGGGTTCCCGAGTTCATTGATCGACATATGCAAAGCAGCTATGCGGCCGGTGATATCTGGTACCTGCAAGGCCCTTACTACGACGCGGGTCCGGAGTTTGGTTACCAGGGCAAGCTGCCGCCGCGCGACATACTGCGCGTGGGGATTTCTGCCCTGAACGCCTGGTGCCAGAAAGAACACGCGGGCAAGCGCTTCAGTGAACTGTCCGCCCCTGAACAAGACGGCATTCTCAAACGCGTCGAAGCCGGTGAGATCAAAACCGAGGGCGTGCCAGCCAAGGTGTTCTTCACACACCTGCTGAACGAAACCCTGTACGGCTTTTTCGCCGACCCGCAGTACGGCGGGAACAAAGACATGGTGGGTTGGAAGCTGGTGGGTTACCCAGGCGTACGCGCCGATTTCATGGACTGGGTCGACCAAACGTCGAAGCCCTACCCGTTACCGCCCGTAAGCATGTCTGGTCGTAGAGGTTGATATGGCAATACAAGAAAAAGTCGATGCCGTGATCGTTGGTATGGGTTGGACCGGTGCAATTCTCGCCAAGGAGCTGACCGATGCTGGCCTTAAAGTCGTCGCCCTTGAGCGGGGTGCCGACCGGGATACCTACCCTGATTTTGTCTACCCAAAAGTCAATGACGAGCTGGCCGGGTCAGTGCACCGCAAATACCTGCAAAGCCTGAGCAAGGAAAGCCTGACGATCCGCCACAACGTAGCCCAGCGCGCCGTCCCCTATCGCCAGATGGGCTCGTTCAAGCCCGGTGATGGTGTGGGAGGGGCCGGCACGCACTGGTCTGGCTGTCATTTCCGTGCGCTGCCCGAAGACTTCAACCTGCGCTCCAACTACGAAAGCCGCTATGGCAAAGCTTTCATCCCCAAAGAGATGACCATTCAGGACTTCCCCGTGAGCTACACGGAACTGGAGCCGCATTTCGATCATTTTGAACAGGTCTGCGGCACAGCCGGGCAAGCGGGCATCATCAACGGTCTACCCATCACCGGAGGCAACCCGTTCGAGGGCTCACGCAGCAGGCACTTCCCGTTAGCGGCCAACCCCGATTACCTGGGCGGAAAAGCCTTCGCTAAAGCTGCCTCGGAATTCGGCTACCACCCCTATCCCATTCCAGCGTCGAACGCATCTGGCCCCTATAAAAACCCTTACGGATGTCAACTCGGCCCGTGCAACTTCTGTGGTTTCTGCAGCGACTACGGGTGCTTGAACTACTCCAAAGCCAGCCCCAACGCATGCATCTTGCCGGTACTGCGCCAGCGCAAAAATTTCGAACTCAGGCCGAACTCGCAAGTACTCCAGGTCGAGCTGGATAGCGACAAGAAGAAAGCGACAGGGGTTACCTACCTGGACGCCTCGGGGCATGAGCAGACGCAGCGAGCGGACCTGGTGATCCTCGCAGCGTTCTCCTACCTCAACGTCCACCTCATGCTGCTTTCGGGTATTGGCAAACCTTACGATCCGAAGACTGGCGAAGGCGTGGTCGGGAAGAATTACACCTATCAGAACTTGACGCGCATGACGCTGTTCTTCGACAAAAGCGTGCAAGGTAACCCATTCATCGGCATCGGTGGCGCAGGGCAAGTCATCGACGACTTCAACGGCAACCAGATCGACAATGCCAAGCTGGGGTACCTGGGCGGCAGTGTGTTGTGGGCGCGCCAGCCAGGCGGCGGCCCGGTGCGCGGCATCAGCCTGCCACCCGGTAGCCCAAAATGGGGCAGCGGCTGGAAGAAAGCGGCACAGGACAATTTCCGTCACCAGTTCTACTGGGAAGTCCAAGGGGCCAACATGGCTTATGAGGACTGCTACCTCGACCTCGACCCTACCTACAAGGATGCCTTTGGCCGCCCAATGCTGAGGATGACATTCGACTGGAAGGAAAACGAAATCAGAGCCAACCAGTACATGGTCGGCAAGCTTGAGGAAATGGCCCGCAGTCTCAACCCATTGGCAATCTCGGCAGACGCAAAGAAACCAGGCGAACACTACAACACCACACGCTACCAGAGCACCCATACCTGCGGTGGCGCGATCATGGGCGACAACCCCAGGACCAGCGCAGTCAATCGTTACCTTCAGTCATGGGATGTGCCCAATGTATTTGTAATGGGGGCATGCGTCTTCCCGCAGAACAACGGCTACAACCCGACGGGTATGGTAGGCGCCCTGGCCTACTGGTCAGCGAAAGCCATCCGGGAACAGTACCTGAAAGCCCCAGGCCCTATGGTGCAAGCATGAGGAGCCTTGCCGGGATGAACATTCGAGTCTCATTGGCGACCGCTCTGCTTGCGGCAGCTCCGGCGCTCTGGGCAGAAGACTACAAGAGCCCGGAGCTGATCAAACAGGGGGAATACCTGGCACGGGCCGGGGACTGTGTGGCTTGTCATACTGCAAAAGGCGGTAAGCCATATGCCGGAGGCCTGTCAATGGCCACTCCGATCGGCACCATCTTCGCCACCAATATCACGCCCGACCCAGACACGGGCATCGGGCGATACTCACTCGAAGACTTCGACAAAGCGGTGCGTCATGGCATAGCCAAAGAGGGGTACACACTGTACCCGGCTATGCCCTATCCCTCGTACGCCAAGGTCACGGATGACGACCTGAAAGCGCTTTATGCATTCTTCATGAATGGCGTTGAGCCTGTCGCTCAAGCCAACCGGGAGAGCGAAATCCCCTGGCCGTTATCCATGCGATGGCCGCTGAGCATCTGGCGCAACCTGTTTGCGCCAGCGGTCGAGCCGATGGCTGCGACGGGGCCACTGAAGTACGAAAGTGCCCAGATTGCCCGGGGGGCTTATCTGGTTCAAGGGCTTGGGCATTGTGGGAGCTGCCACACACCACGGGCTGTGACACTCCAGGAGAAGTCGCTGGATGAGCGAGATCCAACCTATCTGGCAGGAGGCCAGGTCATCGATGGCTGGGTTGCCATCAGCTTGCGCGCAAATGCTCCGGACGGCCTGGGCGAGTGGAGTGAAGAAGACATCGTTCAAACGCTGCGAAATGGCCGAAATGCGCATTTCTCATCGATAGGCGCCATGAACGATGTGATCCAGCACAGTGGGCAGTTCTTGAGCGATCAAGATCTTTCAGCGATCGCCCAGTATCTGAAATCGCTTCCGGCCAGTGCAGGTTCTACAAAAGTGGCATTCAAGGCGGACGATGCAACTGCAAAGTCACTTTGGTCGGGTGAGTCTCCAAGCCGCGGAGCCGAGATCTACGTTGATAACTGCGCCGCGTGTCACCGGACTGACGGGCACGGCTACAGCGAGGTGTTCCCCCGACTGGCCGGCAACCCATCGGTACTCTCGGAAGATCCGAGCTCGATGATCCGTGTGATATTGAGCGGCAGCAGGCTGCCTTCCACTCAACAAGCGCCGTCTGACCTTGTCATGCCCGATTTCGGCTGGCGGTTGAATGATCAGGAAACGGCACAGCTCGTTTCGTTCATCCGCAACAGCTGGGGCAACAAAGCTCCAGAGGTTACAGCCACGCAGGTCAGTGAGGTAAGGAAAGCGATAGCACAGGAGCATCATCATCTGGCTAGCGACTCTCAAAAAAACATGAAGCACTGATCGGTAAGCCGGAGTCACTTTAATGGCTCACGGCATCCCTATTGGATACATCTGTAATTCCCGACCTGATCCATCAAGACTGGGGCAGACATCCATGTCTGCCCCCGCAGGAAAAGATCTCAGCTCCCCCAGCCCACTACGCCTTTGATTTCCAGGAAGTCGTGGATGCCCCACCCTGCATACTCTCGACCATTACCTGACTGTTTATAACCACCAAACGGCGCAAAGGTGTCCCAGTCGGGATAATTGAGGTAAACCGAGCCTGCCCGCATGCGACCTGCGACTGCCCTTGCTTTATCAATGTCCCGGGATTGCACATAGGCCGCGAGGCCGTAAACCGTATCGTTGGCGATCTCGATGGCCTGCTCCAGCGTGTCGTACGGAAGGATCGACAGAACCGGGCCAAAGATTTCTTCACGGGCGATGGTCATTTGTGGCGTCACGTTGCCAAATACGGTCGGACGCACGTAATAGCCTTTGTGCAGGCATTCGGGGCGCTCCAGACCACCGGCCACCAAAGTGGCACCCTCTTCAATACCGGTTGCGATCAGTCCCTGAATCTTGTTGAACTGTGCTTCGCTGATGACAGGGCCCAGGTTGGTTGCTTGCTCCAAGGGGCTGCCGGTGACCAGTTGCTCGGCCGTGTGCCTGGCAATTTCCAACGCCTGGGCATGCAGGGATGCCGGAACCAGCATACGCGTAGGCGCATCGCAGGACTGGCCAGAGTTGGAGAAGCACCCCTTCACCCCCTTGGCGACAGCGACCTCAAGATCTACATCATCAAGCAGGATATTGGCCGATTTGCCTCCCAGTTCCTGGGCAACCCGCTTCACCGTATCAGCCGCTGTCTTGGCAACTATAATACCTGCGCGAGTCGAGCCGGTGAACGACACCATGTCCACTTTAGGGTGGCTGGCCATATGTTGGCCAACATCCGGTCCGGTACCATTAATCAGGTTGAATACCCCTGCCGGCACACCTGCTTCATGGAGAATCTCGGCAAAGATGATACCGGTGAGCGGTGCAATTTCGCTCGGCTTCAACACAACGGTGCAACCGGCCGCAATCGCCGGCGCCACTTTGCAGACGATCTGATTCAGAGGCCAATTCCATGGCGTGATCAGGGCGCAGACGCCAATTGCCTCGCGAACCACATGGGTAGATCCGTGCTGCTCGCTGAACTGAAATGATTCCAGCGCTTTGATAGTTGACTCAAGGTGAGCACGGCCACTCCAGATCTGAGCGTCGCGAGCAAAATGCAACGGAGCCCCCATCTCCTGGCTGACGGCTTTGACCAAGTCTTCATAGCGCAGGTTGTAGACCCGCAAGATCTCCTTCAGCAAAGCCAGTCGCTCAGCAACCGGTTGTACCGAAAAAGCCGGAAATGCTTTAACTGCAGCAACTACTGCCTTGTCGACATCCTGGGCATCGCCCACAGCGATTTTGATGAATGGCTGCTCAGTGGAAGGATCGACCACGTCCAAAGTATTTCCGGACTCCGCGGCGACCCACTGGCCGTCAATGTAAAACTTCTGGGCGTTGTTCATGACTGTCTCCACGTTGGGTACATAGCCGCGTGGGCAGGATTACCACACGCGGGAAGTCGGATCTGACGAGTTGCAAATCAACTGTTGCTAGGGAACGCGAACTGCGCGGCCTCGTGAGAGGTGCGCTGTGGCCAGCGCTGAGTGATCGCTTTGCGCCTGGTGTAGAAGCGAACGCCGTCCGGACCGTATGCATGCAGGTCGCCAAACAACGAGCGCTTCCATCCGCCGAAGCTGTGATAGGCCACAGGCACTGGAAGAGGCACGTTGACGCCAACCATCCCCACTTCGATTTCGTCGCAGAACAGGCGTGCTGCCTCACCATCACGGGTGAAAATGCAGGTGCCGTTACCGTACTCATGATCGTTGATCAGTTGCATGGCTTCTTCCAGGCTCTGCACACGCACGATGCAAAGCACAGGGCCGAAAATCTCTTCCCGATAGATAGCCATGTCCGATGTCACCCGGTCGAACAAGGTACCGCCGATGAAGAAGCCGTTTTCGTGACCGGCGACCTGGAAATTGCGGCCATCGACCAAGAGTTGAGCACCCTCCTCTACGCCGCTATCGATATAACCAGTAACTTTGGTTTTGGCAGCACTGGTAACCAGCGGGCCCATATCCAGCCCGCAGGAGGTACCAGCGCCAATTTTCAGCGCTTTGACTTGTGGAACGATCTTCTCGACCAGTGCGTCAGCGATTTGATCGCCCACACAAACGGCCACGGAAATAGCCATGCAGCGCTCGCCGCACGAACCATAGGCCGCGCCCATCAATGCGTTGACCGCGTTGTTGAGGTCGCAGTCGGGCATCAACACAGCGTGATTCTTCGCCCCTCCCAGGGCTTGCACGCGCTTGCCACGCTTGGTTCCTTCGGTATAGATGTACTCCGCGATCGGAGTAGAGCCGACGAAGCTCAACGCCTTCACATCCGGAGCTTCAATGAGCGCATCTACAGCGACCTTGTCACCGTGTACTACGTTCAGCACCCCCTTGGGCAGGCCGGCTTCTTCAAAGAGTTCGGCGATCAACAAGGTAGAGCTGGGGTCACGCTCAGAGGGTTTCAGGATGAACGTATTACCGCAGGCAATTGCCAGCGGATACATCCACAGCGGCACCATGGCTGGGAAGTTGAACGGAGTAATACCTGCGACCACACCGATCGGCTGGAAGTCGCTCCATGCGTCAATGTTTGGGCCGACATTACGACTGTATTCGCCCTTGAGAATTTCGGGAGCTGCGCTTGCGTACTCGACGTTTTCAATGCCCCGCTTCAGTTCACCGGCAGCGTCTTCGATCGTTTTGCCATGCTCTTCGCTGATCAACTGGACAATGCGCTGCTCATTAGCCTCAAGCAATTGCTTGAAGCGGAACAGCACCTGAGCACGCTTGGCTGGCGGCGTGTTGCGCCAGGCCGGGAAAGCAGCTTTGGCAGCATCAATTGCCTGTTGAACAGTTGCCTTGCTAGCCAGTGGGAGCTTACGGATGGCTTGCCCGGTAGAGGGATTGAAAACGTCTACCGTGCGACCGGACTCCAACACCTTCTGACCACCAATGAGATGATGAACAGTATTCATTGCTCAGCTCCTGACAGCCGCTTGAACAGCGATTTCAACCAGAATGTTTTCGGCAGCCAGATTAGCTTCAACCGTTGCGCGGGCTGGCAGTGCGTCTTTTGGAACCCAGGCGTCCCACGCCGCATTCATGTCTGCGAAGTCCTTTACCGCGTGCTTGAGCCAAACTTGAGCGAAGAGGATATGGGATTTATCCGAACCCGCTTCGGCCAGCAGCTCATCAATACGAGCCAGCACTTGGGCAGTCTGCCCCTTTACATCCTGGGTGCGGTCAGCAGGTACTTGGCCGGTAATGTAGACGATGCCATTGTGTACCAGCGCGTGGCTGAGGCGGCCGTTATTCGGTTGAAAGCGAGAGATAGTCATGGGGCATTCCTTCAGTAGTGCGGTGATTAAATGATCGGAGCGCATATCGCTTCGCGTTTAGCTGAGCAAAAGTCCCCCGTTACGCGCCAAAGCGCGTAATTCGGGATACTCATGATGAGGGCGTTTAACCGCCCCGATATCAAGTCATGGGGCGCAAGCTTCGAGCGGCACTCGAAATGGAACGAGCGGCGTTAATTACCTTTGGGGCCAGATCACGTAACGCATCATCCAGAGACCAACGGCTAAAGGGTACGGCGACGTTCACAGCCCCTAACGGATAACCTTTAGCGTTGACCACTGCGCTCGCAACACTAATGTCACCGACATAGAATTCTTCATTGGCGAAGGCATAGCCTTCACGACGTGCCTGATCAATCACTTCATCCAGACGCTCACGTTCAGTGATCGTGTTGGAAGTATGTGCAATCAAATCCGAAGCATCGAGAATGGCTTTGCACTCAGCGGCTGGCAAGGCCGCAAGATAGGCGCGCCCCGCAGCAGTGCAATACATGGGTAAATGCCGCCCCAGTGGCACATGGATGGAAATCTGTCGGTGGCTAGGGAAGCGCGCCACGTAAAGCATGTCCGTGCCACAAGGTTCAAGCAAATTGCAACTTTCTTCAGTACCCCGATTCAATTCATGCAGGTAGGGATTGGAGCGCTCAACCAGATCACTGGTCTGCAGATAACCGGCTCCGAGATCCAGCGAGCGGGGCATAAGGCGGTAGCGCTTCGACTCCGGGTCTTTACCCACATACCCCAACGTCTCGAGCGTGAAAATCGACCGCTGGACAGTACTCTTGTTGAGCCCGGTTACCTGCGCAAGCTCCATCAGGTTCATACTTGGCCGACCGCTGTTGAACGCAGAAATTATCGACAGGCCCTTGGACAGCGCGGTGACAAACAGCGGCGAATCCTCAGCGGCATTCATGGCAGGCTTTCCTTCAGTGGCAACGGAAGTGACGCCCTCGATTGCACGAGGGGACTGGCCTATACGATGCTCTAATTCACGGTTATTCATTCGAAATGACTCAATACAATGCCTGGCTCGGTCACAGGACATCCGCGCTCGAAGCGATCAACGGCAAAGGGTTTCATCCGTTCGTCCACCACGCCATCGACAATTGCCTGAGCCAACATGTCTCCGGCGGCGGGCGCACCGGCGTGACCGTAGCACCAGCCGGCGCTAACGAACAATCCGGGTAAGCGAGGGTGGGCACCTAACATTGGCCCGAAATCCGGAGAGATATGCACCAACCCAGCCCATTGACGGAGAATGCGTGCCTGCCCCAACTGCGGAAACATCTCCAGATAGGCACGCGCCGTAGCCGCCATCACTGGAATATCCGCGTTAATGCTGTCCTGAGGACGCTCAGCCACCTCTGCGCCCCCCACTACTTCGCCCCGCGCGGTTTGATGCATGTAGCAGAGCCTGTCGAGTAACGCGACCGCAGGGCCGATCAAGGGCCTCGTCGGTTCCAATGCCATGGCTTCCAGCCTCATTGGATAACCCTCTAGCGGCACGCCAGCCATTTGCGCCAACGCATTACTGTCGGCCCCGCCAGCCAGCACAACAGTGTCGGCCTGGATACGCGTATCCTCTACCGTCACTCCGCTCACCCTGCCAGCACCGTGATCGATTGCATCCACACGCGTGCGGTAGCGAATCTCAACGCCTAGCCGCTCACAGGCTTGGCGGAACGCATACATTGCCGCGTGATGTGGCGCCACCCCGCTGTCTGGCAAATGCAATGCTGCGCTGACGCGCTCGTGGGCTAGAGCGGGTAGCACTTTCCTCAACTGCGCCTGGTCGAGCAAATGCGAGTTGATATCGCACTCACGATGGACTTCGCGTGTACGGTAAAGCAGCTCCGCCGTTGCTGCGCGTTCGCCGATCATGCTGTAACCCCGACGCGAGAACATCACGTTTTCGCCAAGACGCCGCGACAAGCCGAGCCACAGACGATTCGAATGGGCAAAGAAACGTGTCCATTCAGGTGAGCTGAAAGCGCCACGGATCAACGTACCGTTTCGCCCTGATGCGCCTCCCTGCCAATAGCCAGCATCGAGTACCAGAATATCCCGCACGCCACGTTCAGCAAGACTGAACGCAAGCGACAAGCCCTGGATGCCGCCACCGACGATCAGCACCGAACAACGTGTTGGAAGCGGTTGAAGATCATTCATTGCAACGGCTCCACCACAGACGCCAGCCCCGCGGCCTGCGCAACAGTCAAAGCCCGACGCGGAGGGCGCAGGGTGGGTTTCTGGATGCTTGCCGGAATGACTCCCAAGCGCGCACCTACGTAATCACGCAAAGCGTTCCAGCAAGGTTGCCCTTGGCAAGGCCCCATACCGCATGAGGTCAGGCGCTTGATTACTTCCAGATCGTGGATACCTTGGTCCAGCAGTTCATCCACTTCCGCGCCAGAAACGTCGAAGCAGGGACAAAGCAAGACCGCAGGATCATGCGCATTATGCGGTCTGTCAGGCTCCGCTGCGGCACCAACGCGTTGATAAACGCTTTCCCCACCGAACAACTGCAGACGGCCTTGCGCAGACTGCTGGAAGCTCAAACTGTCATCGAACGCGCCGTGGCCAGACAACACGACGGCATCGCAGGCATGGTAGGCATCCAGTTCGATGCCCCGCACACTGTTGAACCCACAGATTCGTCTCAACTTCTCCATCGGCGCTGCGGTCACCACATTTACACCCAAACCACGTAACTGATTGGCCAACGCGTCTTGCTGACCGACGCCCAGCACTACCACTGCGGCACCTGGCGCAATACGCCGACCGGCAACGAGCGACAGCGCTGTGCGTGCATCCATGACCCCCGGCAACCATGCACCCGCCACAAGCGGTGGAACAGAACGGCGTCCGGTTGCCAGGATCACTTCATCTGCTTCCAACACCAGGGCACCTTCGTTGCCATTCACTGGCGCACCAAGCAGTAACTCACCACCTCGATAGGCGCCAAATACGTCAACGCCAAACAGGCACTCCACGCCAGGATCGAGCGCAGGAGTGCTGGCACCGGCGAAGCGGGCTATGCCCCCTGCCGTCTGCCCACGGGAAACCAGCACCACTTTACGCCCACTCTGGGCAGCAGCATTGGCAGCAGCACAGCCGGCAGGTCCTGCACCAATTACCAGAACCTCGGCGTGTACACGACGGCCTTCCGGTACGACGACTTCTACTTTCGAAGAGGCGGGCTTGGCCACACCGGCGAGGAATGCCAACAACCCTTCCCACCTTTGAAAAAGCTGACCACCGCTCGGTACGATGTTGGTGTGCTCGAACCCACCCTGAATCCACTTGGCCGGCACCAGTCGTGCCAGACGCAACAGATCGATCGACGGCGCAGGCCAACAGTTCTGCATCTCGACCTGCAAGCCTTCTCGCAACAAGCACTGGTCAAGCCGTACGTTCGGCACACCGTCAACACGGGCAAGTACGCCAGTTGCGTAGAAACCCGAAAGCCCCATTGGCCGATGCGCCTTGCGCGTAAATGCCAAGCCACGGATACCATTGGCCAACAGCGCTTCGGCTACGCTGTCGCCTTCGAGCCCATCCAGTTTTCGACCGTTCCAGGTGAACGACAACGGCTGTCCGCTGGCCCCAGGTAGACGCATAGTCTTGCGACTCATGCCTGGCTCCTCTTCTGCGCACGACGCTGAGCAGTGAGGCTGATGGCAAGCATGACGATGGACAGCAGAGTCATCAGGGTCGCCACCACAGCGATAAGAGGATCGATTTCAGAACGCAGCGAGCTGAACATGCGCTTGGTCAAGGTTGCACTGTCCCCGCCGCTGATGAACAGCGAGATCACTGCCTCATCAAGGGACACGGCAAACGCGAACATTGCAGCGGCGATGACCGAAAAGCGGATCTGCGGCAAAGTGATGTCAATGAATGCGCGCAAGCGGCTGGCGCCAAGGATGCACGCGGCGTGCTCCTGCGTCATGTCATAGCTCTTCAAGCCAGCACCGACGTTGATGATCACATAAGGCAATGCAATCAAGGTATGCGCCAGAACGAGGCCTGGGATGCTGTTGTTCAGATCCAGCCGTGCGTAGATGAAGAACAGGCCGATGGCCGTGAAGATCGACGGCACAATCATCGGAGCCATCATCAGCCCACGCAGTACACCCAGGTAACGCTGCTGACTGTTGTGCAACGCATAGGCTGCGGCTGTGCCCAGTGTCGTAGCCACGATCATGGTGATCGTGGCGGTGATAAGCGACACCTGGGTAGCTGTACGCCATTCCACGGAAGCCAGGTAATTGAAGAACGGCTGCAGGCTCAGCGACTGGGGCGGGAAGCTCAGGTATCGAGCATCGGACAGCGACATCGGCAGCACAATCAGCGTTGGCGTGAGCAGGAACAACATGGTTGCTCCGACCAGGATGTATAGCCAAGCGCGTCGCGCTACCTGCCCACTCAGCTGTGAGAAAGATCGATTCATGGTTTCACTCGCTGCGCCGGCCCATGCCGGCAATCTTCTTGACCAGGAACAGGATCAACAGTGTTGCCACGAGCAACACCACACCTAGCGACGATGCTGCCCCCCAGTTCGCGTACATCGATACATCGCTTTCGATGCGCATGGACAGCATTTGCACCTTGCCACCGCCCAGCAGTGCCGGTGTGACGTAGAAGCCCAAGCTGAGGACGAACACCAGGGTCGCCCCCGCGGCCAGGCCCGGCAATGACAGTGGCAAGAACACATCACGAAACGCACGGCTTGGCGACGCGCCAAATGTCGACGCGGCCTGGATATAAATCGGATTGATGCTTTTCATTGCGGCGTAGAGAGGCAGAATCATGTAGGGCAACATGATGTGCGTCATGCCGATCACAGTACCGGTAAGGTTATGCACCAGCGGCAGTGGTGTATCAACAATGCCCAGGGACATCAGAATATCGTTGATCACTCCACGGCGCTGCAGAAGCACCAGCCAGGCATAGGTCCTGACAAGCAAGGACGTCCAAAGGGAAATCAAAAGCAGCGCCATGGCAAGACCTGCCAGACGACGCGGACCGTGCACCATAAAATAGGCGTATGGGTAACCAATCAATACGCAAGCAACTGTGACTATCAAACTGACTTTGAAGGTCTGCGTAAATGCCAACACGTAGATGGGTTGCAGCAAGCGTGTGTAGTTCTCAGCGGTCAGATGTCCGTCAGCATCGAATAAAGAAAGCCCGAACAGCCAACCAATCGGAATCACAAACGTCACCAGCACCAGGAGCAGCGCGGGGACCATGGGCGAGAGCAGCAGCCACGCATGCCGCTGCGTCGCTCTACGCAACGCGCTGACGTGCAGCGTTGAGTCGAGCTGTAGGGATGTCATACAGACTCCCCTACAATCAAGCTGTCCTGGGGATGGAGTCCCAGCACTACAGCATCGCCTCGCGAGGGGATACCATCAGAGGAACTGCGGCTAGGCCGGCGAATCGATACTTGTGCGCCCTCCCCCAAGTCAATTTGCAGCAGCTGACTTTCACCTTGATAAATGATTTCCTGAACCTTGCCGCGGAACAGGTTCAGCCCTTCGGCATCATCGCTAACAAACTGAAGCTTTTCGGGACGAAGCACCACATTTGGATTACCCAGCTTGCCCGCACTGAACACCGCGCTGAGCGGCTGGTCGCGGAACCAAGCTTTGCCATCACGCATCGACACAGGCAGGAATGAGGACTCACCGACGAATTCAGCAATAAACCGATTGGCTGGTCGCTCGTACAGATTTTCCGGGGTATCTACCTGCTGAATACGCCCTTGGCTCATTACCGCGATGCGGTCGGACATGGTCAACGCCTCACGCTGATCGTGAGTAACGTAAACCACAGTCATGCCTAACCGCGCATGCAGACGACGGATTTCAAGCTGCATGGTTTCACGCAGTCGCTTATCAAGGGCCGACAGCGGTTCATCCATCAGCAAAATCTTTGGCTCGAAAACGATCGCCCGGGCCAGCGCGATTCGCTGACGCTGCCCGCCGGACATCTCGTCAATGCGGCGGTCCACCAGTTTATCCAGCTCTACCATCGCCAGAGCATCACCCACTCGACGACGTATTTCCGCTCGGTCATAACCCCGCAACTTCAGCGGGTAGGCGACGTTCTGAAAAACGTTCATGTGGGGGAACAGTGCGTAGTTCTGGAACATCATGCCCAGATCACGCTTGTGTGGCGGTTCGAACACCATCTCGCGACCGCCAAAGCGCACGCTGCCCGCATTTGGACGGACGAAGCCGGCCAAGGCCATGAGTAACGTCGTTTTCCCGGATCCAGACGATCCCAGCAAGGAGAGAAACTCCCCGCTGCGGATGTTCAAGGACACGTTATCCAAAGCCGTGAAGCTGCCGTAGGTCTTGGTGACATTCTCGATATCGATGGAGGTCGAAAGCTTGGTATCTGACATGCTCGGACTCGATGCCGTAAGGCGCAAAACTTGTTTTTATGAAAGGGCGCCATTCGACGCCCATCACCCTACTGTGTGATAAACAGATCGAAACGTTGCTGCAAAGCGGTCTGATTTTTCAGCCACCATTGCGGATCGATCATGACCACTTTGTCGATATTCTCTGGAGAAGTCGGCAGCTGCCGAGCTTGCTCCGCGCTTATGATTCCGGTGGCATAAGCCTCACTGTTGACCGGGGCATAGGGGATTAGCGTAGCCAGGTGCGCCTGGTTTTCAGGCTTGAGTATCTGACCAATGACTTTCATCGCCAGCGCTTTATTCGCGGCCCCCTTGGGGACGATCAAACAGTCATGATTGAGGATGGCCCCGTCGAAGCTGTAGTCAACCTGGTTATCCTGACCTTTGACGTCAGCCACACGGCCGTTCCAGATGGCGAGGAAGTCGACTTCACGACTGCGCAGAAGCTGTGCGGAATCGGCGCCGGCGCTCCACCAGTTGGCCACCTGTGGCTTGATACGCTCCAAGACTTTGAAGGCACGGTCCACATCCAACGGATAAAGGTCTTTCGCTGGTACCCCATCCCCTAACAAGGCCGCTTCCATGGTCAGCCAGGGCTGACGATAGAGCGCACGTGCGCCTTTCACATTTGGGTCGAAGAACTGCTGCCAGTTATTTGCCACTGGATGCCCGGTATCCTTGGCCCAAGCTACGACCGTAGCGTAGGAGTGACTGGCGACCCAGTTTTTGCCTACAACTGCCGGATTGACGTGGGTCTTGTCGATAACCGCGTAATCCAGTGGCTCCGATAGCCCCTCCTGCTCCGCCTGGGCGCATTCGGTACTGCCCAGCTCGACGAGGTCCCACTTCGGCTTGCCAGACATGACCTGTGCACGGACAGCAGATAGCCCGGACATATTGTCCTCGCGAATGCTGATACCCAGATCGCGCGCTGCTGGCTCCAGGTAAGCTTTCCGCTCAACATCCTGTAGAGCCCCACCCCATCCGGCAAAAACGAGTGTCTCAGCCTGTACGGCAGGGATGATGCTCGCCAACACCGCACTGGAGAGGGTGCTACAAATCAACTTGCGCATGACTTCCTCCCGCCGATCAGTTCTGGATGAACAAATCGAAACGCTGCTGCAACTCTGCCTGGCGGCTCTGCCACCAGCGAGGATCGAAGAAAGCGACCTTGTCGATGTTGGCCGGAGAAGTAGGCAAGCGCGCAGCCAAGTCCGCAGGGATGATCCCGGTATCGTACGCCTTGGTATTGATTGGAGGATTCGGAATCAGGGTAACAAGGTGCGCCTGGCTTTCTGGCGACATGATCTGGGCGATCAGCTTCATCGCCTGGGCCTTGTTTGGTGCGCCCTTGGGCACCACGACACAGTCATAATCGAGGAGCGCTTTATCGTAGGTGTAATCGACCTTCGCACCGGAAGCCTTCAGCTCGTCGGCACGCGATGCCCAGATAGCCAGGAAATCCACTTCACGGCTACGCAGCAATTGGGCCGAATCACTGCCGCTGCTCCACCAGTTCGAGACCTGCGGCTTAATGCGCTGAAGCACTTTGAATGCCCGATCAACGTCCAGCGGATACAGATCCTTTGGCGCCACGCCATCGGCAATCAGGGCAATCTCCAGGGTGGTGTAAGGCTGACGATAGAGGGCGCGCGGGCCCTTCACCTCGGGGTTGAAGAAGTCAGTCCAATTACGGGGTTTTGCGGCGTCTGCTTCGGTGGTCCATGCCAGTACCGTGGAGTAAGCGTTACTGGCAATCCAGTTCTTACCGTATAGATTTTCGGCCACGCCATCTTTGTTGATGACCGAGTAATCCAGCGGCTCGGTCAAGCCTTGGGCCTCAGCCATCACACAGTCGTTGGAGGCCAACTCGACAACGTCCCACTTTGGCTTGCCAGACATCACCTGGGCCCGCACTGCAGCCAGGCCATCCATGGTGTCTTCTTTAACGGTCAGACCTTGATGCTTAGCTGCCAACTCAAAATAAGCTTTACGCTCAGCATCTTGTAAGGCGCCGCCCCAGCCAGCAAAAGTGACTGTTTCCGCTGCCTGGGCATGGACCCCGATAAGGCCCACTACCACTGTCAGCGCACGCACGCGCAATTGGATTCGCTTCATTTTCAACTCCTGCATTATTTTAGTTAGACAGTTGATGCGAAACGTAGAACTCCCTGTTCGTCCTGCCGTCCTTACACTCTTGTAGGTGTATCGAGGCTTGAAGCAAGCTATTCGATTTATCCAGCTTGCACGGACGCCCTATTCAGCGTCTTTGAAGCGATACCAGGCGTATGCCATTCGCTGCCCTACACGCAGGAACGATTGCAGCGGGAAAGGTTTCGGCGCTTCGTGCAGGAACGGCACTGGTGTGGGCCGTGCATCACCCGCGAGCATTTGAGCCAGTCGCTTTCCGGTCTGTATCGAGAAAGAAACTCCACTACCCGCGTACCCACCCCCGGTGTAAACGTTCTGCATACCGGAGACTTGGTAGCAATGCGGCAACGAATTGTTGGTTACCGCTACCCAGCCACCCCAGTTGTAATCAAGCTGAACGCCTTTCAGCACCGGGAACTTGCGGCACAAGGCATCCAGCAGTCGCTGACGATGGACAGGGTTCTCCGCGTCACGCCCGTTCACGGCGCTGCGTCCACCGAACAGGATTCGATCATCGGGAAGGCGACGGTAGTAGAAGAGCAGATTGCGGGTATCGAACATGCAGTCACCGCCCGGCAAGCTATTCACCTTTTCTTCCGCGGTGAGCGGACGGGTCACGATGATTTGCGAATGCACCGGCAGAATGCGGCCGGTGAGAACAGGGTTCAATTTGCGCGAGGTGTAGCCGTTAGTGGCGACAATTACTCTGCGTGCAGTAACTACCCCGCCGGGCGTTACCAAGCGATGACCGCCAGCGGCGCTGGTCCATTCGGTAACAGGGCTACCTGGGTGAACTTTCGCACCTGCTTCACGGGCTAAACGCTGGATGCCCCAGGCGAGCTTTAGCGGATGCATGCAAAAGCCGTCTGGCAGGTTCAGCGCCCCATAGGACTCTGCCCCAGCATGCACCTGCTGCACTCCTGCGGCATCGACAAATCGCGCCGGGTAATTGAGCAAGCCGTTGTACATCTCGACTTCACGCTTGAGACCGGCAACGTGCTCTGGCTTGATTGCCACCTTGAACACACCGTCGGGCTGCTTGTCGCAGTCGATTTCACCGATATCGATCAGGTCCCGCGTTGTCTGCAAGGCCTGCTGCATTTCAGCAAAAAAAGCCCTGGCAGTATCGCGCCCGTATTTCTCAACGAGCGTTGCCAGCGGAACTCGACCACCCGAGATTCGAGCAAAGCTGCCATTGCGGCCACTGCAACCCCACGCCGTCTGGTTTGCCTCCAGGACTACTGCCTTGATGCCGTGCTCACGAGCCAAGTGATAGGCGCTGCTAAGACCCGTGTATCCGCCACCGATGATCGCCACATCAACTTCGTGGTTGCCCTGAACAGGACCGTCATCCGGAGGTGCAGCACCGGCCGTATCTACCCAATAAGAAGGAGTATGCGGCTGGGAACGGCCAGGGGTGGAATCAACGAGCGGATCGTACAATTTACACCTCGTATCGCTGTGCGATATTTACTTATTGCTTTTTTAATAAGCTAATACCGTCCACACTCCTCGTCAATCGACATGAGATAAAATAAATCGTTTTTTACCCTATAAGTCTTGACAAACAAATATATTTAATCGACAAGCGATTTGTTGGAATCGCTTGTCGATTATTATGGTTATGAATAGCAGCATTGACCTTATACGGCCGTGTCGACTCAAACCGTAGTCAGGCAGCTGTCAGCGCGAGGCACTCACGTCGGTCTGGCCGGTAGCCAAAAGCGCGCCGCGAACGAACCCTGAGCGCAACTGTCGTTCGACAAAATCCCGAACATAGGCGGCGGCATGATGGTGTTTACGAGGCACAGCCATGGCCTGGCGGATCGAAGTAAAGGATCCGTCAAGCACGCGATAGCGCGCATCTGAGAGGGCTACTCTCTGCAAAGGCTGGCGAACCCCGGCCGCAGCGTCCAGGCCTTGCTCGAGGAACAGGTCGACGGCAGCTGCGGAAGTGTCCGCGCGCACAAGTTCTGCCTGCTGCAACGTGCGACTCAGGTAGAGGTCATAGGCGGCGCCCTGGCCGACGGCCACGCGCAGGCCGGCTTGATCCAGTTGGTCGACGTGCTGATAAGGCGCGTCGGACCTGACCAGGTAAGTACCTTCAATCAGCACGTAGGGATCGCTGAACGCGATCTGCGCCTCGCGCACGGGTTCTATGGCGAGGAAGGCAAGACTCCAGGCCCCCTGCTCCAGATCGGCAAACACCTTTCCAGCTGCGTCATAAGTACGCATGCGTGGAGTGATACCGAGCTCTTCTGCCAGGGCCTTGGCCAAGGCGACAGAGACGCCTTGGGGTTCACCATCGGGGCCGCTCTGGGCCAGTACCGGATTACCGAGATTGATGGCCACGTTGAGGATGCCGTCAGGAGCAAGTTCGGCTAGAACCTCTGAGGTTAGTGTACTGGACACAAGGATTCTCCATTTTCATTGGGGCTTGGTTGGACGCAAGCCTACACCGCACTGATTCAGTGCCAGCGCATTGCTTACGGGTGGAGGGAGAGAAAAGCTCAAGCGGCGCTGCTCGCTATCCCGCGCATCGAACGCCCTCGTTGCCATTGCGCTGAGCCGTGTGCCTTAACTGGAAAAAACCATACATACCGGGCTACCGGTCGAAACCGAAAAGCCAGTCTTGCTCAATCTTCCGTGCTGCGCGTCAACTGCCAATGCAACGATGCTGTCACTGTCTTCATTAAGGACGAAGACAAAGCGCTGGTCGGGCGTCAGGGCAAAGAAGCGAGGGGTCCGACCACCAGTCGCTGTAACATCCAGCAGTTCCAGCAGACCGCTGTGGGTATCGATGGCGAATACCGCGATACTGTCGTAGCCACGGTTGGATGCGTAGAGAAAACGACCAGTTCGGTCGACTTCGATCTCTGCCGCCCGACTATTGCCGGTGTACGTAGAGGGTAACGACGACAACACCTGCAGCGGTTGCAGCGCACCGCTTGCGGCATCGAAGCGATAACTGGTCACGGTCGAATCGAGCTCATTGACGGCGAAAGCCAATGGCGCACAAGGGTGCAGCGCGATGTGCCGGGGCCCTGCGCCCTCACGACAAGCTACGAATGGTTGCTCAGCGGGCCGCAACTTGCCGTCGGCAAAACGGAAGCTGAATATCCGGTCCAGGCCTTTGTCAGGTACCAGCACAAACTGGCCCGAGGCGTCGAACAGGTTGAAGTGGGGCTTGGCGAAGGGCTGCTCGACCCGGTGCGGTCCGACCGGCCCCTCCAGTTGTACCAACTGGCTGACCTCACCCAGGCTGCCGTCGGTGTGAACGTGGAGTACGGCCAGCGTGCCGGTGATGTGATTGGATACGACAAGGTGCCGTTCACTAGGGTCCAGCGCCAGATGCACCGGGTTGCGCCCTTCACAGTTCTGGGTATTCAGCCAGCTCAACGTGCCATCCTGGGCACTGACCTTGAAGGCGCTCACCTCACTGCGGTCACCATGCACGGCGTACAGCCGATCGCCGGCACGATTGAGCGCCAGGAATGACGGGTTGACCAGGTCGCCCAGTACCTGGATCAGGTCCAGGGTGCCCAACTGCTGGTCCACACGGTAGACCGAGATGCCATCGCCCCGCGCATTGCGCTCGCGAGTGGTACGTGAACCGACATAGGCATACATAGATTGTTCTCCGGTTTAGAGGTGCGTGACAGGCGCTCGGTGACCTTCGTCCACGCAAGCATAACGGCCACCGCCGATGATCTCTGGGTCTCTACGCCTTATTGGCGGGTACGCTTGACGACCTTGCGAATAACATAAGGCAGCACCCCCCCATTGCTCAGATAACGGATTTCCTGCAGCGAATCGATGCGGGCGATCAACTGGATTTCGTCGCGCTGGCCACTGGCACGGTGAACGACCATGCCGACACGGTTATCACCCACGCCCAGTTCGTCGAGCCCGATGAAGTCGAAGTGCTCACTGCCATCGAGGTGCAGGTCTTCCACGCCCTGCCCTGCTTCGAACAACAATGGCAATACCCCCATCCCGATCAGGTTGCTGCGGTGTATACGCTCGATACTGCGCGCTACTACCGCACGCACGCCAAGCAGTGCTTGCGCCTTGGCCGCCCAGTCGCGGCTGGAGCCTGCGCCGTAGTTGATGCCAGCGAAGATCACCATGGGCGTGTCGGCGAAGCTCTTGGCGGCGTCGTACAGCGGCTGGCGCTGACTGCGGTCGGCATTCCAGGCCCAGGCGCCAGGGCCAGGCTGCTCCTCACCGAGCAGGCGGTTCTTCACCGACTTGTTGGTGAAGGCACCGCGTAGCATGACCTCATGATTGCTGCGCCGGGTGGAGTACTGATTGAGGTCCTGCGGGTCTTCACCCCGCTCAAGCAGCCATTCGCCGGCCTGGCTGTTGGCCGGGATCGCGCCAGCGGGTGAGATGTGGTCGGTAGTGACGTTGTCGCCCAGCACCATCAACGGCCGCGCGCCCTGGATGGCCAGGCTGGCCTTGGGCTCGGCCTGGATGTCGGCCAGGTACTGCGGGCGGCGCAGGTAAGTCGAACGGGCGTCCCAAGGGAACTGCAGGCTGCCTTCGGCCGACAGCGTCTGCCAGTGATGGGTACCGTCCCACACTGTGGCCAGGCGCTGGCGGAAGAACTCTGGCTTGACTACACGGGCTACCAGCGCGGCTACTTCCTCATCGGAAGGCATCAAGTCGTGCAGGTATACCGGATTGCCCTGCGCGTCGTAGCCGAGCGCATCCTGAGTGAGGTCGGTGTCGATGTTGCCGGTGATGGCGAACGCCACGCACAGGGCCGGCGAAGCCAGGTAGCCGGCCGGCACCTTGGGGTTCACCCGACCTTCGAAGTTGCGGTTGCCAGACAACACCACGACGCCCTTCAGGCCCTGGTCGGCGAAGGTCTCGACATGTTCCTCGAGCTTGCCGGAGTTACCGATGCAAGTCATGCAGCCGAACCCTGCCAGCTCGAAGCCAAGCGCAGAAAAATCCTGTAGCAAGTCGGCTTCAGCGAGGTAATCGGCGACCACTTGCGAGCCTGGCGACAGCGAAGTCTTGACCCAGGGTTTGCGCTGCAGCCCAAGCCGGCGGGCATTGCGCGCCAGCAGGCCGGCCTGGATCATCTGCGCCGGGTTGGCGGTATTGGTGCAACTGGTGATCGCCGAGATCACCACCGCGCCGTGGCTGATTGGCTGGCCGAAGGAGGGTTCGAAGAATTGTTCTGCCTTCGGCCCCGCAATCAGGTTGCCGCCGCCAAGTACTTCGTCCTTGAACGAGGGGCCCGAACGCGACAACGGCTGGCGCTGGTGTGGTTGATACGGCCCGGCGACGCTCGGTTCGATGCTTGCCAGGTCGAGTTCGATGAGTTCGTCGAACTCGGGCTCAGGCAATTCGTCACGCCGATGCAGGTTTTGAACATGCATGTAGCTGGCGGCCTGCAGGCACAGCGCCTCCGAGCGACCCGTCAGCTTGAGGTAGTCCAACGTCTGGTCATCGAATGGGAAGAACACTACGGTGGCGCCATACTCCGGGGCCATGTTGGACACCGTGCCACGTGCTGCCCAACTCAGGGTAGTCAGCCCAGGGCCTGTGAATTCCACGAACTTGCCCACTACAGAGCGTTTACGCAGGATTTCGGCAACATGCAGCGACAGGTCGGTCGCCGTGACACCAGGGCGCAAGGCGTTGGTGACCCTGAAGCCAATGACCTGCGGGAAGTTGATCGGTACCGGCTCACCAACCATCGCAGCCTGCCCTTCCAGACCGCCTACGCCCCAGCCCAGGACACCAATGGCATTGATCATCGGCGTATGGCTGTCGGTGGCAACCATGTCATCCGGGTGCAGCAAGCGTTCGCCATCCTCAGTGCGGCTTTCCCACACCACTTTGGCCAAGGCTTCCATGTTCATCTGGTGAATGATGCCGGTACCCGGCGGGATCACGCCAAAGTTATCCAGGCTTTTTTGCGCCCATTTGATGAAGCGATAACGTTCACTGTTACGGCGAAAATCGATGTCGAGATTCTGCTCGACTGCCTCAGGCTCGGCGTAACGTTCAACGATTACCGAGTGGTCGATGGTCAGCACCGCCGGAATTTGTGGGTTCATCGCAGCCGGATCGCCACCCAGCTCGGCGACCACGTCACGCATCCCGGCAAAGTCGGCCAGCGCAGGCAGGCAGGTGGTGTCATGGAACATCAAACGGTTGGGCTGGAACGGCACTTCGCAATCCGGGCCCTGGCCGATGGCGCGCGCGAGCACGGGCTCGAGAGCCTCGGGCGTACACCGGGCGACGTTCTCCAGCAGGATGCGGATCGAATAAGGCAAGCGCTGCAATTGGCTTGGGGTCAGCAGCTTTTTCAGGTCAACGTAGGCAAATCGCACCTGGTCGATTTCCAGGTGACTCATCAGGTCGCGGGCAGTCTCGGTCATGCTCGGTTCGCTCGGCTTCTTATCGTTTTAACAGCACTGGCATTGCAATCAGTCCTGTCGATGAACCGATACTAAAAGCAGCCTGCCAGGTTGAAAATTGGTCATTCGCCACGACAGCGTTCGTCAATCGAGAACGCTCAAAAGCAGGCCTATGGTCATGCCAGTCAGTCAAGCAATTTGGGGCCACGTTGCGGCCCATCGCCGGCAAGCCAGCTCCCACAGGTACGGCGCATGGCTTGAGTTCAGTGCAATCGGTGTGGGAGATTCTATGGTTTCTTGCAATGGCATCAGGGTTGCCAGGTGCTCGCCACGGCATCTTCAGCGCCTGTGAGATCGAGCGCCGCCCGCGCGGCGCATCGCGAGCAAGCTCGCTCATTTGTTTCGGGCCAGTAACGCCTGTGCCATGCTCGCGCGACCGCCTTGTTCGTTCGACGCGATATCGAGCCATGCGCCAAAGCGTTCGCGCGCTAATCCCACAGGATTGATTGGCCCGAAACAGATGTAGGAGCGAGCTTGCTCGCGATGCGCCGCGCGGGCGGCGCTCGATCTCACAGGCGCTGCATACCTTGTGGCCAACACCTCTCAGCCCTGATGTGCTCTCTGTGGGGCTGGCTTGCCTGCGATGGGCTGCGCAGCAGCCCCGGCAGTCTGAACTGACTGGCATCAGGCCTATTGGGCCAGCCGCAAATGATCGATGAAGGTTTTCAGTGTGGCGGAGGCTGCGTCATATTTTTTCACCACCAGCAGCAGCGTTCGCTTGGCCCACGGCTCGTCGAGTGTTACCGCCTTGAGTTTGTGGCTGCGCAGGTACTGACTGATCACGCTGCGTGGAAGCACGGCTATGCCCAGCCCGTTCGACGCCATCCTGCACATGCAGTCGAAGCTGCTGACGCGGATACGCAGCTGCAGCGTCATATCGAGCTTGGCAGCCTCGGCGGTCAGCAAGGTATGCATTGAGCTGCCCAGGTGAGGCCCGATCAATTCATGAGCCAGTACCTCGTTGAAGGTCACCCGCTCGCGATCTGCCAACGCATGCCCAACGGGCACTGCCAACGTCAATTCGTCATGCCGGTACGGGTAGGTTTCCAAGCCTTGGGTCGGGGTTTGCTCGGCGATGATCCCGAGCTCGGCCCGCCCATCGGCGACTGCACGCACCACCGCTGAGCCGACGCGCTCCTCGATGTCGAATTTTATCGCGGGATAGACCCGGGAAAAGCTCGCCAGATCCTGCGGCAGGAACTGGGACAGGGCCGAAGTGATGGCATGCAAGTGGATGTGCCCTTTTACACCACTGGCGTACCCGCTCAGTTCGATGTCCAACTGAGCCATCGTTTGCTTGATCTGGCGGGCATGAAACAACAGCGACTGGCCTGCTGGCGTCAGCTCCACGCCCCTGGCGTTGCGCACCAGCAACGGCGAGCCGATCTGCGCCTCTAGCTCGGTGATGCGCTTGCTGATGGCTGAGACCGCCATGTGCTTGATGCGACTGGCGCGGGTGAGGTTACGCTCCTGCGCGACCGTGATGAAAAGATCAAGGCTGATAAGGTCATAGAGCACGGCTTGAGTCCTCGTCATAGCCCTCAAAAGTCCGGGCCGGCCATCCAAAACAAACTCATTATTGATCTTTAGATCACATAAATACAGTCCATTACACTTTCACAGCCCGTATCCCCAAGACTTGAGAGTGGCAATGTGACACATTACGTTGCACTTTTGAGCGCGAATAACCCAAAACCCCTTCACATCTGCGACAGAAGGAGCCCAGAAAAGCTCCATCACCTCGCATTCAGCTACCGCTCCCCCTATCACCAATAAGGCAGTAGAGATGTTTCTGCGTCGACTTAAAATCGCCCCCCGAGCAGGCTTCGGTTTCGCCTTGATCGCTGTACTCGTGGCCTTCGTCGGTCTGTTTTCTTTGTCCAAGATGGGCCAGATGCGTGATCGGCAGATCCAGACCGAACAGCGCTGGGTGCCCAATCTTCAGCTGGTCAGCAATCTGCGTGAGGACATGTTGCGTATCCGCACGGTTGGCCTGCGCCTGGCACTGGATGCATCACCTGAGCACGCCGAAGATTTCGTGACTCAGTATCGAGAGCGAGAGCGCCAACTCGATGCCGACTTGCATAAACTGCGCGACCAGCTCAACACGCCGATTGAACGTCAGCTATACGAGCAATTCGCCAAAGGTTTCGACACGTACCGCAACTTCATGACCCAGAGTTTTGCCTTTAGCCGAAACGGTGAGCAGGCGGCCCTCAAGGAGCTGACACTGACGGGCATGAAGGGCATTGTCGACCGAACCAGTGAGCAGCTTGATGCCTTGGGCAATGTGTACAGCCATGAAATCGAGCAGGCCGGCGCACGCTCTGCCGAAGGCTTCAGCAGTTCTCGCACCATCGTGCTGACGATGGTTGCAGTGGCGGCTGTGGCAACCATCGCCCTGGCGTGGCTGCTGACCCATAGCATCGTTGCCCCCCTTCGCAGCGCGATCCAGGCGGCCCAGCGCGTGGCAGCAGGTGACTTGCGCCATGCACAGCAGATCAGCGGCGCGGACGAAGTGACCGAACTCGAACTCGCCATCAGCCAGATGCAGGGGCAACTGCGAGAAACGGTAGCACGCATCGCCGATTCGAGCTCGCAGCTGGCCGCCGCCGCCGAAGAACTCAACGCCGTTACCGAAGCATCCAGCGAGGGCTTGCGTCGACAGAACGAGGAGGTCGAACAAGCAGCCACCGCAGTGAATGAAATGACCACTGCTGTCGAAGATGTAGCCCGTAATGCGGTATCCACTTCCGAAGCGTCGAGCCAGTCCAGCCGTTCTGCCGATCATGGCAGGGAACGTGTCGAGATGACCCTGACAGCCATTGCCGAGCTGAGCCAAGAGGCAGCAGAAACAGCAACGGCCGTGCAGGTACTGGAGACGCAATCCCAGGAAATAGGCAGTGTGCTGGATGTGATCCGCGCCATCGCCGACCAGACCAACCTGCTCGCGTTGAATGCAGCCATCGAAGCTGCCCGCGCCGGCGAAGCCGGCCGCGGCTTTGCGGTGGTTGCCGACGAGGTGCGGGCATTGGCAGCTCGAACTCAGCAATCCACCCTCGAAATCGAGCAGATGATTGCAGATATGCGCGAAGGCACCGGTCAGGTACTGGCTGGAATGGAGCGAAATACCGACAAGGTCAGGACCACCCGGGAACTGGCGCATAAGGCCGGCGCAGCACTGGATGAGATCACTCACTCGACCCATCAGATCCATGATCGCAACACGGTAATCGCCACTGCAGCGGAGCAACAGGCACAAGTCGCTCGCGAAATTGACCGAGCGTTGGTCAGCATCCGCGACCACTCGATCCAGAGCGCCACCGGTGCCCGGCAAACCAGCGCTGCGAGCAGCGAACTGAGTGCACTCGCAGCGCAGCTGATGCAATTGGTTGGCCGCTTCCAGATCGCCCGCGACCCGCTTGCAAGAAACTGAGACACCTTTCATTATTGCTTTTGTGCATACTCAAATACAATTACAGCAGCCATCCTCAGGCTGGCACTGCACAATCAGGAAAGCTGACGCCCATGAAAAAAAACATGATTTCCCTGCTGCTGGCAGCAGCCCTGCCAACCGCGACTCTGGCTGACTCCGCCCCCAAAGCACCAGAGTTGCTCTATGCGAGCCTTGGTGAGCGCATTCTCGCCTATCGAGTGGATCCCGACGCGGCAGAACTGCACCCGCTAGGCGAAACGCTTGCCCCGGCAAACTTGCAGTTCGCGGTGAAAAACTCGACAGGCAGCATGTTGTACGTAGTTTCCAGCAACGCTGGCAACGGCACCCTAGGCGCCAAGGGTGATACCCATGTGCTCCAGGCTTATCACATCGACACCGCCTCCGGCCGCCTGGTACAGGTCGGAGAGAATGTGAACCTTCCAGAACGCCCCATCAATCTGGGGCTTGATCGCGGCGATCGGTTTGCCATCGTGGCTTACAACCAGTCAGCGACCCTCAGCGTCCACCCGATCGGCGCCGATGGCGGCGTCGGGAACGCCGTGGCTCAGGGCCAGGTTCCTCAGGCAGGCATTTTCACCCACCAGGTGACCTTCACGCCCGACGATCAATACGTGATAGCACTCGCCCGCGGCAACGATGCTGTCAAGCAAGTGCCGGATCAGCCGGGCAGCATCAATACCTTCTCGCTAGACGCAGACGGCTTGCTGCACAAGGTCTCCAGCCAGGCGATCGACCCGGGCATCGGCCCTCGCCACCTCGCTTACCACCCCAGCCAGCCTTGGGTCTACATGGCGATGGAAAGGGGCAACAAGCTCTACATGTATTCACGCGACGCCGATGGCCGGCTGGCAGAACGCCCCAGTTATGTGAAGGACACACTGAAAAGTCTCGACAACATGGAATTTCCGCGTCAGCGCGGTGGCGTGATCCAGGTGTCGCCAGACGGGCGCTTCCTGTACGTGAGCAACCGCGCCGACGCCGCTACAGAGCGAGACGGCAAGCGCGTCAACAACGGGGGTGAAAACAACATCGCAGTCTTCGCTATCGACCCCCGCACCGGCGAACCGCGTCGCATCCAGATTGTAGACGGCCACGGCATCGAAGCCCGCACCATGCAGGTGGATCCGTCCGGCAAGTTGCTGATCGTGGCCAACCAGCTGACCCAGTGGGTCAATGACCACGGCACGCTGCGCAAGGAACATTCGAACCTTTCTGTATTCCGTATCGAAGATTCAGGCAAGTTGCAGTTCGTGCGCAAATACGACATGGATGACGAGAGCAAATCGCTGCTCTGGATGGACATCTGAATCACGCCGAGCCCCGCATTGCGCGGGGCTCGATCGTTTTCAGTGGCCGGCTGCCAGGTCTTCGCGCACTGCGCGGGCCTGGTCGGCCGTCACGGCAGGCGCAGCGTTATCCCAGGTGTTGCGGATGTAGGTGGCCACCGCCGCCACCTGGCTGTCGTCCAGGCGCCAGGCAAAAGACGGCATGGACGGGCCGGTCGGCGCGGCATCGGTGGCAACCGCCTGAGCCCCTTCGAGCACCACCCGTAGCACCGTGGCGGGGTCGTCCGCCAGCACCGCACCGGCATTGCGCAGAGACGGGAAAATCTTCTCCACACCTTCACCATTGGCCATGTGACACGCCGAACAGTTGTCGGCGTACAACGCCTTGCCCGCCACCATCGCCTGGGTTTTCGCGTCCACGGGCTTGGGCGACTTGAGCCCAGCGTCCAGGCTTTTGATGTAGGTGGCTATCGCGTTCAGGTCTTCGTGCTTCATGAACTGGGTGGAATGCATCACCACTTCGCCCATGGGCCCGGATGCGGCCGAAAAGCGGTTGCGCCCGGTCTTCAGGTACTCGACCAGTTCGGCATTGCTCCAGCCGCCGACGCCCCGGTATGCATCGCCCGTGATGGTTGGCGCCACCCAACCTTGCAAGGTGTAGCCCTGCAGGTGGCCGTCGGCGGTATCGCCGCCCAACAGGTTTTTCGAGTTGTGGCAGGTGCCGCAATGAGCAAGGCCTTCGGCCAGGTAGGCGCCACGATTCCATTCGGCGCTCTTGCCTGGGTCGGGCTTGTACTCACCCTCTTTGAAAAACATCATGTTCCAGCCATACAGGCTGGTCCTGACGTTGAAAGGGAATGGCAGCTGGTTGGCCACCACTTTGTTGTGGACCGGCGGCAGCGTGGCCAGGTAGGCACGGATCGCCAGCAGATCCTCGCGCTTGACCTTCGTGTAGGCCGTGTAGGGAAACGCGCCATACAGCAGTTCGCCGTGGTGCCCAACGCCTTTCTGCAGGGCCTGCACGAACTGCTCGTCGGTCCAGGCGCCAATGCCTGTTTCGCGGTCTGGCGTGAGGTTGGGCGCGACAAGCTTGCCGAACGGCGTCTCGATGGCCTTGCCGCCGGCCATCACTGGGCCGTGCTCGCTGGTATGACAGGCCGTGCAGTCACCCACGGTGGTCAGATAGCGGCCTTTTTCGATATCAGGGAAGAACGCGCTGTCCGCGTGGGCGGCAGCGGATAGCATGAGCGAAGCAGCCATTGCTGCGGTGGCTGTCCTGATCATGCGTGCACCAGCGGGCCAGGGTTCTTCAGGTACTGAGTGCGGATCGCGTGCGCGGCCCAGTAAGCCAGTGCGCCCACCGTCGCGGTGGGGTTGTAGCCGGCATTCTGTGGGAAAGCAGAGCCGCCGATCACGAACAGGTTGGGTACGTCCCAGCATTGCAGGTACTTGTTGACCACGCTGTCACGCGGGTTGTCACCCATGATCGCGCCACCGGTGTTGTGGGTACTCTGGAACGGCACGATGTTGTAGGGCCCTTTCGCCGGCTTGGCCACGATCTGCCGTGCACCCATCGCGCGCGCCACGTCAGCGGCCTTGTCGGTGACGAAGGCGGACATTTTCAAGTCGTTCTCCGGGAAATCGAAGGTCAGCTGCATCATTGGGCGGCCGTGACGATCCTTGTAGGTAGGATCGATACCCAGGTAGTTCGAGCGGGTCGGGTAGGAACTGCCTTGCGTGCGGACCACCGTAGTGCTCAGGTAGTGCTGCTTGGTCGCAGCCTTCCAGCCCTTGCCCCAGCGTGGCGTGCCCGGTGGTGTCATGCGGTTGCTGATCGGCCAGCCGCTGGTGACGTTGGACATGATGCAGGCACCGCCGAAGAAGCCCAGCCCCGAATGGTCGAAGTTGTCACCGTTGTACTCATCACAGGCCTGACCCACGCCACCACCAGCGATGAAGGGGTTGAAGTTCTTGTCGTCGAAAAACGCCTGCACGCTGGAGTTGGTCTGGTAGGCGTAGTTCTTGCCGATCAGCCCGGTCTCGCTGACGGGGTCATACGGCTTGCCAATGCCGGATGCGAACAGCAGACGTACGTTCGGTACCGAAAACGCCGTGAGGATCACCAGATCCGCAGGCTGCTCGTATTGCTGACCACTGGCATCGACATAAATCACGCCGACAGCACGCTTGCCAGACGCATCCAGCTTGACCTGCAGCACTTCCGATTGCACCTGGGCCGTGAAGTTACGCCGCCGCATCAGCGCCGGGATGATGTTGGTCTGCGGCGTAGACTTGGAGTAGTTGGCACAACCGCAGCGCGAGCAGTAACCACAATAGGTGCACGGCGCCATCGTGACGCCGTAGGGGTTGGTATAGACCTTGGAGGCATTACCGCTGGGCGTAGGGAAAGGCCGCAGCCCCATCTTCGCAGTGGCCTCGGCGAACAGCGTTGGCGCATAGGTCATGGGCATCGGCGGCAACGGGAATTCGCTGGAGCGATTGCCTTCGAACGGGTTGCCGCCCGGCTGGTACTGGCCATTGAGCATGCCGGCCTTGCCACCGATACCGGCCATTTTCTCGAACTTGTCATAGAACGGTTCGAGTTCATCGTAAGTCACGCCCCAGTCGCGCACCAGCAGGTCCTTGGGGATTGCCTTGGCGCCATAACGTTCGGTCAGGTGCGAGCGCAGGACGAAGTCGGTTGGGTTGTAGCGCCAGGTCAGGCCGCTCCAGTGGGCACCCGAGCCGCCCAGGCCGGTACCCAGCAGGAACGAACCGTACTCGCGCATCGGCAGCGCTGTCTGGCCGTAGGCATTGCGGAAGGTGTAGGTGTCCTCCGCGGCCGTGATCATCAGTTCTTGCTGGATCACGTAGCGCAGTTCGTCCTGCACGTAGCCGGGGTTGAAATCGGTGCCGGTATCGCGCCATGGTCCGCGCTCGAACGCGACCACGTCCAGCCCTGCCTCGGCCATTTCGATCGCCATGATCGAACCGCACCAGCCCAGGCCGACAATCGCGACATCTTTCTTGGGTAACTTGATCATCTGACTCTTACACCTTCCAGTCTGGACGACCGGCAATACTCACGGGAGGGTTCGGATAGGTCTGTCCGTGCTTGTCGATCCAGTCCAGGTAGTCGTAGCGCGAGCCTGGGTAGCCGATCATTTTCCAGCTCACCATGTCGCGATTACCGCCGTAAATCGGATCGGCGAAGAAGCCTTCCATCGTGCGCGACAGCAGCACTTCGAAGAATGCGCTGCCCTGAACGCCGTCGGGCAGCTCCACATGGCCGCTCTCCAACCCTCTCAGCAGCGCTTCGCGGTCGTGCGCGGCCAGTTGAGCGAACGGTTGGCCAAAGGCAGCCTGGCAGTGCTTGTCCAGGGCAGCCAGGCCCGCGCGCATCTGCTCGGCGGGTGTCAGCGGCGACTGCGGGCCTTGAGTAGGCAGCCCCTTGGCGAATGGGCCTTGCAGGTACATGCGCGCCCCCTGCCCTTGCGGCCCGGACATCTGACGATCGATGTAGATGGCGCAACCGGCGTCTTTACCGCTCAGGCTCAGTTCATCAGCAGGGATTAGCGTTTCTACGATGGCTTCCACCGCCAGTCGCTCCTGGTCGTTGAAGAACGTCCAGTTATGCGGGTTGATGTCGGCAGGCGGGTCAGCCGCGCCAGGTGTCCAGGGCAACGCTTGGCCACCGACGATGGTGGCAGCGTTGCTGAAGGATGAGCTCACCGCGATGAGCGTTCCGGCGCCCAGTAACTGGCGACGAGTGATCCCATTGGGTGTTTCTTTCATACAGGCCTCTCAGGACAATCACGAGCGGCCGGCATGTTAATGGATTTTGTAACATCAAAATACAATATTTAAATTAATATTGCTCAGATCCGACCGGCAGCAGCGGGCTTGCCTCGGTTGAATTGACACCTGCACAAAGCGTTTACCCTTGTAAAACAAGGGCGCCAGCATCACGGCGCATTTTCCAGCTATCCCATATAGCTACCGCCGCAAGTACAGACACGCACACAAATGCAAACTGAAAATCCTGCACACTCGGAATCCCCGCGCTGCCGTGGGTGAGCATTGCCGCGCGCAGCAGCAACGCACCAATCGCGATTCCCAGCCCCATACTCAACTGGAACGCCATGCTGAACAGCGTGGATGCGTCCCGCATGTCGGCCGCAGGAATTTCGCAAAAGCCAACGTTGTTGTAGGCAGTGAACTGCAGCGAACGCGAGAGCCCTCCCATGAACAGCAGCAAGAGAACCAGGTGTTGGCTGCTTGATTTGTCAAGCAGCGCGCAGCCACCGATACACAGCACGCCCAACCAACCGTTGATCAGCAATACGCGCCGAAACCCCCAGCGCTTGAGTATCCCGGTGGTAAACACTTTCATCACCAGATTGCCAGCAAACACAGCGATCATCAGGCTCCCTGCCGCGATAGCGGAGAAGCCGAACGCCAGTTGGAACATCAGCGGCAACAGGAACGGCAGTGTGCTGATACAGACCCTGAACAGCGAACCGCTGACGAATGTATGGCGAAAGGTGGGAACACCCAGCACTGCAAGCTTCACCAGTGGCTCCGGTACCAGGCGCAGGTGACGCACGCCAATTGCGCCAATCAACACAGCCGACAACAGCACAAGCGCTGCGACCCAACCCTGGGTACTCGCATGGCCCAGCATTTCGAAGGCTGATAGCAGCAGCACACAACTACCCGATACCCAAACGAAACCCAACCAGTCGAATGCGCCCCGGCTCCCTGTCCGATGATCATCGAGCAAACGGCTTGCGACGATCAGCGCGACAATGCCGACAGGCACATTCAGATAGAAAATCCAGGGCCAGGAAGCGTGCGTTACCAGCAAAGCGCCCACCGGCGGCCCAAGCACGGGCGCCACCAGCCCAGGCACGGTAATGTAGCCAAGCGTTCTGACCAGGTCCTTCTTGTCGGTCGCCCTGAGCACCGCCAGCCGCCCCACGGGCACCATCAATGCCCCGCTGACGCCTTGCAGTACCCGTGCGGCTACGAACATCTCGAGACTTTGACTCAGACCACACAGCAGGGAAGACAAAGAAAACGCGGCAATAGCGACGGTGAAGGTGGTACGGGCGCCGAAGCGATCTGCTGCCCATCCGCTGAGGGGTATGAACGCAGCCATCGCCAGTAGATAGCAGCTCATGCCAATGCCGAGGTCGACCGGCTTGACGCCAAAGCTGCGCGCCATTTCCGGCAGCGCCGTGACAATCACAGTGGCATCGAGGTTTTCCATGAAGAACGTCGCCGCCACCAAAAAAGCAATTTGAGTTGATCGGTTCATGTCGCGCTGTCATTCCTGCCTGTGAATCAAGGTCACAGCTTAACCACCACAAATTGGAATAGAAAATTCATTAATGTAGGGTTAGGCATCTGTTTCCGTGATGACTTACACCATGAACCTTAAAGCCCTCAAATATGCAGTTGAAGTTGCCCATACGGGCAGCTTCACCCGCGCCGCTCAATGCCTGCATGTCGCGCAATCCGCGCTGAGCATGGCAATCGCACGCCTCGAACAGGAGCTTGGGGTTACCCTCTTCGAACGCAATGCCAGAGGCGTAACCGTCACGGCCGAGGGGGAGCGCTTTCTGCGGCGGGTGGACTTGACGCTGCAAGAGCTTGCCTGCGCCCGGCAAGAGTTGGGCGCGCTCAATCAATTGGCATCGGGTGAGGTGCGGCTCGGTTTTGCTCCCATGTTCGGGATGGGGCGCCTTCCGTCCTGGCTCGAACAGTTCCACGAGCGTTACCCAGGTGTACGCTTCAAGGCACTGGAAGGGGGCGGCCAGGAAGTGGGCTTGCGGCTGGAATCACGAGAAATCGACATAGCACTGATGAATGCCCGCAGGGTGAAACCCCACTGGCGCTCTGCGCTGGTCGACGCCGATGAACTGATCATCGGCGTATCGCCAACACATCCTCTGGCGCGGCATGACACCCTGTCGCCAGAATGCCTGCACGAACAGTCCATGGTGCTACTCGACGGCCGCTTCGCTCAGCGCGTGATGCTGGATGAATACTGCAAGCTCCATGGCATTGCATTCCACACCGTGCTGGAAAGCAACGATGCACCACTGGTACTGCAAGCCGCTCAACGAGGGTTGGGCGCTACAACGATATTCCGCTCCAACATGCAGGCGAGTAGCGGCCTGACAGGCATTCCATTCGAGCCCCCTCAGCACTTGCAGTTCAGCCTTTGCTGGCGGGCCGACGAGCACCTTTCCTTGGCAAATCGGCGCTTCATCGAATTCGTCACGGGCACAATCCTGCCAGCCGATGCTCGCCATTGACCGGCTGAAAAATCATGCAGGCCTGGCGGCCTGCATGAGCTTCTGGGTTCAGGCTGCACTCCAGGGGAACAACCCAAACGCCATGCTCACCAGCATGATCACCATGCACAGGGCAAATGCCCACTTGAGCGTGTATTTCTGGTGGTCACTGAACTCCACGCCAGCCAGGCCGCAGAGCAGATAAGTCGAGGCCACCAGCGGGCTCAGCAGGTGGATCGGCTGGCCGACCAGCGAAGCCCGGCCGATTTCGGCGTGGGTAATGCCGTACACCTCGGCCGCCTTGGCCAGTACCGGCAGCACACCATAATAGAAGGCATCGTTGGACATGAAGAACGTCCCCGGGATACTGGCCAGTGCAGTGATCGGCGCCATGTATGGGCCCCACTGCGCCGGCAGCATGTTGAGGAAGCTCTTGGACATCGCATCCACCATGCCGGTACCGGACAGAATGCCGGCGAGAATCCCTGCCGCCAGGAAGATCGCGATCTGGTTGAGCGCGGTCGGCGCATGCGCGGAGATACGCCGACGCTGGTCCTGAATGTGCGGGTAATTGATCACCAGCGCGCATGCGAAGGCGACCATGAACAGGATTGCCAGTGGCAACAATTCCATTACCAGGCCAGCCATCAGAGCGACGGTCAGCGCAGCGTTCAGCCAGAACAGCTTTGGTCTGCGCAGTTCGGCATCTTCATCAGACAGCGAAGGCGAACCAACATCATCCTCATCGAATGTAGCGCTAGTCGAGCCAAGCGGTTGCGTCAGCCTGCCGAGCCGCTGGCGCTCGCGGGTACCGATGAACCAGGCCAGCAGCAGTACGCCGAGAAAACTGATGACCAGCGTCGGAATCAGCGGCAGAAACAGATCGGCAGTGTCTACCTGCAGCGAAGCGGCGGCACGCGCCAGCGGCCCGCCCCACGGAAGCAGGTTGGTGACACTGGCCGCAAGGATCACCACGCAGGTCAACGCCAGCGGATCCAGGCGCATGCGCTTGAACAACGGCAACATGGCCGTGACGGTGATCATGTAGGTGGTCGAACCGTCACCGTCGAGCGACACCAGGCCTGCCAGCAATGCGGCGAACACCACGGCCTTCATCGGGTCGCCACCGATCAACTGGATGAATTTCTTGATGATGGGATCGAACAGGCCGGTATCGAACATCAGGCCGAAGTAGAGAATGGCGAACATCACCATGATGGCCGTTGGCGCGACCTTGCGCAGGCCTTCGATCATCATGTCGCCCATGTCCGGGCCAAAGCCCCCGATCAGCGCGAACAGGATCGGCACCGTGGTCATGGCCACCAGAGGTGACAGGCGCTTGGTCATGATCAGGGCCATGAAGGTCACGATCATGCCATATCCGAGGAACGACAGCATTTGTACCACCTTGACTTGAAATACAATTATTGTTGTGTGTCTACGCCGTGAATGTCGCGTCTGGGTCGGCGGTGAAAAACGCCGGCAGTGCCTGAACCGCCTTCAGCGCGACCAGGCATGCCAGGCAGATTCACCCTGCGCACCCCCGGTCGAACTTGAAAAATACCAACGTGTACCTGAGCATCTACAAGCGCAAATGAGCCTGCCTAAGCATCGAGTAGTCGCTTCATCTTGAGCACCGCGCTGTCTGGCGTGGTCAGAATTGGAGTGTCTGTAAGCTCAGCGCAGCCGCTGGCCGCAGAGGTCATCGAGAACTGGGCGAAACAGATGACATCGGCATCGGCAAGCGGCGAGATCATCTCGCCAATCAGTCGGTCATGCCTGGCATGATCCCCTTGATGGAGGGCTTCGATGGCAGCCGGGCTGACGGCATGCTGCAACTGGACTTGCTTGCCCTGAGCACTGGCAGCCGCCATCAACTCCTCTGTCATCGAATCGATTGCCGGAGGGAAGGTTGCCAGCAACACTACCCGCTCACCATGCTCCAATGCTTCTTCGAGCATCGCTTCGTTGGGTTTCAGAACGGGTATATCCATGCCCTTCTTGCAGGCATCGATCGCCTCGCCGAATGCCGAACATGTAAACAGGATGCCATCAGCCCCTGCTCCGCGCGCATACCGCGCCAGTTCAAGGAACCGATGCTTGAGCGGCTCGGTGACGGAGCCTGCGCTGCGCAGATCACGCGAGAGGGAATCTTCCAGCAAGTTGCACAGTTCGGCTTCTGGCCACAGCCGCGCAAAGGCGTCGTTGATCGGCGCGACCGCCACGGGGGTGGCATGTATCAGAAAAACACGTTTCGCCGCCATCATGCTGCCCCCTCTTCGAACGGCGCATCGAGCACCAGTACACCATCCTCGTCGGCAAACAATTGATCGCCTTCAGCAATCACCTGGCCGGCAATGGTCACACTCAGACCTAGCTGGCCTTCATTGCGCTTGGTCGACTTTGCGGGGGTCACGCCCAGCGCCTTGATGGCAATCGGCAAGGTACGCAATACAGCCTTGTCACGTACGTAACCATAGACCAGCACACCCGCCCAGCCGTGGCGCAGCAGATCTTCAGCGATATGATCGCCGAACAGGGCGCAACGGTCACTGCCCCCGCCATCGATCACCAGCACCTTGCCCGCGCCGGGGGTGGTACTCAACTCCTTGATACGCGAGTTGTCCTCGAAGCATTTCACAGTAACAGCGCGGCCTTGAAAGCCTGCCTGCCCCCCCAGATCCTGGAAAATCGGCAACAGCACCTTGGCCCTGGCGCCGAATTCGTCGCACAGATCAGTCGTCTTGATACTCACCGCAGTCACTCCGTTGGTCGTAGACAAAACAAATGTTGCATAAATTGGTTTTACATGCAATAAAATGCAAAGCGCCCGGATCACCAGCGAGAGCTGCTACCGGAGACAGCATCGGTCGGACGACAGTCGATCGCTCCGATGATTGTACTTCGTCGCTTTAACGTACACCCTGTGGCGCTGACGACGAGCCGCTTCATCTACGAACAAAAATGCTTAGGAGAGTGTGATGCGTATTCTGGTTCTTCCCTGCGATGGTATCGGTCCTGAAATTGTCGAGTCCTCGATGTCGGCACTGCAGGCCGTCAACAAGAAATTCGACCTGGGCCTGAGCTTCGATTATGACGACGTCGGCTTCGTCAGCCTGGAAAAGTACGGCACCACCCTGCGTGACGAGGTGCTGGAAAAGGCCAAGACCTACGACGGCATCATCCTGGGCACGCAATCCCATGCTGATTACCCGGCACCGGAAAAAGGCGGCCGTAACGTCTCGGCTGGTTTCCGCATTGGCCTTGACCTGTATGCCAACGTTCGCCCGGCGCGCACCCGCCCGTTCATTGAATCGAACATGAAACCAGGCAAGAGCATGGACCTGGTGATCATGCGCGAAGCAACCGAAGGTTTCTATCCGGACCGCAACATGTCTCGCGGCTGGGGCGAAGTGATGCCTTCCCCGGACATGGCGCTGTCGACCCGCAAAATTACCCGCCACTGCAGCGAGCGTATCGCCCGCCGCGCCTTCGAACTGGCAATGAAGCGCAACCGCAAGGTCACCGCCATCCACAAGGCCAACAGTTTCCACATGACCGACGGCCTGTTCCTGGAGTGCGTACGCAACGTTGCCAAGGACTTCCCGGAAGTCAAACTCGACGACCTGCTGGTTGACGCCTCCACCGCCCACCTGGTGCGCAGCCCGGAGCGCTTCGACGTTCTGGTCGCCACCAACTTCTACGGCGACATCATCAGCGACCTGGCCAGCGAACTGTCCGGCAGCCTCGGCCTGGCCGGCTCCACCATGCACAGCGATATCCACTGCTGCGCACAAGCCCAACACGGTTCGGCCCCGGACATCGCCGGCCAGGACAAGGCGAACCCGGTTTCGATGATCCTGTCGGTCGCGATGCTGCTGCAGTGGATGGGTGAGCAGCATGCCAAGCCTGCACTGGGCGAAGCTGGCAAGGCCATGGAGCAAGCGGTCGACGCCGTGCTGGAAGACCCGGCCAAGCGCACCGCCGACCTGGGTGGCAAGCTGGGTTGCCGCGCCTTTGGCGAGGCCGTCGCCGCCGTCATCGCTGGCTGATCGACACACCAGCCCTGAAGCAGAAGCTTGCCCGCGCTGTCGTCAGCTTGCCCGCCACCTGCGGGCCGAGATTGACGCCAGCGCGGGCAAGCCCGCTCCCAACAGGAGCGCCATCCCCGTCTGACTGGAGTACCCGGCCGTGAACCAACCTCTACTCGGCTGCATCGCCGACGACTTCACCGGTGGCACCGACCTTGCCAGCATGCTGGTCCGTGGCGGCATGCGCACCCTGCAGGTAATCGGCGTGCCTGAAGGCCCGATCGACGCAGATGTCGACGCCGTGGTCATCGCCCTCAAATCCCGTACCCTTCCCGCTACTGAAGCGGTGGAGGAATCGCTGGCTGCCCTCGCCTGGCTCAAACAAGCCGGTTGCCGCCAGTTCTTCTTCAAATACTGCTCCACGTTCGATTCCACCGCCCAAGGCAACATCGGCCCCGTCGCCGACGCCCTGCTCGATGCCCTGGACACCCCATTCGCCCTGGCGTGCCCAGCCTTCCCCGAGAACCAGCGCACGCTGTTCAACGGCTACCTGTTCGTTGGCGATGTACTGCTCAGCGAGTCGGGCATGCGCAACCACCCGTTGACGCCCATGACCGACGCCAACCTGGTGCGCGTGCTGCAGCAGCAGACTTCACGCAAGGTCGGCCTGGTACCTCATTCCATCGTCAACCAGGGCACCGGCGCTGTGCGCCAGGCATTCTCCAACGCCCGAGCAGAAGGCTGCGGCTACGCCATCGTCGATGCCACCAGCAACCTGGACCTCAAAATTATCGGCGAAGCGGCGGCTGACCATGTATTGATCACCGGCGGTTCGGGCGTGGCCATTGGCCTGCCGGACAACTTCAAGCGCGCCGGGCTCCTGCCGGATGCCTCATCCGCCGCCGATCTGCCGCCTGTCGACGGTCTCTCGGCTGTACTGTCCGGCAGTTGCTCGGTGGCCACCAATGGCCAGGTTGAACACTGGCAGCAGAGTGGTCGCCCAAGCTTTGCCTTCGACCCGCTGCGCCTGGCTGACGGCCATGACCAGGTCAGCGAAGCACTGGAGTGGGCGCGCCCGCTGCTGCAGCAAGGGCCGGTGCTGATTTACGCCAGCGCCAGGCCCGAAGCAGTCAAAGCCGTGCAGGCACGCCTGGGCGTCGCTGCCGCTGGCGAGATTGTGGAACACGCGCTTGCGCAAACTGCCTTGGGCTTGCAGGATCTGGGCGTCAACACCTTTGTTGTGGCGGGTGGCGAAACATCCGGCGCCGTGGTGAAAGCGCTGGGCGTTGAAGCGCTGCGCATCGGCGCATCGATCGATCCGGGTGTGCCATGGACCTTGGGCCTGGGCCAACGCCCAGTGGCACTGGCGCTCAAATCCGGCAACTTCGGGACCCGTGACTTCTTCAGCAAAGCGTTGGAGATAGCGCCATGAACGAGAACAAGGAACGGGAACAAATCGTTCTGCTGGGCAAGTCCATGTATGACCGTGGCCTGACCCATGGAGGCACCGGCAACATCAGCGTGCGCCTGGACGATGGCTGGTTGCTCACACCTACCGGTTCTTCCTTGGGCCGACTGGATCCGGCACGCCTGACCAAACTTGACTGGGACGGCCGGCACATCAGTGGCGACAAGCCCTCCAAAGAGCTCATGCTGCACTTGGCGATGTATCAGGAGCGCCCCACCAGCGGCGCCGTGGTGCATCTGCACTCCACACACTCGGTGGCCGTTTCGGTACTCGATGGCCTGGACCCCGATGATCTGTTGCCCGCCATCACGGCCTACTACGCCATGCGCGTCGGCAAGTTGCCGCTGGTGCCGTACTACGCCCCGGGCGATCCGGCCCTGGCCGAAGCGGTGCGGTCATTCTCCAGCAAACACCACGCCATGCTCCTTGCGCATCATGGCCCGGTGGTGGCCGGCAGCGACCTGAACGCAGCTGTCGATGCCACCGAAGAACTCGAGGCAACGGCGCAACTGTTCCTGCTGATTTTCCAGCACAAGTTCAAGACGCTGACCCCCGAGCAGATCGCCGAACTGCGACGCCTTTATCCACTGAAGTGAAGAGCCCATGCTTGCAAGCCTGAAAACCTGGTGGGCCACCCCCCTGGTAGGCATCGTCGGCGCACTGCTTGCCAGTGCAGCGCACTGGCCACTGCCCTGGATCATCGGCTCGATGCTGGCGGTGATCTTCGTGCGCTGCAGCGGGTGGCTGATCGCCGAAATACCCAATGGAAGAAAATCAGGCCAATGGATGATCGCTACGTCCATCGGCCTGCATTTCACCCAGCCGGTATTGCAGGAGATCGTCACTCACTTCCCCATGATGCTAGCCGCAGCGTTCCTGACCTTGGTGCTGGCACTGATCGGCATCGCCGTGATGCGCCGGCAGGGTATGGACTTGACCACTGCCTATTTCGCCTTCATGCCGGCCAACTTCGCCGAGATGATCCAGCTGGGTATGCGCTATCGCGCCGACGTCAGCCAGATCGCCGCCGCGCACAGCATTCGCCTGGTGCTGATCGTGCTCAGCGTACCGCCGGCGATGTTCCTGCTGATGCACATGAGCCGTGGAGCCGTGGAGCCGCGGCCGCCAGCCGAGTGGCAGTGGCTCGGGCCAATGCTCGCAGGCGGCGCACTGGTGGCGCTGCTCTGGAAGCGCCTGAGCCTGCCCAACCCCTGGATGTTCGGCCCCATGGCCCTGTGTGCAGCCGTGACGGCAACGTTCGACCTGCGCACAGCCCTGCCGGTGGAGCTCAGCCAATACGGCCAGCTGATGATCGGTTGCGCCTTGGGCAGCTTCTTCGACCGCGGCTTCTTCCGCCGCTCGCCGCTGTACCTGGTCAAAGTGGTGGTATTCACCCTGTCGATGATCGCCAGCACCTTTCTGTTCGCCTGGGGGTTTGGCTGGTTGACCAGCATGCCAGTGTTGTCGCTGGCACTGGGCATGATGCCTGGCAGCAGCACCGAGATGTACCTGACGGCCGAAGCCCTGCACCTAGGCGCGGGCATGGTCACGGCGATGCAGATCATGCGCCTGGTAGTCGTGATGCTGTGCGCCGAGCCTGTCCTCAAGTTCTGGCTGGCACGCCAGAACGCGAGGATTGCTCCCGAGCAGCCAGAGGATGCTGACTGAGCCGCGCTAGAGCGCAGGCACTTCGCTTTCGAGCTGCTGGGCTGGCGACTGCCCCGCCCGACGCAGCTCGAGGATGGGCGATTTGCGCGCGAACGAACCACTGAGGTGACGCTTCATCAGGTGCGCAGCCTCCAGGTTATTGCCCTCTTCCACCAGTTCGATCATCCGCAAGTGCTCGGCGCACTGGGTATACAAGCGCTTGCGGTCGATCATGGAGCGGTACTCGAGCAGCCGCCGCATATTGTTCAACTGCTTGAGAATCATGTGATACAGCGGATTGCCAGACAGCTTGATCAAGTCCTCGTGGAAACGGATGCCAGACTTGAGCAGGACATCGGCTGGCAGCGTGTCGATGCCACCCGAAAGCAGGTCTTTCTGCTCCTTCTTCAACCGCCGCAGCACTTCCAGGTCGTAGTGAAAATCGCTTTCCAGCAGTGCCGCCGGCTCGATCAGCGAACGGACCTTGTAGATCTGCTGCAACGTCTCGGGGGTTTTTGCCACATCCAGGAACCGCCATCCGTAGCCGGGCTTGGGCTCCGCCCAGCCGACCTTGGCCGCACGGTTAAGGATGTCGATGACCTGGAACTTGGTCAGATCGTAGCGTTCGCGCAGGTACTTTTCGGTGACCTCAGCGGGTATCGCGTCGTTCAGCCAGTCTTCGGAAAGCTTGTAGTACTCCGGCGGTTCTTCGTTGGCCGTGATCTCGTCGAGTGCTTCGCCGGCACCTTCCGGAATGCCGATCACGAAGAAACCGCGATTCGGAAACTGCTCCAGCACGCCCTGTTCAGCCAGCACGGTCAGCGCCTCACGGGCTGGAGAGCGCGAGACATGAAAGTCATCGGCGACTTTCTGCGCGCTCAAATGGGAGCCGGTACTGATATCGCCAAGCTGGATCTTGTGCCTGATGTCGAAAACGATACGCTGGACGAGGGTGCTGGATGCCATAGCAATGAACCAAAAGTGAAGAAGCCTGGATAAGCGGCGACCAATTCATTGATTATCGGCGCCAACAAGTGCAAGTATACGCGAAGTTGCCAGCGCTTCGTCAGGTCTGCGTCAGTGGGCAATCATGCGAAATTGTCGCACCAGATCACTGAGCTCAAGGGCAAGACGTGCAAGCGACTGGCTTGCCGCGCAAGTCTGCAAAGCACCTGCAGATGTCTGCACGGACAATTCCTGAATCGCCAACAGGTTACGGTCGGTGCTTCTGGCCACTTCCGTCTGCTCGGCTGCTGCACTGCTGATAACCTGGTTTCGCTCGTTGATTTGCTCGCTGCTCGAGAGCAACGTCTGCAGCGCCATGCTTGCAGCTTCGGCCAAAGCCAAGGTCTCCTGCGTACGGCTCGTGCTCGCGTGCATGGTGTGCACCGCAATGCTGGTTTCCTGTTGCATGGCAGTGATCATGGACTCGATCTCGCGTGTCGATTGCGCCGTGCGATGAGCCAGGCCGCGAACTTCGTCGGCAACTACCGCGAACCCACGCCCTGCCTCGCCTGCCCGTGCGGCCTCGATGGCAGCATTGAGAGCCAGCAGGTTGGTTTGCTCGGCGATGGTGCGAATCACATCCAGCACCCGACCAATACCCTGCGCCGCCTCACTCAAGCCCTGCACCTGATCGGCACTGGCCAGCACTTCGCGTATCAATTCATTGAGCGACAGCAACGCATCGTCCATCTTGTGCTTGCCCGCGAGCGCTGTCTCCCGCGCATCGCGGGTAAGCTGCGAGGCCTGCGCCGCATTGTGCGCCACCTCTTCGGTGGCACTGGTCATCTGGGTCACCGCCGTCGCCGCCTGCTCGATTTCAGCGTGCTGCAACTGGTTGTCCCGGCGGCCCTCTTCGGTAACTGCGGTCAACTCCTCGGCGGCCGCAGCCAATTGGGTGGAGGATCCGTCAATTTGCCGCAGCGTCTGCTGCAGGCTCGATTGCATGTGCTGCAGTGCCTGCATCAGCCGGGTCGCCTCGTCATTGCCGGTTGGCACGATGGCCTGCGTCAAATCGGACTTGGCGATCCTCTCGGCGACCTGAAGCGCGTACCTGAGGGGCGTGGTGATGCTCCTGGTGAGCAACCAGGCAATCAATATGGTGCATACGCAAACCAGCAGCAGCACCAGGAGAACCCCTTTCACCGCGCGGGCATAGGCGGCCTCGGACCTCAGACTGGCCTGTCGGGCACCGGCGTCCGCCTGCTCGATCAGGGCATCGAACTCGCGTGTCATCTGGTCATAGGCATCACGCACGGACATCAGGTAGGCACGCGCTCCGGCCTTGTCTCCGGTACGGGACACTGCCAGCAGGGCATCATGGTGTTTGGCATACACCTCGAGGCTATGAACGAATGCCTGCATCCCCTGGCGTTCCTGATCGGTCTGCAATAACTGCGCATAACGCTGCATCTGCTCCCGAACCTGCTGCAACCGGCCCGCCGTACGCTCTTCGTAAGTCTGCATCTGCTCAGGGCTGACCGACAAAATGTGTTGCATGGATCCCATTCGGTATCGATTGAGGGCCGCGTTGGCAGTGCCCAAGGCCCGCACCCGCTGAAGCCAATTGTCCTTGATATCGAGCGCTTCGGCCTGAACCTCATGGATCTGCTGGAGCGCAAAAGCGCCCAGCAAGGCGCTCAGGAGTGCCAGGCAGGCAAATCCGAGGGCAGCCCGTGGCCCTACTGCAATCATTCTGACATTCATCAAACTGTGTAATCCTTGATTCGCGGCTGGATTGAACTGCGGCAGCCTGAGCCGATACCAGGCCTGCACGCAGCCCTGGTATCGATCGACTCCCCATCAGATGAGTCAGAGCAGCTCGAGCGGGTATTCCACGATTACCCGAACTTCATCCACGTTCCCCTCAGCCTGGGCCTCGTTGGCCCGGTGCGTGGTATGGCGCAAGCGCAGCGAGAGGTCCTTGGCCGCGCCGGACTGCACGACATAGCGCAGGTCGAGGTTACGCTCCCAATGTTTGCCGTCCTCCCCCTGCAGCCCCGCGTACCCCCCGAAAGGGTCGGCCTTGCTGCCATCGATGTGGTCACCCCGGACGTAGCGGGCAGAAAACTTCAAGCCTGGAACACCGTAACCGGCGAAATCCAGGTCGTAACGTACCTGCCAGGAGCGCTCGTTGGCGCCGTTGAAGTCAGAGTAGTTGACCGAGTTCGAGAGAAAGATCGAATCACCCCCGACGAAGTCGAACGGCGTGTCGCCGTCGACCTGCTGGTGGGCGAGTGTCAGCTTGTGGGCGCCGAAGGTGTAACCCAGTGCAAGGCTGTATGTGGTGTTGTCGATTTCGCCCTGCAGGGCTTTGCCGCTGTCGCGGGTTCGATAAAGGTTCGCATCGAAGTCCAGTGCCTGGGTATCGGTCAGTGGCAGCACATAATTCAGGTTGCCGTAATACTGATGCCAGGTCTCCTCGAAATCCGACGCGTACAAGCTGGCGCTGAGCTGCTTGCTGAGCGCGTAGGTCCCACCGACGAAATCGATGGATCGCCCTATGCGTCCCTCACCATAGTTGAGGTAGAGATCGCCGTCCTGATTGCTCGAGTTACGTAGCTTGTAAGCAGTGAAATGACCAGCCTGCAGGTCAAGGTCTTCGATTTCCTTGCTCTGCAGCAACAAGCCTGTAGCCGTCTCGGGCAACAAGCGGGAATCGCCGGTTGCGAAAACGGGGGCTTCAGTACGCATGTTGCCATAACGCAATTCGGTATTGGACACACGCACCTTCACAGCAGCGCCAGCACTGGAATAGTCATCCTCAGGCCGATCATCGCTGTCTACCGGCAACAGGCCTGCGCCTGAGCGCCCTCGCCCACTGTCCAGCTTGAGCCCCAGCAGCCCGAAGGCATCCACGCCAAAGCCCAAAGTGCCTTGAGTGAACCCCGACTCGTAGAACGCCATGATGCCGTGCGCCCACTCCTCCCGATAACTCTGGTCCCCGGGGGCGGCGTCACGGAAGTCGCGATTGAAGTAGAAGTTGCGGTTGAGCAAACGAAGGCTGCTGCCCTCGATGAAACCCTCTGATTCTGACTGCTCCGAAGCTTGCGCCATGGCGCAGGCGAGCGAGACGGCAAGCGCGGTAAAACCCTGGGTTACTGGATGCATCTTCAAATTTTCCTGGTTTAGAAATTGGTGCCCATGCCTGCCATTGCCGGGCTTTTTTGTTGTGGATCTAAACAAGCCATGCGCCACGCGGACGCAACCTCGACACGGGGAAGGCGCTGGCAGGCAGTGCCAGAAAGGACCGCTCGCCCGTGCGACGAGCTCCAAAAATAACATTGCATTTGTAAGTGTCAATATGCCAATCTTTCTTCAGCAGACAAACCACCTTCCATGGCTGCCCGGGCAGCCACTCGATGCCGCTTTATTTCGTAATAAAGCTGTGAGAGCTGAGTTTCGTGCCCGGTTGGAGCGGGCCGCCATGTGATTGTTATGATTGCCTTTTTACACCTACAAGTACGCTTTAAAGGAATCTGAGCCATGCAGCGAAGAACAAAAATAGTTGCCACCCTTGGACCTGCCACCGAGTCGCCAGAAGCGATTGAGGGCCTGATCAAAGCCGGAGTGGATGTCGTGCGCCTGAATTTCTCGCATGGTTCGGCTGACGAGCACCTGGCCAGGGCCGAGCGGGTACGCGAGATGGCGCGCAAGCATGGCCGCTTCGTGGCGATCCTGGCTGACCTGCAAGGCCCGAAGATCCGTATTGCCCGCTTCGCCGAAGGCAAGGTGTGGGTGCAAAAGGGCCAGCGCTTCATCCTCGACGCGAAAATGGACAAGCACGCCGGCACCGCCGAAGCGGTCGGTATCGACTATGAAGCCCTGATCAACGACAGCAATGCGGGTGATATCCTGCTGCTCGACGACGGGCGAATCGAATTGCAGGTGCTGGAAGCCCACGCCCATCACCTGGTCTGTGAAGTACTGATTGGCGGCGCACTGTCCAACAACAAGGGCATCAACCGCAAAGGCGGTGGTCTTTCAGCCTCGGCCTTGACAGACAAGGATCGCGAAGACATTCGCACCGCAGCCATGATGCAAGTGGATTATCTGGCCGTATCGTTCCCTCGCGATGCTGCGGACATGCACCTTGCCCGCCGGCTCCTGCTGGAAGCCGGCGGTGAAGCGGGCCTGATCGCCAAGATCGAACGCGCGGAAACGGTTGCTGATCGTCAGGTACTCGATGCCATCATCGAAGCCTCCGAAGGCGTTATGGTGGCCCGCGGCGACCTGGGTGTGGAAATTGGTGATGCCGAACTGGTAGCGGTGCAAAAGCTGATCATCGACCGCGCGCGCTCGCTCAATCGAGTGGTGATCACCGCGACCCAGATGATGGAAACCATGATCACCCAATCCATGCCCACCCGCGCCGAAGTGTTCGATGTGGCGAACGCCGTGCTCGACGGCACCGACGCCGTGATGCTGTCTGCCGAGACGGCTGCCGGCGCTTACCCGGTGCAGACGGTAGAAGCGATGGTGCGCATCATTGCCGGCGCCGAGCGTCACCCTCAGGCCCAGCGCTCCAAGCACCGCATGGACGAAGTGTTCCAGCGCATCGACGAGACCATCGCGCTGTCAGCGATGTACGCCGCCAACCACCTGAACGGCGTCAAGGCCATCATCAGCCTGACGGAAAGCGGCGACACCCCGCGCCTGATGTCGCGTATCCGTTCGCACCTGCCGATCTACGCCTGCTCCGACAATCCGCGCACGCAGACCCGCGTCGCCTTGTTCCGAGGCGTGCAGACCCTGCCATTGCGCACCGAACACCTTTCGTTCGAGCAAGTGCATCAGCGAGCTGTCGAGGCCTTGGTCGAAAAAGGTGTAGTCAGCGCCGGTGACCACGTGCTGATTACGCAAGGCGATCACGCCCACGCTCAAGGCGGTACCAACACCTTGCGCGTGTTACGCGTAGGCGACGAAATCCGCTGAGCAGGAGGATGTTGCGCACATGAGCCAGTCGAGACAAGACGCTGCACAGGATCACCCGGCCGAGGATACATGGCCGCGTGACTTCGATATCCGCCAGCAATACGCAGAGCAGCAGGAACTGCTCGCCATCGCCAGCGCACAAGAGACCGCCACCGTGACAGATAACGACGCCAGCATCGCCCAGATCATCGCCCGCGAAATCCTGGATTCGCGTGGCAACCCTACGGTGGAAGCGCAGGTGACGCTCGCCGGTGGCCAACGAGGCGTAGCGAGCGTGCCGTCAGGTGCGTCGACCGGCAGCCGGGAAGCGCTTGAACTGCGTGATGGCGGCAAGCGCTATCACGGCAAAGGCGTGCTGAACGCCGTCGGGCACATCAACCTGACCATCGCCGACCACCTGCGCGGCATGAATGCCCGCAATCAGCGCGCTATCGACCAAGCGCTGATAGACCTGGACAGTACAGAGAACAAAGGCAAGCTTGGGGCCAATGCCATTCTGGCGGTTTCCCTGGCCACTGCCAAAGCTGCCGCTCAGTTCAACGGCCAGGAACTGTACGAGTACTTCGCCGCGCTACACGGCACCCCCGGCCAGTTCAGCATGCCAGTACCGATGATGAACATCATCAACGGTGGCGAACACGCCGACAATAATGTCGACATTCAGGAGTTCATGATTCAGCCGATTGGTGCTACGAGCTTCCGCGAAGCACTGCGCATGGGCGCCGAAGTGTTCCATACCCTGAAGAAAGTCCTGTCCGAACGCGGCCTGAATACCGCAGTGGGAGACGAGGGTGGGTTCGCACCATCGCTCGACTCCAACGAGCAAGCGTTGGTGGTGATCCGGGAGGCCATTGAGCGAGCGGGCTATCTGGTGGGCGTCGATATCAGCATGGCGCTGGATTGTGCGGCCTCCGAATTCTTCGAAGACGGTGAGTACGTACTGGCCGGGGAGAACAAACGCTTCTCCAGCGCCGGCTTCACCGAGTACCTGAGCCAGTTGCGCGACCGGTACCCGATTCTGTCGATCGAAGACGGCATGGATGAAAGCGACTGGCAGGGCTGGGCACTGCTGACCCAGGCGCTGGGCGAGCGCACGCAATTGGTCGGTGATGACCTGTTCGTCACCAATCCGTCGATCCTGTGCGAGGGTATCGCCCAGGGCGTCGGCAACGCCATCCTGATCAAGTACAACCAGATCGGCACGCTCAGCGAAACCCTCGATGCCATTCGCCTCGCCCAACAGGCCGGCTACAACGCGGTGATTTCTCACCGTTCTGGTGAAACCGAAGACACCACCATCGCCGACCTTGCGGTGGGCACCCGGGCCGGGCAGATCAAGACTGGCTCGCTGTGCCGTTCCGACCGTGTAGGCAAATACAACCGGCTGCTACGCATCGAAGAAGCCCTGACAGGCGAGGCGCCCTACTGCGCCGCAGCGCTGCTCGCAGACCGTGGCTGACGCAGGAGATCGCAGATGAACGAAAAACTTGTAATCGCCAACTGGAAAATGCACGGCACTCGCACCGCGAACGCCCAGTTGATCAGTGGACTCTTGCCCGTACTGCAGGGGCTGGAGGGCGTGCAAATTGCCATTTGCCCACCGCTGCCTTACCTGGCTCAGGTTTGCGACCTGCTGGGCGAAACCCCAGTCGCCCTTGGAGCGCAGAATCTGAGCGAGCGCACTGAAGGTGCCTTCACCGGAGAAGTCAGCGGAGAAATGCTCGCGGACCTGGGTTGCAACTACGCACTGGTTGGCCACTCCGAGCGCCGCAGCCTGTATGGCGAAACCGATGCGCTGGTCGCCATGAAGTTCGAAGCGGCGCTGCGCGCGAACCTGGTCCCGGTGCTGTGCCTGGGCGAAACCATCCACCAGCGTCGTGCCGGCAACACCAACGCCGTGATCGGCGCCCAGCTGCGCACCGTCCTGCACCAGGTGGGTATCGCACAATTGGCGCGGGGCGTTATCGCCTACGAGCCGGTGTGGGCAATCGGCACGGGCGAAACCGCAACGCCAGCGCAGGCCCAGACGGTCCATCGCTACATCCGGGAACTGCTGGCCGAGCATGATCCCGTGGCTGCCGCTGACATACCTCTGCTCTACGGCGGCAGCGTAAAGGCCGACAACGCCGCGCAGCTGTTCGAGCAAGCCGATATCGACGGCGGGCTGATCGGTGGCGCTTCGTTGGATCCTGCAGCTTTCGGCGCGATTTGCAAAGCTGCCCAAGCCTGACATCCCCGCGCAAAGTGCGCCTCAGACAAGAAACATAAAAAGGTAGAAGCATGAATACGATTTCCCCTCTCGGCACCCTCTTCCCCACCACCGAGCAAGTACCCGAAGCTTATCGACTTGGCGAGCCGATCGAACAGCGCGAGTACCTGGTGGATGGCCAACTGCGTCACTGGGGCGGCCCTGTAGTGACTGTACGCAGTCCGGTCTACCTGACGGACGCTGGCGAAGATCGCCAGGTGGTACTGGGCAGCGCGCCTTTGCTGGACGCCAACACCGCACTGGTCGCGCTGGATGCGGCGGTCAAGGCCTACGACAACGGCCAGGGCGCCTGGCCGACCATGCGCGTGGCCGAGCGCATCCAGCATGTCGAAACCTTCCTCGCCAGCATGCGCAAACAGCGCGAGGCGGTGGTCAAGCTGCTGATGTGGGAAATCGGCAAGAACCTCAAGGACTCCGAAAAAGAGTTCGACCGTACGTGCGACTACATCGTCGACACCATCAACGCCCTGAAAGACCTCGACCGCCGCTCCAGCCGCTTTGAGCTGGAGCAGGGCACCCTGGGCCAGATTCGCCGCGTGCCGCTGGGCGTTACCCTGTGCATGGGCCCTTACAACTACCCACTGAACGAAACCTTCACCACGCTGATCCCGGCATTGATCATGGGCAACACCGTGGTCTTCAAACCGGCCAAGTTCGGTGTGCTGCTGATCCGTCCGCTGCTCGAGGCGTTCCGCGACAGCTTCCCGGCCGGTGTGATCAACGTGATCTACGGCAGCGGCCGGGAAACGGTCAGCGCCCTGATGGCCAGCGGCAAGATCGACGTCTTCGCCTTCATCGGCACCCACAAGGCAGCCAGCGACCTTAAAAAGCTGCACCCCCGCCCGCACCGCCTGCGCGCCGCCCTGGGGCTGGATGCGAAGAACCCTGGCATCGTGCTGCCTCAGGTCGATCTCGACAATGCCGTGGAAGAAGCAGTCACCGGCGCACTGTCGTTCAACGGTCAACGCTGCACGGCGTTGAAGATCCTGTTCGTACACGAGGACGTGGTTGACGCCTTCCTCGAAAAAATCAATCAGAAGGTTGCTGCCCTCAAGCCGGGCATGCCCTGGGAGCCAGGCGTTGCGCTGACACCACTGCCTGAGCCGGGCAAGACCGACTACCTGGCAACCCTGGTGGCCGATGCCGAAACCAAGGGGGCCAAGGTCGTCAATGCCGGCGGTGGCGCCATTCGCGGTTCGTTCTTCTACCCGGCGGTGCTGTACCCGGTCAGCGCCGACATGCGCGTGTACCACGAAGAACAGTTCGGCCCTATCGTCCCGGTGGTCCCGTACCGTGACCTGGATAAAGTCATCGACTACGTGCTCGACTCGGACTACGGCCAGCAGTTGAGCATCTTCGGCAACGACAGCGCCGAAGTCGGGCGCCTGGTGGACGCCTTCGCCAACCAGGTCGGCCGAATCAACATCAACGCCCAGTGCCAGCGCGGCCCGGACAGCTACCCCTTCAACGGTCGCAAGAACAGTGCCGAAGGTACCTTGTCGGTGCATGACGCCTTGCGGGTCTTCTCCATCCGCACGCTGGTCGCCACCAAGTTCCAGGGTGCCAACAAGGAGCTGATCAGCAAGATCATCGGCAACCGCGAGTCGACCTTCCTCACCACCGACTACATCTTCTGAGGGCCTGGCGATGAGCACCCGTGCACTGATCATCCTTGACGGCATCGGCTTGCGCGAGGCGCGCGAGTCCAATGCCCTGGCCGCCGCCTGCACACCTAATCTGGATGCGCTGCTGGCGCACTACCCCAACAGCCAGGTCGCCACCAGCGGCCTGGCCGTGGGGCTGCCCGAAGGCCAGATGGGCAATTCCGAAGTCGGGCACATGAACCTGGGTGCGGGCCGCGTGGTGTATCAGAGCCTGACCCGCATCGACCAGGCCATTGCCAGTGGCGAGTTCGCGCGCAATGCGGCCCTGCTTGAACTGGTGGAGCAGGCCCGGCAGCGCGGCGGCGCCGTACACTTGATGGGGCTGCTGTCGCCAGGCGGTGTGCACAGCCACATCGACCAGATTCTGGCCACCTGCAAAGTCCTGGTAGGACTGGGGGTGGAGCGGTTCTTCGTGCATGCGCACCTCGACGGGCGAGACACACCCCCCAAGTGCGCCGCTGAATCCATCCAGGCGCTGGAAGGGGTGCTGGCCGAACTGGGGCATGGCCGTATTGCCACTGTGGTCGGCCGCTACTTCGCGCTGGATCGGGACAACCGTTGGCCGAGGGTGGAAAAAGCCTACCGTGCCATGGTGCAGGGCCAAGCCGAGTTCCATGCGGCGTCGGCGAGCGCCGCACTGGCCCAAGCCTATGCCCGGGACGAGAGCGACGAATTCGTCAGTGCGACCATCATCGGTGAGCCGGCGCCGGTTCAGCCCGAGGATGCCCTGCTGTTCATGAATTTCCGCCCGGACCGTGCTCGCCAACTGAGCCAGGCGCTGATTGCGCCCGGTTTCAATGGCTTCGAGCGCCCGCTGGTGATGCCAGCAAGCCAGTTGCTGACCCTGACCCGATACGCCGAAGACCTACCCTGCCCTTGCGCATTCGCACCGCAAGAAATCGCCAACAGCCTGGGCGAATATCTGGCTGGCCTGGGCAAACGCCAACTGCGAATCGCCGAAACCGAGAAATATGCCCATGTGACATTTTTCTTCAACGGCGGGCGCGAGCACCCCTTCCCTGGCGAAGAACGGATCCTGATCCCCTCGCCTGCGGTCGCCTCGTATGACCTGCAGCCGCAGATGAGTGCCCCCGAGCTGACCGAGCGACTGGTCGATGCCATCGAAAGCCAGCGTTTCGACCTGGTGGTATGCAATTACGCCAACGGCGACATGGTCGGTCACACCGGTTCATTCGACGCCGCCGTCAGCGCCGTTGAAGCACTGGATGGCTGCCTGGCTCAGGTGGTGGAGGCCATTCTCAAGGTCAACGGCCAGTGCCTGATCACCGCCGACCACGGCAATGTCGAGCAGATGATGGACCCTGATTCAGGTCAGGCCCACACCTCGCACACGTTGAACCCGGTACCGCTGATCCTGGTGGGCCGGGACACCCGCAACACCCGTCTGGCGAATGGGCGGCTATGCGACATTGCCCCTACCCTCTTGCAGATGATGGCCCTCCCGAAACCCGAACAGATGGAGGGTCGATCACTGCTCACTGACTGATCGGTCGACAGGGACCATCAGGTCATCGATGAACGGGCAGTGGTTTGGTCACCCTGCCATGCCATCGATGACGTGCTCCACGGTGACGCTACTGCGCATCTTTGAGGCGGTACCCCAGCGGGTCCGCCTCCTTTTTTATCCTCCTGCCCGCAGCGCCGGGCTTCTACATTGACAGGTACACGATATGGAATGGCTTACCAGCCCAGAGATCTGGGTTGCCTTCTTTACACTGACAGCCCTCGAGATTGTTCTGGGCATCGACAACATCATCATGATTGCAATCCTGGTCGGGCGCATGCCGCCACATATGCGTGCGCGCACCCGCTTCTTCGGCCTGGCCCTGGCGATGGTGACCCGCATCCTGCTGCTGCTGTCGATTACCTGGATCATGGGACTGACCCGCGATCTGTTCCAAGTGTTCGGTCAGGGTATCTCCGGGCGCGACCTGATTCTGTTCTTTGGCGGGCTGTTCCTGCTGTACAAGAGCAGCACGGAAATGTTCCAGAGCCTGGAAGGCGAAGAGGAGCAAGCCAGCGAAACCGCCGGAATTGGCCGAGGCTTCATCGCCACGATCATACAGATCGCGATCATCGATATCGTGTTCTCGCTGGACTCGGTCATCACCGCAGTGGGCATGGTTTCGAACGTACCTGTCATGGTGGCAGCGATCATCGTCGCGGTGATGGTGATGATGATGGCCGCAGGTGGCATCAGCGCGTTCATCGAACGCCATCCAAGCCTGAAGATGCTGGCGCTGGCTTTCCTGGTCGTCGTCGGTACCGTACTGATCGCCGAAGCGTTCGACGTTCATGTTCCCAAGGGCTATGTGTACTTCGCCATGGCCTTCTCGCTGGCCGTGGAGGCGCTGAATATCCGTATGCGCACTCGCCGTGAAAAAACCACGGCGGAAAGTGATTGTGATCAGTTGGCCCAGTCCGACTGAGTTCGACATCCGGTAAAAAAAGGGGCTGCACTGCAGCCCCTTTTTTTTGCGCTCTGCGATTTGGCGAGGTCTGGTAGGAGCGACTGTCTTGCTCAAAAATTGAAGCGCTGCGCGATTCCTGTGGGAGATCACCCAGCCCTTCCGGGCTGCGCTGTCGCGCAGAAAACTGATGCTGGGTGCTCCGCGTACCCTGTGGGAGCGGGCGCGCCCGCGAAGAATCCAACGCGGTGCATGGCACCGGCTGTGCCGGTGTTCGCGGGCTCGCCCGCTCCCACAGGGTCCACGCTAAATCAGCGAGTTATGTGCAGTTCTATGAGAGCGGGCGAGCCCTAATGCCAGTCAAGCCTATAAGGCACATCGGGGCTGCTGGGCAGCCCATCGCCGGCAAGCCAGCTCCCACAGGTGCCGCGCAAATCTCAAGCTTTGCGCAGTCCCTGTGGGAGATTCTATGGTTTCTTGCAATGGCATAAGGGTTGCCAGGTGCTCGCCACGGCATCTTCTGCGCCTGGGAGATCGAGCGCCGCCCGCGCGGCGCATCGCGAGCAAGCTCGCTCCTACATTTGTTTCGGGCCAGTAACGCCTGTGCCATGCGCGCGCGACCGCCTTGTTCGTTCGACGCGATATCGAGCCATGCGCCAAAGCGTTCGCGCGCATCCCCCATAGGAATGATTGGACCGAAACAGATGTAGGAGCGAGCTTGCTCGCGATGCGCCGCGCGGGCGGCGCTCGATCTCCCAGGCGCTGCATATCTAGTGGCCAACACCTGTCAGCCCTGATGCGATCCCTGTGGGGCTGGCTTGCAAACTCGGTGCTCTGCGCGACAGCGCAGCTCAAAAGACTGGGCGTTTTCGAACGTGCCAGGATTATCGACGCCGAAAAAACAATCAGCGCATCGAATGCGCTGATTGATAGAGGCGGGTCTAAACGGGCTTGATGAGGCGCCGTTCACATCTGTTGGTTGTCAGCCAGCGCTCCATGGGAACAGACCGAAAGCCATGGCCACGAACATGATCACCATGCACAGGGCAAATGCCCACTTGAGCGTGTATTTCTGGTGGTCGCTGAACTCCACGCCAGCCAGGCCGCAGAGCAGATAAGTCGAGGCCACCAGCGGGCTGAGCAGGTGGATCGGCTGGCCGACCAGCGAAGCCCGGCCGATTTCGGCGTGGGTAATGCCGTACACCTCGGCCGCCTTGGCCAGTACCGGCAGCACACCATAATAGAAGGCATCGTTGGACATGAAGAACGTCCCCGGGATACTGGCCAGTGCAGTGATCGGCGCCATGTATGGGCCCCACTCCGCCGGCAGCATGTTGAGGAAGCTCTTGGACATCGCATCCACCATGCCGGTACCGGACAGAATGCCGGCGAGAATCCCTGCCGCCAGGAAGATCGCGATCTGGTTGAGTGCAGTCGGTGCATGCGCGGAGATGCGTCGACGCTGGTCTTGCATCTGCGGGTAGTTGATCACCAACGCGATAGAGAACGCCACCATGAACAGGATCGCCAATGGCAGGATTTCCATGACCAGGCCGGCCATCAAAGCGATGGTCAGCGCAGCGTTGAGCCAGAACAGCTTGGGGCGGCGCAGTTCGGCGTTTTCTTCGGACAGCGAAGGTGTTGCTTCGTTGTCGGCATCGTCGAACACGGTCGCGGCTGCACCCAGCGACTGCGGCAAACGTCCCAGCCGCTGACGCTCGCGGGTACCGATGAACCAGGCCAGCAGCAGCACGCCCAGGAAGCTGATGATCAGTGTCGGAATCAGCGGCAGGAACAATTCGGAGGTTTCGACCTGCAGCGAAGCAGCGGCACGCGCCAGCGGCCCGCCCCACGGAAGCAGGTTGGTGACACTGGCCGCAAGGATCACCACGCAGGTCAACGCCAGCGGATCCAGGCGCATGCGTTTGAACAACGGCAACATGGCCGTGACCGTGATCATGTAGGTGGTCGAACCGTCACCGTCGAGCGACACCAGGCCTGCCAGCAATGCGGCAAACACCACGGCCTTCATCGGATCGCCACCGATCAACTGGATGAATTTCTTGATGATGGGATCGAACAGGCCGGTATCGAACATCAGGCCGAAGTAGAGAATGGCGAACATCACCATGATGGCCGTTGGCGCGACCTTGCGCAGGCCTTCGATCATCATGTCGCCCATGTCCGGGCCAAAGCCCGCGATCAGCGCGAAAAGGATCGGCACCGTGGTCATGGCCACCAGAGGTGACAGGCGCTTGGTCATGATCAGGGCCATGAAGGTCACGATCATGCCGTATCCAAGAAGTGACAGCATTTGTACCACCTTGACTTGAAATACAATTATTGTTGTGGGTCAGCGCCGTAACGGGCGCATCAAGGTTCTGAGCGACGGGTCGTCAGCTCATGTGCAACCCGCCATTGAGCGAGAAGTCCGCACCATTGGCATAGCCTGACTCGTCGGATGCCAGCCAGCCGCAGATGGCAGCGATTTCTTCAGGGGTGCCGAGCCGACGGGCAGGAATGTCGTGGATAAGACGGTCCATCATGGCGGTACTGGTGATGGACTTCAGCTTAGGCGTGGAGATGAAGCCTGGAGAAACCGTATTCACCGTGACCCCGCGCGAGCCCACTTCACGCGCCAGCGCCCGGGTAAAGCCACGGATCGCGGACTTGGCGGTCGAATAGTTGACCTGGCCAACCTGGCCCAGCTGGGCATTGACCGACGAGATATTGATTACCCGCCCCCAGCCGCGCGACACCATGTCATCGATGACCTGTTTGGTCACGTTGAACAGCGAGTTGAGGTTGGTGTCGATCACCGTCGCCCAGTCGCTCGGCTGCATGTCGCGGAACACCACATTGCAAGCCGTACCGGCATTGTTGACCAGCACATCGATCGGGCCGATATCCTGCTTGATACGGTCGAAGGTGGACTTGCAGGACTCCCAGTCTGCGACATTGCCCTCCGAGGCGATGAAGTCGAAACCTTTACGCTGCTGTTCGAGCAGCCATTGCGTCTTGTGGGGGGAGTCTGGGCCACAGCCGACGACGACCTTGAAACCATCCCGGTGCAGCCGCTGGCAGATCGCGGTGCCCAGGCCACCCATACCGGCAGTGACATAAGCGATTCGTTTGGACATAGACGTTTACTCCTTTTGTATTTTTGTAGGGAGCAGCAACAGCCAATGGGCAAATGTGCCCAATATTGTACCAACAACCAACGCAGTACAATCTACGCTGATCGCTCCAATCGCAAGCGCTGCTCGCGATCCTGACGCCGTGTTGAACGATGGCAGCACTCACTTTGGACCTGCATTTTTGTAAATGCAAGTGCAATGTTGTCATTCAAATGTATCTTCGCGCTCCGCTGACGGATGGCACCCATGCTTCGTAGGCACCGATGCGATATAGTGATGCAGGCTTTGATGGACAAAATTTCTGCCGGATACCCTGCATTGACGACCCTGACCTCCCCTATCCGCAAGGATCTTGCCAGCCAATTGGCGCCCAGGATTCTCGACATGGCACGAGCCCGCTCGATGCGCTCGGGAGACCCCCTGCGTGAAGAGGCATTTGCCAAGGAGCTGGGAGTGTCCCGGTCCCCTATTCGCCGTGGCTTCGCACTGCTGGAGGAACTGGGGCTGGCGGTCAAGGAACCTAACCGTGGTTTTTTTCTGACCTGTGATGCGCGTAGTGTCGACACGGGCAAACTGCCCCTGGAGGTGGACACCTTCGAAGACTTCTACCTACGGGTGGTGGATGATGTGCTGGCCGGAGACATCGGCGCGTCCTTCTTCGAAGCCGAACTCATGCGCAAATACGCAGTGCCGCGCGGCCAGATCATCAAGGTGCTCAACCGCCTGGCTCGTGAAGGCATGATCGAACGCAACCCCGGTCAAGGCTGGAGCACCAATGCTTTCCTGCATGACACGGACGCTCACATTCAGAGCTACCGCTTTCGCATGGCGGTAGAGCCGGCGGCCTTGCTCGAGCCTGGCTATCAAGTGGACCAGGTCGCTTTCGCCAAGGCTCGCAAGGTCCAGGAATCGTTGCTCGCCGGCGAGATTTTCACGCTGTCCCGTTCTCAGTTGTTCCAGATCGGCGCGCAGTTGCATGAACTGATTGTGCGCTGCTCGGGTAACCCGTTTTTCCTGGAATCCATCCGCCGACAAAACCAACTGCGCCGCTTCATGGCGTACAAGGCGAACGTCGACAGGCCGCGACTGATCCAGCAATGCCGCGAGCACATCGAACTCCTTGACCTGATCGAATCCGGCCAACGTGAAGCGGCGGCCGATTACCTGCGCCGACACCTGGACCACGTAAGCCGCTTGAAGGCTGCGCATGAGGCCAGAATCGCTGAGCAGCGCACTGAATTGGGTTGAGCCCGGTCGGTGCGCGACAATTTTCACGCGAAAGCGTTTGCACATATCCACCCCAATATTCAATCATTGACGCCGAACGATTGGGATACTGGAGTATTATGATGCACAAATGGATTGGCAGCAGCCTGACCTGGATCGTACCGCTAGCGCTGACACTGGGTTCAAGCATGGCACATGCCCAGCGATTCGAAATCAGCTCAACGTCTTACCAGGACGGTGACATCATCAGCAAGCGGCAGGCCGGCACCAGTGTCGAGTGCGGGTCTGGCAACGCCCTCACGCCTCAGGTGAGCTGGCACAATGCGCCGGCCAACACAGCCTCCATCGCAATATTGATGCACGACCCCGATGGTCAGAAAGGGCTGGGTGTTTCTCACTGGGTCGCCTACAACATCGACGCCCGGCGCGGGTCCATCGGTGAAGGAGATGGCCAGCGCAGCCTGCCCGGCATCACTGTCGGCAAGAACGTCAGCGGCGAGCAGGCTTACCGCGGGCTGTGCCCGCCTGCCAGCGATCACCCGCACCACTACACCCTGACCGTCATAGCCACCACCCTGGCTCCGGGCGTCCTCCCACCCAGCTTGAACCGGGACGAGTTGTTGGCGAAACTCCAAGGCAAGACATTGGCAGCGCAGTCGATCGTAGGCCGCTATGGCCAGTGAACGGCAAGCACTTACACAGCACCACTAGAGACGTTGGAGAAGCATGCATGAAAGGTTACTGGATCATCTTCGGCTCAGCCGTCGCCGATGCCGAGGCGCAAAGCGAGTATGCCCGTCTATGGGGGCCCATCAGTGAAAAGTATCAGGCCAAGGTCAAGGTGCTCGACGCTGACCAGGTCGTGGAAACCCTGACCAGCAGCCGCGTCCTGGCCGTCGAGTTCCCCAGCCTGGCCCTGGCCAAGGCTTGCTATGCAGACCCCGCCTACACCGAAGCCAAAGGCTATGCATTACGCGCCGCAAGCCGGGAAATGATCATCATCGAGGGTGATCTGGCGTAACGTCAGTGCAAGCCAGTCACCAACAGCTACAGAAAGGTCGGTAGCTGCTGGTGACCGCACCCGCCGCGCTTAGAACGTGTAGGCGACGCCGGCCTGCACTGTCCGAGGTGCCCCAGGGTAGGCGTAAAGGTTGAACGCCCCCTCGTCGTACTCTTTGTTGAACACGTTCTTCACGTCCAGGTTCAGGCGTACGTGTTCGTTGACCTTGTAGAAAGCCAGCAGGTCAACCACGGTGTACTGGTCCATGTTGTAGGTGACCGCCTCGGTCTGGC
>NZ_JBIVXJ010000037.1:0-58883 GCF_044769185.1 Pseudomonas sp. NPDC090592
GGCTTCGCCCAGAGCGCGGGCCTGATCCTGGGTGGTTCGATCAGCCAGAGCAACTTCCTCGGTACCGGTAACAAGGTGTCCGTCGGCCTGACCCGCAGCGAGTACCAGACCAAGTACAACTTCGGCTTCACCGACCCCTACTTCACCGCTGACGGCGTCAGCCTGGGCTACAACGCCTTCTACAGCAGTACCGACTACAGCGATTACTACGACGATGGCGTTTCGTACTATGCAATCAACAGCTACGGCGCCGGGGTCAGCTTTGGCTACCCGATCAACGAAACCTCGCGCCTGACCTACGGCCTGACCCTGCAACACGACGACATTTCGCCCGGCACCTACAGCGCCGACGAGATCTACGACTTCATCGCCCGCGAGGGCAAGAGCTTCAACAACCTCAAAGCGTCGATCGGCTGGTCCGAATCCACCCTGAACAAGGGCGTGCTGGCCACCCGAGGCCACTCGCAAAGCCTGACCCTGATGGCCACCACGCCCGGCAGCGACCTTTCGTTCTACAAGCTGGACTACAACGGCCAGACCTACCTGCCGGTCACCGCCAAAACCTCGCTGCGGCTGCACACCAGCCTGGGCTATGGCAACGGCTACGGCTCCACCGACGGCCTGCCGTTCTATGAAAGCTATACCGCAGGCGGCCTGGGTTCGGTGCGCGGCTTCAAGGATGGTGGCCTGGGCCCACGCAACACCCCCGCCACAGGCACCTATGCCAGCGCTGGCCAAGCCTATTATTCCGACCGCGACACCGACGTGCTGGGGGGCAACATCCTGATTACCGGTGGTGCCGAGTACATCTTCCCGTTGCCGTTCGTGAAGGACCAGAGCCAGCTGCGCAGTTCGGTCTTCGTCGACGCCGGCAACGTATATGCCGACACCTGCTACCTGTCGACCACCCAGGGCTGCGGCAGCGTGGACCTGGCGCAGATGGCCGTGTCGCTGGGGGTTGGCGTGACCTGGTACAGCCCGATGGGGCCGCTCAGCTTCAGCCTGGCGGCACCGCTGAAAAAGCCGGACAAGGCCGAGACGCAAATCTTCCAGTTCTCGCTGGGGCAGACGTTCTGATCATCGCATAGGGCTCCAGGCTGATGCGGTCCATGTGGGAGCGGGCGTGCCCGCGAAACAGGCGACGCTGTCGATGACACCGGCTTTGCCGGTGTTCGCGGGCACGCCCGCTCCCACATGGATTGGGCAAGCTTCGAGTTTTTGAGCAAGACAGAATCCCCCGCATAAAGCAGCACCCGGTTGGGCTTGAGCATTACCCGCTTTTACTCCCGCTTAACCCAAGTTGACAATCACCTTGCCTAAGCTGGCCAGCATTCGACCCCCCGCCCAGCAGGACATGCCCATGCCCCCCTTCACGCCTTGCTTCCCCACTGCACTGCGACACGATGAAGTCCCGGTCGCCCTCCTCGACCTCGTCCAGCAGCGCCTGGCCAGCCTGCTCGGCCCACGCTTCACGGTGGTACTGGGCGGGAGTGGCGATGGCGCCGGCGTCAGCCACTACCACTTGGCAATCCAGCATAACCAGAGCGGTGTTTCACTGGAGGACTATGGCGACGTCGGCGCCGGCTTCATCGAGCGCCTGCTGCGCATGGCCACCCAGGTGAGGGACATGCTCGACTCGGCCACGTTCAGCCGTATGGCCAGCGACGACCCGAGCCGACCATTGGTATGGCTCAGCGAGCTGGTCAGCCACGGCGAAAACATTACAATGCGCGCCCCAATCTGAAATATATTTTTCTCATGAAATCACTGCTTTACGCCGTAACCTTAGTGTTTTCCTTCACTCTCCCTGCCTTTGCCAACCCACCCGCGACCTTCACCGAGGCCAAGGTGGTGGCCAAGCAGAAGGTGTACATGGACCAGGCCAGCAGTGCCATGGGCGAGCTGTACTGCGGCTGCAAATGGACCTGGGTCGGCAAGTCCGGTGGGCGCATCGATGCCGCGTCGTGCGGCTATCAGACACGCAAACAGCAGAACCGCGCCGAGCGCACCGAGTGGGAACACATCGTGCCCGCCTACACGTTTGGCAACCAGCGCCAGTGCTGGAAAAACGGCGGCCGTGAGCATTGCGTGGACAACGACCCGGTGTTCCGCGCCATGGAAGCCGACCTGTTCAACCTGTACCCGTCGGTGGGTGAAGTCAACGGCGACCGCAGCAACTTCAACTACGGCATGGTCGCTGGCAATGCCGGCGAATATGGCCAGTGCACCACCAAGGTCGACTTCGTCCAGCGCGCCGCCGAACCGCGTGACGAAGTGAAAGGCCTGGTGGCTCGCACCACGTTCTACATGTTCGACCGTTACCAACTGAGCATGTCGCGCCAACAGCAACAGCTGCTGATGGCCTGGGACAAGCAACACCCGGTGTCGGCCTGGGAAAAAGAGCGCGACCGGCGCATTGCCGGGATCATGGGGCATGGCAACCCGTTCGTGAGCGGGGAGCGCAAATGGACCGCCGACTACAAGCCGGTTGGCAGTGGCGTGGTGCAGGCAGTGCCGGGCGAAACACCCAAGGCGCAGGCCAAGCCGAGCCTGGCCAGTGCCGGGGCTGTGGGGGCGGTGCTGGGCAACCGCAACAGCCATGTCTATCACCTGTCCATAGGCTGCCCGGGCTACAACCAGGTGGCGGCGAAAAACCAGGTCAGCTTCGCCACCGAGGGCGAGGCGCAGGCAGCTGGCTATCGCAAAGCCGGTAACTGCCGCTAAGCAACGCGGATTGCCAGGTTGACGGGCAGGTGTTTAGAATGCGATCCATTCTTAATTGCACCCCTGGCCCGTCATGCCGCCCAACGACCCCACCCTCAACCTGCAGGTCCAGACGCTTTACACCGAGCACCATGGCTGGCTGCAAGGCTGGTTGGGGCGCAAGCTGGGCAATGCCTGCGATGCCGCCGACCTGGCCCATGACACCTTCGTGCGCCTGCTCAGCCGCCAGGGCAGCAGCTGTTTCGGCACGGAGCCCAGGGCCTTGCTTACCCACATTGCCAAGGCCCTGGTAGTCGACCGCTGGCGGCGCCAGGATGTGGAGCGCGCCTATCTGGAAGCCATCGCCCATCTACCGGAGCCCGAGGTGCCCTCCCCGGAAACGCGCTGGCTGATCCTCGAAACCCTGTATCGCATCGACGCCATGCTGCGCGACCTGCCAGCCCGGGTGCGCCAGGTGTTCCTGCTGTCGCAACTGGACGGGCTGACCTATGTACAAATTGCCGAGCAGTTGCAGGTGTCGCTGATCACTATCAAGCGCGACATGCGTACGGCATTCCTCGCCTGCCTGAGCATCGATTGATGAGCCCACGCATCGACCCGCTGATTCTTGGCGAAGCCGCCGATTGGCTGGTGCAACTGCAATCGGGCACGGCCACCGAGGACGATCACCGCGCGGTGCAGGCCTGGTGCCAGCGCAGCGCCCAGCACGCCCAGGCGTGGCAGCGTGCCGAGGCGCTTCTGGGCGACTTGCGCCGCCTGCCCACCCCGGTTACCGGCGAAACCCTGCGCCGCCTCAGCCGCAACGGGGCACTCAGCCGCCGTCAGGCGCTGCACCGCTTGGGGTTGTGGCTGCTGGCCGCACCGGCGGCCTGGCTGGCTTGGCGAGAAACACCCTGGCAGCAGTGGACCGCAGACGCCCGTACGGCAGTCGGCGAACAACGGCCGCTGACGCTTGCCGATGGCAGCCAGGTGTTGCTGAACACCGACACGGCGATTGATATCACCTTCGATGGGCAACAACGACGCATCGACCTGCTGGCGGGCGAAATCCTGGTCACCAGCGCCAAAGACCAGGTTACGCCTTCCCGCCCGCTTCTGGTGCGCACCCTGCATGGCCAGGCGATTGCGCTGGGTACCCGTTTCAGCGTGCGCATCGACGGCCCGCTGACCCGGGTAGCCGTGCTGGAAGGCGCAGTCAGCAGCCGCCCCGTGCATGCTGCCACTGGCGTGTTGCTCAAGGCAGGCGAGCGTGGCGCCTTCGATGGCAACCGGGTCTTGCCCACCACTGCGCTGGAAGCCGGCGATCTTGCCTGGGAGCACGGCATGCTGCTGGCCCGTGACATGCGCCTGGCCGACCTGTTGCAGGAGCTGGGCCGCTATCGCCCCGGTGTACTGCGTTGCCACCCACAGGTGCGCGAACTGAGAGTGTCTGGCGCCTTTCCCCTGGCCGATACCGATGCCAGCCTGCGGCTGCTGGGCGACACCCTGCCAGTGGCTATCCAGGGCCTGACCCGCTACTGGGTGACCGTAGAACCACGCGTATAAGAGCCGCTGAAGGATTTTAAATAACAGTTGCCTTGCCCGAATCCAGAAAGCTGCTCGGTTTCTTTGGGAGCAACTGTCTTACTCAATTTCTAAAAGCTGGCGCGGCCCCCTGTGGGAGCGGGCTTGCCCGCGAACACCGGCAAAGCCGGTGCCATCCACCGCGTTGCCTGCTTCGCGACGGTTCGACGCCTCGACGCGCCCGCTCCCACAGGGGCCGCCCCAGCTTCAGGTTTTCAGTGATACCTTTTCCTGCGTCGTCCGGTGATGAGTGCAGAACCTTCATTTTCTGCAGCACAGGACCCTCGCATGACTCCCCGCTTCCGCCTCAAGGCCCTGAGCCTGGCCATCGCCCTCGGCGCCCTGGCGCCCCTTCAGGCACCCCTGGCCGCCGACGCCACCGCGCGTGCTTATCACCTGGCTGCCGGGCCGCTGGCCGACGTACTGGCGCGCTTTGCCGCCAGCGCCGGGGTGCCGCTGTCGTTCGACCCGGCGCTGCTCAAAGGCGTGCAAAGCCCGGGGTTGGAGGGCAGTTACAGCGTACAGGAAGGCTTCGCTCGCCTGTTGGCCGGCAGTGGCTACAGCCTGATAGCCACCGACAGCGGCGGATTCACGCTGGCGCCAACGGTCGACCTGGGCAATGCCCTTGAACTGGGCGCCACCACCATCAACAGCGACCTTGCCGCCAGTGCCAATACCTGGCAAGGCGGCCAGGTAGCTCGCAGCGCCCGCCTGGGCGTGCTTGGCGACCAGGCAATCAGCGACGTGCCGTTCAGCGTTACCAGCTATACCGCCAAGACCATTGCCGACCAGCAGGCCCGCACCCTGGGTGACGTGTTGCTCAACGACGCCTCGGTGCGCCAGTCGGCAGGTTTCGGCAACTTCTCGCAGGCCTTCACGATTCGTGGCCTGCCGCTGAACACCGATGACATCAGCTACAACGGCCTGTACGGGGTGCTGCCGCGGCAGATCGTGACCACCGAAGCACTCGAGCGGGTCGAAGTATTCAAAGGTTCCAGCGCCTTCCTCAATGGCGTTGCCCCGCAGGGCAGCGGCATTGGCGGTGCAATCAACCTGGTGCCCAAGCGCGCAGAGGACACCCCCACCCGGCATGTCACCCTCGACTACGCCACCGGCGACAACATCGGCGGCCACCTGGACCTGGGCAAGCGCTTCGGTGAAGACAACCGCTTCGGCGCCCGCATCAACCTGGCCCAGCATGACGGCGGCACCGGCGTCGACGACGAAGCCCAGCACTCCACCCTGGTGGCCGTAGCCCTGGACTACCGTGGCGAGCGCCTGCGCCTGTCCACCGACCTGGGTTACCAGAAAGAGCGCATCAACCAGGGCCGTGCGGTGATCTACCCCACCGGCAGTAAAGTGCCCCACGCCCCGTCGGCACGTGACAACTACTCGCAAAGCTGGACCTGGTCGCAGCTCGAAGACACCTACGGCATGGTCAACGCCGAGTACGACCTGAACGACAACTGGATGCTGTATGCCGGCGCCGGCGCCAAGCACACCCGCGAAAATGGTGAGTATTCCTCGCTGTACGTCAGCGACGCCAACGGTACCGCCCGTGGCGGCTTCCTCTATTCACCCCACGATGAAGACAACAAAAGCGCGGTGGCCGGGCTGAATGGCCGCTTTGCCACCGGCCCGGTCAGCCACCGTTTCAACTTCGGCCTGTCGGGCATGTGGGGCGAGCAGCGGTCGGCCTATGAGGCGCTGGCCGCGGCCAAACGCTATGACAGCAACCTGTACAACCCGGTGAAGGTGCCGCGCCCGACCGACACCTATTTTGGCAGCGACTTGCACGACCCGCGCATTGTCGGCAAGAACCGCAACAAAAGCGTAGCGCTGTCCGACACCCTGGGCTTTCTCGATGACCGCATACTGCTGACCGTTGGCGTGCGCCGGCAGTCGATCAGCGTGGACAGCTGGGCGACCGCCAGCGGTGCGCGCAACACGCCGTATGACGAGTCCATCACCACCCCGGTGTACGGCCTGGTGATCAAGCCTTGGGAGCATGTGTCGTTCTATGCCAACCGCATCGAAGGCCTGGCCCAGGGCCCGACTGCACCTTCCAGCGTGACCAACGCCAACGAAGTGTTCCCGCCCAAGCGCAGCAAGCAGGTCGAGGCCGGGGTGAAGCTGGACTGGAACAGCTTCGGCGCCACCCTGGGCGTGTACCGCATCGAGCAGCCCAACAGCGTCACCTACCGCGCACCAGGTGCAACGCTGGACACCTTCAGCATGGACGGCGAGCAGGTCAACAAGGGTGTGGAGCTGAACCTGTTCGGTGAGCCGGTGGACGGCCTGCGCCTGTTGACCGGTGCAGTGTTCATGCACACCGAACAGAAGAACACCGCCTACGGCAGCAACGACGGCAACCGCGCTGCCGGCGTGCCGCGCTTCCAGTACAACCTGGGTGCCGACTGGGACGTGCCTGGCCTTGAAGGCGCCGCGCTCAGCGCCCGGGTGCTGCGCACTGGGGGCCAGTTTGTGAACGCGGCCAACAGCCTGAGCATCCCGGCCTGGACCCGGGTAGACCTTGGCGGGCGTTACCGCTTCAAGGTCGATGACAAGCAGGTGACGTTGCGCGCCAATGTGGAGAACGTGGCGAACAAGGCGTATTGGGCGTCGGCGTCGACATCCAACAACTACCTGACCCAAGGTACTCCGCGCGTTTTGCGCCTGTCGGCCAGTGTTGATTTCTGAGGCTGGAAGCCAGCAGCTGTCATAGCCTGATCCGGCCTCTTCGCGGGTAAACCCGCTCCCACAGGTACAGCGCTAGCCTCAAGGTTGATGCGATCCCTGTGGGAGCGGGTTTACCCGCGAAGAGGGCGGCGCAGGCACAACTGTTTTCTTTGCCACCGCCGCTCAAGTACAGTCTGCCCATGGACAAGTACGCCCCCCGCCAATGGCTCCCCCACGAGCAACCCAGCCTGCCGGGCTCCCCCTCCACGCCCCTGCATTCGCCTGCCAGGCGCCTGGCCTACGGCGTGGTCGGCCTGCTGGTGGCCATTACCGGTGGCCTGGGCAATGCGCTGGTCACCGCCAACCTGGTGTTCCTGCAAGGCGCGCTGGGCGCAACCACGGCCGAAATGGCCTGGCTGCCTGCCGCGTACGTCATGACCAACGTGTCCATCAACCTGCTGCTGGTCAAGTTTCGCCAGCAGTTCGGCCTGCGCGCATTCACCGAAGTGTTCCTGGTGCTGTATGCCCTGGTCACCTTCGCCCACCTGCTGGTCAACGACCTCAACTCGGCCATCGCCGTGCGCGCTGCCCATGGCATGGTCGGCGCCGCGCTCAGTTCGCTGGGGCTGTACTACATGATCCAGGCGTTCCCGGCGCGATGGCGGCTCAAGGCAATGGTGCTGGGCCTGGGGGCCTCGCAGCTGGCACTGCCGCTGGCGCGGATTTTTTCCGAAGACCTGCTGCAGATCGCTGAATGGCGTGGCCTGTACCTGTTCGAACTCGGCCTGGCGCTGGCGGCACTGGGCTGCGTGCTGATGCTCAAGCTGCCACCGGGTGACCGTTTCAAGACGTTCGAACCCCTGGACTTCCTCACCTTCACCCTCATGGCCAGCGGCACCGCCCTGCTCTGCGCCGCGCTGTCGCTGGGCCGTATCGACTGGTGGCTGGAGGCGCCGTGGATCGGCGTGGCGCTGGCGGCATCGATCGCCCTGATCTTCAGCGGCCTGGCCATCGAGCACAACCGCCAGAACCCGCTGTTGATGACCCATTGGCTGGGCAGCGGTAGCGTGATTCGCCTGGCCCTCTGCGTGGTGCTGATCCGTATGGTCACGTCCGAACAGTCCACGGGGGCAGTCGGCTTTCTACAGGCGCTGAACATGGGCAGCGAGCAAATGCGCACGCTGTATTGGGTGATGCTGCTGGGCGCGGTGGCGGGCCTGGCCAGCAGTACCCTGACCATCAGCCCCAACCACCTGGTGATACCGCTGTTCGTCTCGCTGCTGGCCATGGCGGCCGGCGCCTTCATGGACAGCAGTTCCAGCAACCTCACGCGCCCGGCGCAAATGTACTTCAGCCAGTTCCTGCTGGCATTCGGCAGCACCTTCTTCCTCGGCCCGTCGATGGCCCTGGGCATCAGCCATGTGCGCGCCAAACCCCGCAACCTGGTGAGCTTTTCGGTGCTGTTCGGCATTTGCAACAACCTCGGCGGCCTGATTGGCGCAGCACTGCTGGGTACGTTCCAGACCTGGCGGGAAAAATTTCACTCCAGCCACCTGATGGACCGCCTCAGCTACCTGGAGCCACTGGTGAGCGCCCGCGTGCAGAGTGGCGGCGCCGGCTACGGCGGCATATTTGCCGACCCGGCCCTGCGCAGCGAGGCCGGCATGCGCTTGCTGGCCAGCGCCGCCACCCGCGAAGCGAATATCATGGCCTACAACGATGTGTTCGTCCTGATCGGCAGCATCGCTATCCTGACCATGGTCTGGATCTGCATCCGTAGTACCTGGCTCTGGTACGCAAGACGCCAGGCCACCCCCACCGACTCCAGCCCCGGCGCGCCCACCCGATGACCGACGACACCCGCACCACAACCACCACCGCCATCGCCGACACCCCGGAAGGCGTTACACCGCCCAGCGAGCCGACCAGCCCGGTGCGCTCGCGGCGGGTACGCATGCTGTCATCGATCAGCTTCGCCTGCGTGGCCCTGGCTGGCATCCTGCTGGTGCTGTATGCCTGGCGCCTGCCGCCGTTCAGCAGCGCCATTGAAAGCACCGAAAATGCCCTGGTGCGCGGCCAGGTGACGATCATCGGCCCGCAGCTCAGTGGCTACATCGTCGATGTGCCGGTGCACGACTTCCAGTTCGTCAAGGCCGGTGACCTGCTGGTGCAGCTGGACGACCGGATCTACAAGCAGCGCCTGGCCCAGGCTATCGCCCAACTGCAACAGCAACAGGCTGCCCTGGCCAACAACCTGCAACAGCGCAACAGCGCCGAAGCCACCATTGCCCAGCGCCAGGCGGCCATCGGTAATGCGGCGGCCCAGGCGGCCAAGGCCAAAGCCGACCTGGGCCGCAACCAGGCACTGGTCAACGACGGCTCGGTGTCCCGCCGTGACCTTGACCTGGCCCGTGCCAGTGAAGCCGCAGCGGTCGCCAGCCTGGCCCAGGCCAGGGCAGCACTGGAAATCGCCCGTCAGGACCGGGAAACAGTGGTGGTCAACCGGGCGGCGCTGGAGGCATCGGTGGAAAATGCCAAGGCCGCCGTGGCGCTGGCGCGTATCGACCTCGACAACACCCGCGTCACCGCCCCGCGCGATGGCCAACTGGGGCAGATTGGCACGCGTCTGGGGGCTTACGTGAATTCCGGCGCGCAGTTGATGGCACTGGTGCCCGACACCTTGTGGGTGATCGCCAACATGAAAGAAACCCAGATGGCCAATGTGCGCATCGGCCAGCCGGTGACGTTCACCGTGGATGCGCTGAACCACCTCAAGTTCAAGGGGCACGTGCAGCAGGTTTCGCCGGCCACCGGTTCGGAGTTCGCCTTGTTGCAGGCGGACAACGCCACCGGCAACTTCGTCAAGATTGCCCAGCGAATCCCGGTGCGCATTACCGTGGATGCCGGTCAGGACCAAGCCAGGCGCCTGCGCCCAGGGATGTCGGTGGTGGTCAGTATCGATACCCACAGCCAGGATTGAGGTTGTTGCTGGCCATTTCGCGGGTGAACTCCCACAGGACAATCGCTACATCAGTGAGTTAGCAGGGACCTGTGGGAGCGGGCGAGCCCGCGAACACCGGCGCAGCCGGTGCCATACACCGAGTCGCCTGCTTCGCGGGCACGCCCGCTCCCACAGCGCCCGGCATCAGTTCTCTGGGTGACAGCGCAGCCCAATGGGCTGGGCAATCTCCCACAGGAAAGTGGCCAGCCGAGAGCATGCCGAGATGCCGTCGTGCCACGATTGCACCGCTCTGGCCCGTGGGTTCTAATCCCGACCGATCCGTTTTCAAGGAAGTGTCACCATGTACAGGAAGATCGTGCCGCTGGCGCTGCTGGCAACCCTGGCCGGTTGCTCGGGCAGCGAGGACACCAGCAAGGCCAGTTTCCAAAAGGCCGCCCAAGCCCACCTCGACACCCGCTACCCGCACTGTTTCATCAACAGCACGTTCCCCACCAGAACCCAGGATTTCGACCTCCAAGGCACCAACAAGGCGCTGCATGCCCTGGCCCGGGTGGGCGTGGTCAGTGAAAAGGAAGTCTCGCGCACCGAAGTGCCTGCCCGGCTGTGGCAGCCGGCACGCACCGACATCTACTACGCCTATGACCTTACCGACGAAGGGCGCAAGTACTACAAGGCAGGCAACGGCCTGTGCTTTGGCAAGGCACAGGTAACTGCCGTCGAGCAGTTCAGTGAACCAAGCGGGGCCACAGGGCAGAAAACCTCGAATGTGACGTATGCCTACAAGATTACCGGGCTACCGGCATGGGCCAATGATGAAGGGGTCAAGGCCAGCATTGCCGACCTTGGCAAGGCCGTTGCCAGCAACGACACACCGTTCAAGGAAACCCGGGCGATGGTGCTGACCGCTCAAGGTTGGCGGTTGCAGGACAAATAGTGGGTTGCCAGGGCTGCGTTGCAGCCCCGGCTTGTCTGTCACAGACACATTCATGTCGCCCACAGACTGCGGCGTCTCGTCGCATACCAAAGCCCCTTGGGCAAAACCCCGCAAGCCCGTAGAATCGCGCCTCCTTTTCGCCCGTCGCCTTTAACGGTGGCAACCGTCAGCAACGACAGAGTCCGTGCCTGAACACATGAACGCACATGTGAAATAGGCTCAACCCTCCCCGCACAGCCCTGCTCCTGCCAGGCAAAGCGGTTGAGTCTTGCCCAGGTCGCATCCGTGTAGACACTCGCCCCTGTTGGGGTCGAGCCAATGTGCGCGTCCGAGAAGGCGCTCATTCCGCTCATCCAACTAGAGGTACGTATGTCTCCGCGTTTGCTGGCCATGGCGCTGGCGCCCCTGCTCGGCTTGTTCATCATTGCCTTGGGCAACGGCTTCATGTCTTCCCTGACCACCCTGCGCCTGGGCGCAGCCGGTGAGTCGGCCACCACCATCGGTATCGTCTCGGCGAGCTACTTCATCGGCCTGACCCTGGGTGCCGTCTTCAACGACCGGCTGATCTTGCGCATCGGCCATATCCGCGCGTACACAAGCTTTGCTTCGCTGATCGCCGCGACCATCCTGCTGCAGGGGCTGTTCTACGACGTCACCTGGTGGTCGGTGCTGCGCCTGATCAACGGCTGGGCCGCGGTCGGCGTGTTCCTGGTAATCGAAAGCTGGCTGCTGCTGGCCGGCGACGCGAAGATCCGTGGCCGCCTGCTGGCGCTGTACATGATCGCCTTCTACGGCGCCGGGGTGATTGCCCAGGCCGGCCTTGGCGAAATCACCCAGCTTGGCGCCTCCGCACCCTTCATGCTGGCTGGCGTACTGGCTGCCCTGTCGGTACTGCCCATCGTGATCCTGCCGCGAGTATCGCCACTGCTGGAACAGGTCGAACCACTCAAGCCACGCCAACTGCTCGGTGTTGCACCGTCGGGGCTGGTAGGCTGCTTTGGCTCGGGTGTAATCATTGCCGGCATCTATTCCTTGCTACCCCTGTATTTGCAACGCATCGGCCTGGACGTGGGTGAAGTCGGCACGATGATGGCCTGGGTGATCCTGGGTGCGATGTTGTTGCAGTACCCGGTCGGGCGCTGGTCGGACCGCAAGGACCGCCTGAGTGTGCTGCTGGCCCTGGCCGCATTGTGCGTGGTGCTGTCACTGATTACGGTGTTCCTGGCATCAGACTCGCTGTTGCTGCCTGCGGTGCTGTTCCTGCTGGGTGGGGGCGTGTTTACCCTGTACCCGGTAGCCGTCAGCCACGCCGCCGACCGTGCGCCCTCCGATGCTCTGGTGCCGATGATCCAGGGTTTGCTGCTGATCAACTCGCTGGGTTCGGCCATGGCGCCACTGGCCATTTCGCCGCTGATGACCTCGTTTGGCGAGGTCGGCTTGTTCTGGGCGTTTGCCGTGGTCAACCTGGGCATGGTGTGCTTCTTCATGTGGCGCCGCGGCAAGCGCCCGGCCGCAGAGCACCCGGCACCGTTCACCGCATCGACCACCTTCTCGCCAACCGGTGCTGAACTGCGCGTGACCGAAGACCTGATGCACGCAGCGCAGGAGCATCCGCCGTTGGAACCTGTGGAAAGCCCTGCGCCACGCACAGAGCCCAGCTGACTCAATCGCTGTTTCTCAGTGGGGCCGGGCATGCCTGCTCCCACTGAGGACTACCATCCGTCGCCCGGGCGGCACCCCTACTCTCGCGCTTGACCAAACGAATGACAGATCATCCGCAAAGGAGACGTCCCATGATCCGCATTCGCCCCCTCTCCCTGTGCCTGGCACTCGCGCTGGCCAGCGTCACCGGCACCACCTTCGCCGCCACCGACACCAACACCGACAGCCGCCCACAAACCGACCAGTCTGGTGGCAAGACTGCCGGTGAAGGCAGCAGCGTCAACAGCCCCGGCAGTGGCCAGGACAACGACAGCAGCGATACCGGTAGCAACAGCGACGCTGCAGACGGCGCCAGTGGTGGCTCCAACAGCACTGGCGAGGCAACAGGCTCCGGCGCCGGGCATAGCGGTGGCACTGCCGAGGACCAGGACAGCCATTAACACAGGCGTGGGCTAAGCTGCGCCCCAAAGCCCTGCCAAGGATTCGCCATGAACCTGAAGCTCTTGTTGCTCGCCGCCCTGCTACCCTGCACCGCCTTGGCCAACAGCAGCAACCAAGGTGCGTTGTCGATCAGCTCCTCTTCGTTTACCGATGGTGGCGTAATTGCCCTTCAGCAGGTCGGACCGGACCCGGCCTGCGGCGCCGGCGAGGAGCGTACCCCGCAACTGAGCTGGGACAACCTGCCCGCAGGTACCCGGTCGCTGGCATTGATCATGTTCGATCCGGACGGCGGCAAGGGTACAGGTGTGGTGCACTGGGTCGCCTATAACATCGACCCGGAACAGGATGGGCTCAAGGAGGGTACGGCCGGGCTGAGCGGGCAATATGTGACCGTGGGCCGCAACTCGCGGGGCACACTCAGCTATCGCGGCCCATGCCCGCCCGCTGGCGACAACCCGCACCATTACGCACTGACCTTGATCGCCACCGACCTGCCCCTGGGCACCCTGCCCGAAGGGCTCGACCGCAACGGGCTGTTGCAGCTGCTACAAGGCCACGCGCTGGGCGCGCAAAGCCTGGTCGGGCGCTACGGGCATTGAACCAACCAGTACAAAAACAAATGATCGAACCAATAGCATTTATCCATTGAATGGCCCGGGCGAACTGAAGTAAGCTCGGGCTCATTCACTGGAGAGCAACATGCCGAAACACACCCGCAACCACGCCAACCACACCGGTCGCAACCTGCGCCCTGTGCTGGCTGTTGCTGGCTGCGTGGCACCTGCCAGCTATTACTTTGGGTATTGGTTTAGCCACTAGGCGCCGATACCCACACGGCGCCCACCTTCGAGGGGCCGCCGAACATGAGAATACTCAAACCCCCGGTCGGCTCCCCGACCGGGGGTTTTGCTTTTCAGGCCTTTGAACAACACCGATTCACATTGAGGACAGATTCATGAACTACGCCACTTATTACTACGCAAACACCTATGCCTGGCGATTTAGCCAATCCCGTTCGGGCCAGCCTGCCGCCTCCGACCGGTCTTCCACAGGTGGCAATGCAGCAGCCAATACGAATTCAACGATCTGTCGAACACCTCGATAGGGCCGACCACGCGGGCCAGAACCCGCCGTCCGCCCAGGGAAAAACGCCATGCAAGCTTCCAGCCTCGCCCTGCCCCTGACCCAGCCGCAAGCGGCTAACACCACCGTCAGCAAGCGCCTGCCCAGCCCACACCTGCTCAAGCAGCAGATGCCGCTGACCAGCGAACTCACCCAGCAAGTACAGGCTCACCGCCAGGCCATTCGTGACATCCTCGAAGGCCGCGATCCGCGCCTGCTGGTCATCGTCGGCCCCTGCTCGATCCACGACCCCCGCTCGGCCCTGGAATACGCCGACCGCCTGGCCGCCCTCAGCCGCGAAGTTGACGACAAGCTGCTGCTGGTAATGCGCGCCTACGTCGAAAAACCGCGTACCACAGTGGGCTGGAAAGGCCTCGCCTACAACCCGCACCTTGATGGCAGCGACGACATGCACTCGGGCATCGCCTTGTCGCGCGGGCTGATGATCAGCATGATCGAACGTGGCCTGCCGGTTGCCACCGAGCTGCTGCAACCGATGGCCGCCGGCTACTTCGACGACCTGCTGGCCTGGGCCGCAATTGGCGCACGCACCACCGAATCGCAGATTCACCGGGAAATGGTCAGCGGCCTGGAACTGCCGGTCGGTTTCAAGAACGGCACCGACGGTGGCATCGCCATCGCCAGCGACGCCATGCGCAGCGCCGCTCACCCGCACCGCCACTTCGGCATGGATGCGCAGGGCCACCCGGCCATCATCGAGAGCCTGGGCAACCCCGACACCCACCTGGTACTGCGCGGTGGGCACAAAGGCCCGAACTACGATGCCAACAGCATCGCCATGGCCCGTCAGGCACTGGCCAAGGTTGGGTTACAGGCACGCATCATGGTCGATTGCAGCCACGCCAACAGCGGCAAGGACCCGGCGCGCCAGCCAGCGGTGTTCAATGATGTGCTGGGGCAGCGCCTGGCCGGCGACCGCTCGATCGTAGGTGTGATGATCGAGGGGCACCTGTTCGATGGCTGTCAGGCGCTGGGCAAGGGCGCACTGAAATATGGCGTGTCGATCACCGACGGCTGCCTGGGCTGGGCTTCGACTGAAACCCTGTTGCGTGAAGCGGCACAAAAACTGTAAGCGAAGGTTGCAAGCCTGGCGAGACATACCCCAAGCAAGTGCGCTAGGCTTGCCTTTTTACCCCAAGGAGCAGTACCCATGGCCCGTGCAACCGCCCGCCACATCCTGGTCAGCAGCGAAGAGAAGTGCAACGAACTGAAAGCCCAGATCGAAGCAGGCGCCGACTTCGCTGAAATCGCCAAAGCCAACTCCACCTGCCCGTCCAGCCGCCAAGGTGGTGACCTGGGTTCGTTCGGCCCAGGCCAGATGGTCAAGGAATTCGACACCGTGGTGTTCAGCGCTCCGGTCAACACCGTGCAAGGCCCGGTGAAGACCCAGTTCGGCTACCACCTGCTGGAAGTGACCAGCCGCCAGGACTAAGCCCTCGCAGCCGATGAAAGTCCCTGTGGGAGCGGGCGAGCCCGCGAATAGGCCAGACCAGACAACCTCGTTGCCTGAGCCGACGCATTCGCGGGCACGCCCGCTCCCACAGGTTTTATTGGCGCTTGTTGTGACCTGCACCACCCTCACGATCCACGCCGCCCCCACCCACGCCCTGACCGTCTACGGCGAAGCCCCCCGCTACAACGCCAGCTTCCAGCATTTCGACTACGTAAACCCGAACGCCCCAAAGGGCGGCATCCTGCGCCGCTCGGCCATCGAGATCGGCCAGTTCGACCATATCCTGCCGTACATCGACAAGGGCATCGGCGTCAGCGAAGTCGATGGCCTGCTCTACGCACCTCTGGCCGTGCGCTCGTTCGATGAGCCCTACACGGTCTATGGCCTGATCGCCCGCAGCATGGAGCGCGGCCCGAATGATGCCTGGCTGCGTTTCGAGATAGACCCGCGCGCTACATTTGCCGATGGCAAGCCGGTGCGTGCCGAGGATGTCCGTTTCACCTTCGAGCTGTTGATGAGCAAGGGCAGCCTCAAGTACCGCACCGAATTCGCCGACGTGACCGGGGTTACCGTGGAAGGCCCGCAGCGCGTGCGTTTCGACTTCAAGCCAGAGCACGGCCGCACCCTGGCCCTGGACCTCGCCAGCCTGCCGGTGCTGCCCGAACACGACTGGGGGCAGCGCGACTTTGCCAATGGCGCGGGCTTCGACAAGCCGGTCGGCAGCGGCCCGTACCGCATCGGGCGCATCGACAACGGCCGCAGCATTACCTTCGAACGCGACCCCGGCTGGTGGGCACGTAACCTGCCGGCCAGCCGTGGCCGCTATAATTTCGACAAGCTGCGCATCGAGTACTTTGGCGACACCGAAGTAGCCCGGCAAGTACTCAAGGGCGGTGGCTACGACTACAACCGGGAGTTCTCCGCCACCGCCTACACCCTGGGTTACAGCGGCGCCCAGCTGGACGACGGCCGCCTGCAGCGCGCCCACCTCGGCCCGGCCAAGCCGCAGGTTGCCCAAGGCTTCGTGTTCAACCTCGACCAGCCGCAGTTCAAGGACCGCCGCGTGCGCCAGGCACTGGGCATGCTGTGGGACTACGAATGGAGCAACCGGCAGATGATGCGCAATATGTACATCCGCCAGCAAAGCGTGTTTTCCAATACCCCGCTGGCGGCACGCAACCTGCCCGATGCCGGCGAACTCAGGTTGCTCGAGCCGCTGCGTGGCAAGGTACCGAACGAAGTCTTCAGCACCGTCTTCACCGCCCCGGTCAGCGACGGGTCGGGCATCATCCGCAAGCAGCAGTTGCAGGCCCTGGCCCTGCTTGAGCACGCCGGCTGGCACCCTGAGGGCGACCGCCTGGTCAACAGCCAGGGCACACCCCTGGCGTTCACCTTTCTCAATGGCCAGTCGGGCATGGAACGCCTGCTACTGCCGTGGAAGCGCAACCTGGCACAGATCGGCGTCATCCTGAACATCCGCAACGTCGACTCGGCCCAGTACGTGAACCGCCTGATGGCACGGGACTACGACATGATCGTCACCGGTTACCCGGTCACCCTGTCGCCGGGCGCAGAGCTGTACAACTACTTCGGCTCGGCAGCCGCACACGACCCCGGTTCGAACAACCTCATGGTGTTGCAGGACCCGGCCGTGGACCGCCTGATCGACGGCCTGGTACGCGCCGATACCCAGGCCGACATGCTGCACCATGCCCGCGCCCTGGACCGGGTGCTGCAATGGAACTACTACTGGATCCCCAACTACTACCCACCGGGTAGTTCCACCGCCTGGTGGAACCGCTTCGGCCTGCCAAAGGTGCAAGCCGCCTATGACGAAGGCCTGGACACCTGGTGGGAAATCAGCCCCACACCGCTGACCAATGCACAAATGGCCGAACGCAAGAAGGCCTTGCCATGACCACCTACATCCTGCGCCGGCTGCTGCTGATTATCCCGACCCTGCTGGCGATCCTGCTGGTCAACTTTGCTATCGTTCAGGCCGCGCCAGGTGGCCCGGTGGAGCAGGCGGTGGCGCGCCTGCAAGGCCTGGGTGGCGGCGCACCCGGCGCACGGGCCGAAGTAATGCACGGCGAGTCGCGTGCTACGCGGGGCCTGGACCCGAAGCTGATCGAAGAGATCAAACGCCAGTACGGCTTCGACAAGTCCGCCCCCGAGCGCTTGTGGCTGATGCTGGGCCAGTACGCCCGGCTGGACTTCGGCAACAGCTTCTTTCGCGGGGCCAAGGTCACCGACCTGATCCTCGACAAATTGCCAGTGACCCTGTCGTTGGGCCTCTGGGCCACGCTGATCACCTACCTGGTGTCGATCCCGCTGGGCATCCGCAAGGCGGTGCGCCATGGCAGCCGTTTCGATGCCTGGAGCAGCGCACTGATCGTGGTCGGCTACGCCCTGCCCTCGTTCCTGTTCGCGCTGCTGCTGATCGTGCTGTTTGCCGGTGGCACCTCGCTCAACTGGTTCCCGGTGCGTGGCCTGGTGTCGGACAACTTCGACGAACTCAGCCTGCTGGGCAAGGTCGCCGACTACTTCTGGCACCTTGTGCTGCCGGTCGGGGCCTTGGTGATCGGTGGTTTTGCAACCCTCACACTGCTGACCAAGAACGCCTTCCTCGACGAGGTTTCCCGCCAATACGTGGTCACCGCCCGGGCCAAGGGCCTGAGTGAACGCCGGGTGCTGTATGGCCATGTCCTGCGCAATGCCATGCTGCTGGTGGTGGCTGGGTTGCCGCAGGCGCTCATTACCGTGTTCTTTGCCGGCTCCTTGCTGATCGAGGTGATCTTCTCGCTCGATGGCCTGGGCCGCATGAGTTACGAGGCCGCTGTATCGCGGGATTACCCGGTGGTGTTCGGCACGTTGTTCATCTTCACGCTGGCGGGCTTGCTGATCCGCCTGATAGGTGACCTGTCGTACACCCTGCTCGACCCGCGCATCGACTTTGACACGAGGGCGCACTGATGCTTTCGCCCATCTCGCGCCGTCGCCTGCAACGCTTTCGTCGCAACCGCCTGGGCTGGGTCTCGCTGTGGCTGTTCGCCGGCCTGTTGCTGCTGAGCATGGCCGCTGAGCTGGTGGCCAACGACAAGCCCCTGCTGCTGGGCTACAAAGGCGAGCTGTACGTACCGGCGCTCAAGCGCTACACCGAACAGCAGTTTGGCGGCCAGCTGCCATTCCAGCCTGACTACCGCAGCGCCTATGTGCGCCAACTGATAGCAGATCAAGGCGGCTGGATGCTGTTTGCGCCCATCCCGTTCAGTGCCGACACCCCCAATTACGACCTGCAAGTACCTACCCCCAGCCCGCCAAGTGCAAGCAACTGGCTGGGTACCGACGACCAGGGCCGCGATGTGTTGGCGCGAGTGCTGTATGGCACGCGGGTATCGCTGCTGTTCGCGTTCGCCCTGACCGTGGTCAGCGTGTTTATCGGTTTGCTGGCTGGCGCGCTTCAGGGGTACCACGGCGGCTGGGTCGACCTGCTGGGCCAGCGGCTGCTGGAGGTGTGGTCGGGGTTGCCGGTGCTGTACCTGCTGATCATCCTCAGTGGTTTTGTCGAGCCGGATTTCTGGTGGCTGCTGGGGATCATGGCGCTGTTCTCCTGGTTGACCCTGGTCGACGTGGTACGCGCCGAGTTCCTGCGCGGGCGCAACCTTGAGTATGTGAAAGCCGCCCGGGCGCTGGGTTTGCCGGACAGCCAGGTAATGCTGCGGCATATCCTGCCCAATGCGATGAATGCCACGCTGACCTACATACCGTTCATTCTGACCGGGGCAATCACCACCCTCACTGCACTGGATTTTCTCGGGTTTGGCATGCCGGCCGGCACCGCCTCGCTTGGCGAACTGGTGACCCAGGGCAAGCAGCACCTGGAGGCACCGTGGCTGGGCTTTACTGCATTCTTTGCGCTGGCAGTGATCTTGTCGCTGCTGGTGTTTATCGGCGATGGCTTACGGGAGGCGTTCGATCCCAGGGGCTGAGACACCTTGTTGAAAGGAGCTTTGCATGACCGTCAAAGGCAAGACTGCACTCGTCACCGGTTCCACCAGTGGCATCGGTTTAGGCGTTGCCCAGGTGCTGGCCCGTGCCGGCGCCAACATCGTGCTCAACGGTTTTGGCGACCCGGCAGCGGCGCTGGCCGAGATCACCCGCCACGGGGTGAAGGCTGTTCACCACCCGGCAGACCTGTCGGACGCAAGCCAGATTGAAGCGTTGTTCGCCCTGGCCGAACGCGAATTCGGTGGCGTCGACATCCTGGTCAACAACGCCGGTATCCAGCACGTAGCGCCGGTGGAGCAGTTCCCGGTGGAAAGCTGGGACAAGATCATCGCCCTCAACCTGTCAGCCGTGTTCCATGGTACGCGCCTGGCGCTACCGGGCATGCGCTCGCGCAACTGGGGGCGCATCATCAACATTGCCTCGGTGCATGGCCTGGTCGGCTCATCAGGCAAAGCGGCCTACGTGGCGGCCAAGCATGGCGTGGTCGGCCTGACCAAGGTGGTGGGCCTGGAAACCGCCACCAGCAATGTCACCTGCAACGCCATCTGCCCCGGCTGGGTGCTGACACCGCTGGTGCAAAAGCAGATCGACGATCGTGCTGCCAACGGTGGCGATCCACTGCAAGCACAGCACGACCTGCTTGCCGAGAAGCAACCGTCGCTGGCATTCGTCACCCCCGAGCACCTGGGTGAACTGGTACTATTCCTGTGCAGCGAGGCCGCAAGCCAGGTTCGCGGCGCCGCCTGGAATGTCGATGGTGGCTGGTTGGCCCAGTGACGGGGGGCGTGGGCCTGGCAGCGGCGTTGCATTCGTTTATCTGCAAGGAGGCCCTATGCGCCCAACCCCGATCACCGCGATCCTGGCCCTGACCCTGGCTGCCGCCGCGCCTGCAATGGCTGCCAGCCTGAAGGACGTCGCGCCCTACCCCAAGGCAGAAAAAGGCTTCACCCGGCAGGTGATCCACCTGCCGGCACAGGCCGATGAGTCGGCTTTCAAACTGGAAATCCTCGCTGGCAAGACGTTGCAGGTTGACTGCAATCGCCAGCACCTGGTCGCCAGCCTGCAAGAGCGCACTCTCGAAGGCTGGGGCTACAACTACTACCGCCTGGGCAAAGTCAGCGGCCCGGTCAGCACGATGATGGCCTGCCCGGACGGCAAGAAGACCGAAGCCTTCGTGCCAGTGGTGGGTGACGGCTTCCTGCTGCGCTACAACAGCAAGCTGCCGGTGGTGGTTTACGTACCCAAGGATGTCGAAGTGCGCTACCGCGTCTGGTCGGCGTCGCAGGATGTGCAAAAGGCCAAAGTAGAGTAAGCGCTGGAAGCTACACGGTCCCTGTAGGAGCGGCCTGGTGTCGCGATGGGCCGCAAAGCGGCCCCAGATTTTCAGCTTCGCAGTCCAGACTCCCGGGGCCGCTTTGCGGCCCATCGCGACACAAGGCCGCTCCTACAAAGAGTACGCAATCGCTTCAAGGCAAATGAATCAGGCATAATGCGCCCCTTTTTTGCGCCACGAAGCACAGGTACCCCATGAAAGCCCAAGCCCGCCACATCCTGGTCAAGACCGCTGACGAAGCCGAAAAGCTCAAGCAGCGCATCGCCAACGGCGAGGCTTTCGACGTACTCGCCAGGAAGTTCTCCATTTGCCCTTCGGGCAAGCGTGGTGGTGACTTGGGCGAAATTCGCCCGGGCCAGATGGTCGGTGCCATCGACCAGGTGATATTCAAGAAGCCGCTGCGCGTGGTACATGGGCCGATCAAGAGCAAGTTCGGCTACCACCTGGTGCAAACGTTCTACCGCGATTGATATCAGCAGGCCACCTGACATTTTTGCCAGTTGTCCCGTCACTGCACATTACATACAACACAGGCAGGGCCGAAGCCGTGCGACCGGCGCCGCTTCAGGTAGTGGACCCTTCAACGGATCTGGAGACCTGCCTATGCGATGCATTCGCTTGCTACTGCCTGTTACCCTTCCCCTGCTGGCACTGCCATTGCTGGCCCATTCCCAATCCCTGACGGTTACGCCCGGTGAGAACCTTGGCGCGCTTGTGCAAACTTCGGCTGCAGACGATTTCACCATCAGTGGCGGTACGGTGCAGTCGTTGCAACAAGGCGATGGCGAGGACACCTTCACCATGTCTGGCGGTACGCTAGGGTCGTTGAACCAGGGCGGTGACATGGACACGTTCACCATGACCGGTGGCACCATCACCGGCGCGTTCGAAGATGGTGACACTGGTTGGTTCAAAGGTGGCAGCATTGGCCGGATCGACCTCAAGCTGGCGGACAACTTCCTTGAGATATCCCAGGACCTCGGGGTTGAAACGGTTGTGGTGGGCAACGTCGTCAGCGGCCTTGGCAACGACACGATCATCATGACCGGCGGCACCATCGGCGGTGATATCAGCACCAGTAGCGGCGTAGACAAGATCACCATCAGCGGCGGCACGCTCAAAGGCGAAATACGCACTGGCAACGATGATGATGTGTTTACCTGGACTGGGGGTCAAATCGGCAAACGGGTCATTCTGGAAAATGGTAACGACACAGCTACCGTCCGCACCCTCGATCTCAGCAACTCGACCGTTACCCTGGACGGCGGCACGGGTACGGACACGCTTTCGTTCGAGCAGAGCAAGGTCGGCAAAGGTGCCTTGTACGTCAACTGGGAATCCATCAGCCTCACCCAAGGCAGCCAGCTGACCCTTGACGACACCCTTACCCTGGGCGACTTGGGCGCCGACCAGCCACGCGTGATCCCCGCCACGGGCACCGGCACCTTGCTGATCGATGCAGACAGCTCGCTGATCAGCCGCCAGGGCAGCATCACCAGTGCCCAGACGGATAACAAGGTAGCGGTTGTAAACGCTGGCACCATCGACCTGAGCCGTGGCAATGACGCCCAGGGCCAGCTGACCATTCAGGGTGACTACACCGGCAACAACGGCACCCTGCGCCTGAACAGCGTGCTGGCAGGCGATGACGCCGCCTCCGACCGTTTGGTGGTCAGCCGGGGTGCCATCAGCGGCTCTACCCAACTACTCATCAACAACCTCAATGGCACGGGTGCAGCGACTGCGCAGAACGGCATCCAGGTCGTTGAAGCCCGTGACGGCGCCACCAGTACTGCCACTGCCTTCGTGCAGACACAGACGCTGTCGGTTGGTGCATACGATTACCGCCTGTTCAAAGGCGGGGTAACCGCCGGTAGCGAAAACAGCTGGTACCTGCGCTCGACCGTGGTCGCTCCAGCCCCTGTACCGGAAACGCCAACCCAGCCTACAGAGCCAACAGAGCCGGGGGAGCCCCCAGTGATCGCCCCGGCGCAAACGCTACCGGTAGCGGCCCCGGCACCCGGCCAGGTCGAACTGCCCGCCCCCGTGCAAGGCGAAAGTTTGCCCCTGTATCGCCCGGAAGTTCCGGTTTACGCCGCAGCCCCAAGGGGCGCCGCGATCATCGCCCGCCAGGCCTTGGGCACCTTCCACCAACGCCAGGGCGACCAACAGTTGCTCAAAGGTGAAGGCGGCCTGCCCGCCAGTTGGGGCCAGGCCTACGGCGGCACATTGCGCCAGCAATGGAGCGGTACGGTCAGCCCGAGCCTGGATGGCGACCTGTACGGATTCAAAGTCGGCCAGGACCTGTACGCCAAGGTGGGTGACAACGGCTATCGCCAGCATGTCGGGTTCTACGTCAGCCACAGTCGCCTGGACGCCGACGTAAAAGGCTTTGCCCTGGCCGTACAGGACCGCAGCGTCGGCGACCTGAAACTCGACGGCGACAGCGTGGGCGCCTACTGGACACTGGTCGGGCCGCAGGGCGCGTATCTGGATACCGTGTTGCAGTACACCCGCCTCGATGGCCGCGCCCGCTCGGATCGCGGCGACAAGCTCGACATCGACGGCCACGCCTGGACCGCTTCGCTGGAGTCCGGCTACCCCATCGCCCTGTCCGAACGCTGGACCCTGGAGCCACAAGCCCAGCTGATTGCGCAAAAAGTATCGCTCGACAGCGCAAGCGACAGTGTCTCGAGAATCAGTCATGACGCCCAGGTAGAGTTGACCGGGCGGTTGGGAGTGCGCCTGGAAGGTGCGTTCACGGGCAGTAGCGGGCGCCTGTTGCAACCCTACGCACAGCTCAACTTGTGGCACAGTGATGGTGGCCGCGATACCTTGACCTTCGATGATGTCGACAAGATCAAGACCGACTACCGCTACACCTCCGCACAACTGGAAGCCGGCGTGGTAGCACAGGTCAGTGAAGCACTGAGCCTGCACGGCGGCGTGCAGTACACCGCCAACCTGGACAGCCGCCAGCAAGAAGCCAGCGGCGTGAACCTAGGGGTGCGCTGGCAGTTCTAGCGGCGCGCTGCCAGCAAGCCGAGGCCAGCGCAGCCCAGCAGGGAGGCGCTGACCCGGTTGAACAGGCGGCGTGGGCCGGGCTGGCTGAACCAGCGCTGCATGTAGGTGCCCAAGCCTGCGTAGATGGCAATCGCCGCCCACTCAAGCAGCAGGAACAGCACGCCCAGCCACAGGAACTGCTCGCTCACCGGGGTGGCGCTGCCGACCGATACGAACTGCGGCAGGAAAGCGGTGAAGATCAGAATGGCCTTGGGGTTACCGGCCGCCACCCAGAACTCCTGCCGTGCCAGGCGCCAGGTGCCACGCGGGTGATCCGTTGCCACCACGGCCTCGCCCACCGGTGCCCGCCACAGTTGCCAGGCGATATAGAACAGGTACGCCGCACCCACCACCTTGATGGTCAGGAACAGGTATTCGCTGGTGTGCAGCACTACGGCCAGGCCCATGGCCGCCAGGGCGATCATGCCGCTGAATGCGATAATGCGCCCGCCACCGGCCACGCAGGCGGTGCGCAGGCCATAGCGGCTGGCATTGTGCAACGACAGCAGGTTGTTGGGCCCCGGCGCCATGTTCAAAGCGAAGCAGGCGGGAATGAAGAGCAGCAGGCTTGAAAGATCCATTGTTGTTTTCCTTTGGCAACTGCTGTCTATTTCGGCGGTTGCGGGGCCTTGCGGTCAAGTTACAGCCAGCGATAAAAACTGTACGGGTACACGCCACCTGTTACGCTGGCGGTGCCACCGAGGACCTTGAGATGCTCCGTTCGCAAACCGCGCTATGGCGCGACCCGGCTCTCCCGCATGTAGAAAGCCGCCGTGCCTGCCATAGCCGGGCCTGTTACAAGGCCCACAGCCACCCGACGTTTTCCATCGGCGCGGTGGATGCCGGCCACAGCCATTTCACCGGCGCCGCACACGGGCAGGAACGCCTGACGCCCGGTACGCTGGTGCTGGTGCCAGCCCACCGCGTACATGCCTGCAACCCCGAGCCTGGGCAGCCCTGGAGTTACCAGATGCTGCATGTGGATGCCGGGTGGCTGATGCAGCTGCGCCAAGAGTCAGGGCTGGGCGGTGCCGGTGCTTGTGAGCCGGCGCGTATCTGCCGGGAGGCGGCGGTGTATGGGCAGTTCTGCGAGCTCAACAGCTTGCTGTTTTCCAGCGCCAGCAACAGCGAGAAAGATGCCGCATTGATTACCTTTCTCGGTGATCTGGACGTTGCCGCTCATGCACCTCTGGCAGCGGCCCCTGCCTTGGGCGCCACAGCATTGAGCGGGTTGATCGCGCACCTAGAACGCCAGGACCCTGCGCAACTGAGCCTGGAGGTGCTGGCCCGCGAGGCCGGGCTTGGCCGCTACCAGCTGATTCGTACGTTCCGCACGGCCACCGGCTTTACCCCGCATGCCTACCTGCTCAATGCCCGGGTCAACCGTGGGCGGCAGTTGCTCGGTGAAGGGCAAGCGCTGGCAGAAGTGGCCTACCAGCTCGGGTTTGCGGACCAGAGCCATTTCCAGCGGGTGTTCAAGGCCCATGTGGGGGTGACACCGGGGCAATACCGGGGACGTTGATAGCCTGCAATATTGTTCAATACGGCGTGGCCCGGGCGGGGCAAAGTGCGGTTTTTACGCCTGAGCAGCCCCGATGCAACAATTCCTGATCATCGCCCTCGCCCATTTCCTCGCCCTGCTATCACCCGGCCCGGACTTCTTCCTGGTCGCACGCAGCTCGATCAACAGCGGCTGGCGGCTTGCCAGTGGCGCCTGCCTGGGGATCGCCCTGGCCAATGGCGCGTTCATTGCCATGGCCTTCACCGGCCTGGCCGTACTGCAGGAAGGCAGCCTGCTGTTCATTACCCTGCAACTGGCCGGTGCCTGTTACCTGCTGTACATCGGCATGCTGTTCCTGCGCCATGCCGGGCAAACCCAACTGAGCATGGTCGCGGGCAATCCGCAGGTGCAAGGCTGGTGGCGTGGTTTGGGCATGGGTTTGTTGTCTGGCATCCTCAACCCCAAGAATGCACTGTTCTATGCCAGCCTGGCGAGCATGGTTGCCAGCGCCAGCGCCGGCTGGAAAACGGCCTACGCCCTGTGGATGTTCAGCATTGTGCTGCTGTGGGACTTGCTGGTTGCCGTGGCCATCGGCAACCAGCGGGTATTGCGACGTTTCGCCCGTAGCCTGCCGTGGCTGGAGCGAGCCTCGGGCGTCATGCTGGTGGCATTGGCGCTGGTGTTGGTGATACATCTGGCGCGGCGCTGAGCAGTTTCAGCGTGCGCATGTCCATCAAACTGAAGTGGCCACTGGCCCAACCACCGGTGTCCAGGTGCCACACATTGCCCAGCAGCTTGGGCTCCAGCACCGGGGTGTGCCCGACCAGCAAGGCGCGCAGGCCTTGCACTGGCTGGGTATCGCCTTCCTTCAGCCGGCGGCGCGACCACTGGCACACTTCCCGCACTTTGGGGTCGTCGTCCAGCTCCAGTTCCAGCCAACTCCGTAATGCTGCCCAATCGGCAAACGGGCTGTCGGCGTGTAGAAGGCCCACCAAACCATCCGCACTTTCCACTTCGATCGCAATCGGCAGCTGCTCGAAGCGTTCCACGTAGCGTAATTGCTCGGCCCGCGGCAGGTCGAGGAACCAGCTTCCGCCCGCTGCACGGTACATGTCCAGGTCAAGCCGCCCACCCCGCACGCGCGTGATTGCCAGCGCTTCATGGTTGCCTTGCACCGCATGAAACCAAGGCCGCGCAAGCCACTCCAACGCTGCCTCGCTGTGCGGCCCGCGATCGACCAGGTCACCCACGCTGAACAGGCGGTCCACGGCCGGGTCGAACCCCACCGCTTCCAGGCACTGCTCCAGGCGCTGGAAGTGGCCATGGATATCGCCCACCGCCAGGTCCCGTCCGCGGATGTTGGCGAGTAACCGCCGAAACCGTCCCATTACAATCTTCCTCTGCTGGTGGCGCCATGGCAGGCGTAAAATGGAAGCACTCCCCAACTACCCCGGAGGTGCATCATGCGTACTGCCCTCATGTGTGCCGTGCTCATGGCGCTGTCACTGGACAGCATGGCACAAGGTGCCCCGGCCGCGCAGGTCGAGGTGCGTTTCGACCATCCGGAAAAATTCCGCGATGCCAGCCTGGACAGCCATGGCTATGAGCGTGGCGCCGATGACTATGTGATGAAAACCCTCACCCAGTACCTGCAGAAACTCGGCCAGCGCTACCTGCAACCAGGCCAGCAACTGGTCATTGATATCCGCGATATCGACCTGGCCGGGCGCTTCGAGCCTTGGCACAGCCAGGCTTACGATGTGCGCTACATGCGCGAGATCACCTGGCCGACCATCGACCTGACCTACACCCTCAGCCAAGCGGGCAAGCCCGCCCGACAAGTGCAAGAGCGGGTCAGCGACAAGATGTACCTGAGCCGCCCGGGCAGGGTCGCCAGCAGCAGCGACCGCCTGTATGCCGAGAAAGCCATGCTCAACGACTGGTTCCGCCAGCGCTTCGCCGCGCACCCGGCAACCTGAAAAACCCTTCACTGGTACAGGCGTTGGTGCCGGTAGTATGCTCGGCCTTTCAACCTGTACCAGGGAATGGTTTAGATGAAACTGTGCGCCGTACAACTGGCATCGCTCAAGGGTGATTTGCCAGGCAACCTCCAGCGCCACCTTGCCTGCATCGGGCAAGCCGCGGCCCTTGGCGCCGAGCTGGTGGTATTCCCCGAACTTTCGCTGACAGGCTATGAACCTGCCCTGGCACGCCAGACCGCCCTGCCGGTCAGCTCTGCAAGGCTGGACCCGTTGCAAGCGGCCTGTGACCGGCTTGGCATCACCGTGGCCGCAGGCCTGCCGTTGCCGGCACCCGAGGGCATTCGTATCGGCATGCCGGTGTTCAGCCCCATGGCTGCCCGCCAGGCCTATGCCAAACGGCGCCTGCATGAAGACGAGTTGCCTTATTTCATCCCGGGCGACCAGGCATTGTTGCTGCAGGTGGGTGAACACCGGGTGGCACCGGCAATCTGCTACGAATCGATGTTCATGGCGCACGCGGCCGCTGCCCGCGAGCTTGGCGCCGACCTGTATCTGGTCAGTGTGGCGAAAACCACCAAGGGCATCAGCGAGGGATACGCGCATTACCCCGATGTAGCGCGTGAGCTGGGCATGCCGGTGTTGATGGCCAACTGCGTGGGCCCGGCCGACACCTTCATCGGTGCCGGCGGTTCGGCCGCATGGGACAGCCAAGGGCGCTTGCTGGCCAGCCTGGATGACCACAGTGAAGGGCTGATCCTGCTGGACACTGGCAACGCCAGCGCAATCGCCCTGCCCCTGGACCCACATCCGTCATGATCTACCTGCTTATCGCGCTTGCGAGTTACAGCGGCACGTATTACCTGGTCGGCTTGCTGATTCAGGGCCAGCTTGCCGATGTGGCCGAAGGGTTGCGCCATCGGCCCGATGCGCCGACACCCGGCGAGTACCTGCGCGAGGTCAGGTCCCATGCACGCAGGGCCCACCGGCACTACACCCTGATGGCCGGGTCGGTGGTGGCCATACTGGCCTGCCTGCTCGCCAGCTGGTTCACCTGACGCCTTACAGGTCCAGTGCCAAGCTCTGCCGACCTTCCAGCGCCAGCAAGTACTGCTTGGCCGCCAGGCCGCCGGCAAAGCCGGTGAGGCTGCCCGAAGCACCGATCACGCGGTGGCACGGGGCGATGATGGAGATCGGGTTGCGGCCGTTGGCGGCGCCTACCGCCCGCACTGCACTGGGGTTGCCGATTTGCCGGGCAATGTCGCTGTAGCTGCGGGTTTCACCAAACGGTATCGCCAGCAACGCGGCCCATACCTGACGCTGGAACGCGGTGCCGGCAAAGTCCAGCGCCAACTCGAAACACTGGCGTTTGCCGGCAAAATACTCGCCGAGTTGCCGAGCGGTTTCCCGCAGCACCGGGCACTGGTCGTCGCGGTGCAAGGCGCCGAGGCGCACGCGGTTTTCCCGTTCGTTTTCCCACAGTACGGCGGCCAAACACTCGCCACGCGCCACCAGGGTCAAGGTGCCGACGGGCGACTGCATGAGCGTGAATGCGCTGGACATAAGCGTTTACCTGCCTGTTTGCGATGGGCGTACTGTACGCATCCACAGCCCTGCACGCACCCGCTTTCTTGCTCAGGTAATTGCACAACCGGCAATCTGCCGCGCCTCGTTGAGGTTGACCTTGGGGATCAACTCGGCGGGTATGCGCGAGTTGGCCGACAGGTTGTAGACGTGGAAGTGCTCGTTCACCACCTCCCGCGCCATCAGCGTCAGCGACGGCAGGATGCGGCTGTCCCAGTGCTGGTCGAGCCCGCACGGCGAGCACGGGCCCTGGCCATTTTCGTAGAAGCGCCCCACGGTCTGGTCCAGGTCTACCCCAACCAGCAACACTTCTTCAAAGCCCAGGTGATACGCCAGTTGCAACGCCACATAGGCCACAGTCCGGGCATCAAAGAACCCGTATGCCAGGTCTTTGCTGAAGGCGATCGATCGGGTCCGTTTGCTCCACAGTGCACGGTTGCACACGCAGTTGTCACCGTGACCACGCAAACCGTCCAGCAGGCCTGGGGTATCGGCCTTGCGCAGGGCGTAGCGTTCGGTGCTGGCTGGCAACTTGGCACCGGTGTATTGCTCGGGCCAGAGCGCCAGGCGTTCGCTGTCGCGCAGGGCGGTGGCGAACAGGGCCGGCTGTTGCTGCCGGAAGCTTTTGTCCGTGCACACGTAGAAGAAAGGCTTGATGCCATGTTCGGCAGTCATGGCGACCGAGCCGTTCATGGCGATGATGGGCAAATGCGCGAATTCGCCCAGTGGAAAATGCCTGGCAGAGGCGCCGGAGGCAAGAATCACCACGGGGCCCTGCCGGGTATTGCGACACGCCTCGAAACTGGAGAACGCCCCGCGTTCAGCGCTTGGCTGCGACGGAAGTGTGTTCATCAATGGCATCTATGACTGGACAGTACAAACCACAATACTGATCCGTGTATGTGCCGTGGCCGCTTTTACCTAACTTTACCCAACTGAACAGTAGTCGACCGCCGAGTCCATGATTGGCGGGGTTCAGGTTGCTGTGCAGCCCTGCATGGACCACCTGTACCAAGGGTAGTTCCCCTACTTTGCGTGAGGAATAGTAATTGCCGCTGCCGACACGACAGACGGCTCGATGCCCATGGCAGGCAAGTTAGTCATTGCCCGTTTGCCAATCTGCAAGCAGACGCTGGGCATTCGTTTCGCAATCCATCCCTTGTGGCTTGTCTTCGATACCGGCAATAACCGCCAGCAACTGGGCGCGGTTCTGCGCCAGGCGCTGTTGCATGGCTTCGATTTCCGTCACCTTGCGCTTGAGGCTCGCCAACAACAGGCCATGGCCCCTCTCCGTTGCCCCTGAGGCGTCGCCCAGCTTGCGCATTTCCTCAAGGCTGAACCCGGCCTGCTGGCCACAGGTGATGATCTCCAGCGCCCGAACTACCTGCTCCGGGTAATCCCGGTATCCATTACCCAGGCGCCGGGCGGCAATCAACCCGCTGGCTTCATAAAAGCGGATCCGCGAGGCACTGAGCCCCGTACGTCGCGCCAATTCACCAATTTTCATTTCGGCATCATTCCCCTATTGACCTTAAAGTTGACTTTAACCTTAGCCTTTTCGGGAACCTAGCCCACGCCTGCGCAAATCGATGCGTGGTAGCCATCTCGGAGATCGCCATGACGCCATTCCAGCCGCTGCACCTGCCCAATGGCAGCATCATTCCCAACCGTATCGCCAAGGCCGCGATGGAAGAAAACCTGGCTAACGCGGACCAGACCCCTTCCGCCAAATTGCTACGCCTTTACCAGGCCTGGGCCGAAGGTGGTGCCGGGTTGTTGCTGACAGGCAACGTGATGATTGACCCCGGAGCAATGACGGGGCCCGGCGGCGTGATGCTGGACAACAGCCAGCCGCTACAACCCTTTCGCGACTGGGCCCGCACAGGTCGGGCCCATGGCGCGCAGTTCTGGATGCAGATCAACCACCCCGGGCGGCAGATGCAGGCCAACCTGGGCCAGCCCACCGTGGCACCGTCGGCTGTCGCCCTGGACATGGGCGGCCTGTCCAGCTTGTTCCCCGTGCCCAAGCCACTGGATGAAGCCGAGATCGCCGCACTGATCCAGCGCTTCGCCCGTACCGCAGCGCTGGCCGAAGAAGCAGGTTTCAACGGTGTGCAGATCCACGCCGCCCACGGCTATCTGCTGAGCCAGTTTCTGTCGCCGTTGAGCAACCAGCGTCAGGACCGCTGGGGTGGCAGCCTGGAAAACCGCGCACGGCTGTTGCTGGAAGTGGTCAAAGCCGTGCGCGAAGTGGTTTCGCCCGGTTTCAGTGTGGCCGTCAAGCTCAATTCGGCAGACTTCCAACGCGGCGGCTTCGAACCTGCCGATGCCCGCCAGGTGGTGCTGTGGCTGAATGAATTGCCGGTGGACCTGGTGGAGCTCTCGGGCGGCAGTTACGAGGCCCCCGCGATGCAGGGCGATGCGCGAGACGGCCGTACCCTGGCCCGCGAGGCTTACTTTCTGGAGTTTGCCCAGGAAATTGCGCGCATTGCGACCATGCCGGTTATGGTCACCGGGGGCATTCGCCGCCTGCCGGTGGTCGAGCAGGTACTGGTCAGTGGTGTGGCAATGGCCGGTATTGCCACGGCGCTGGCCGTGGAGCCCGCCCTGCCCCGGCGCTGGCAGCGAGGGGAACCTGCAGCCACCGCTGCATTGCAGCCGATTCGCTGGAAGCGCAAGGCGTTCGCGGCGTTGGCTTACATGGCCCTGGTGAAGTTGCAGATGCGCCGGCTGGCGGCCGGCAACAGCCCAAAAGCACACGCATCGCCGTTACGGGCCTTGTTGTTGGAACAGGGCTGCACCTTACTGCGGGTACGGCAGTACAGGCGTATGATGAAAGGCCGAGCGAACCAAGGGTGAGGGCGGTTCAAGCGGCTCGGGCTACTGAGGTCAGTCCAGGCATTCCCTGGCCGCCTGGCGCAACTTGTCGCCAGACAGGAAGCTGCCTTTGTAGAACGTTGCGCGGCTGCCCTCGCGAGCATCGACTACATCCAGCACGTCGTCGGAGGCTACCGCGCTGGGAGCCGTCAGCCGATAACCATGAGCGATGGACTTCTGTGTGGCCTGGGGCGCCAACGCTTGCCACTTGGGCAGGACACAGGCGGCATACTGCTGCGGTGACTTCTTGGTCAGTTTGCTGGCAGTGGGGTTGCCGGGCGTTGCGCAGCCGGCAAGGTTGGCGACTAACAAAGCGCCGATCAAAATACGAAAAGTAGGCATTTGCAATTGGCCGTTGAGGATACGCTGCATTCTATCGATAGTTGCGGGAAGTTACTAATCAACCAAGGTCTTGTTACAGGCGCCGTGCGCAATAGCACCTGATAATTCTGCCAGTGGCATGGGTTGGTAAATGCTGGGAAAGTGAAACAGCCAAGTGGCAACCAACCACGACCCTGTAAGGAACATCACGCCATGCAAAAGAATGCCAACACCACGCAGTTTTTCTACCAGAACGGAAAACTGATCACGCTCAAGACTGGAGAACAAGGCCAAAGCATCTTTCGAAATGCAGACATGCCGCTTGCAGAACAACAACCGCAAGGCAGCGGGTTGCTGGTTACGGACGACAAAGGCTCTGTACTTCAAGTGCAGCAAAAGGATTGATCGGCCCCGGTCTTCCCAAGGCGGGAAGACCCTGCCCCGCCAACAATGCCCGCTTGCACGAATCCATTTGCTCCTGCGCAAACCTGCGCCCGCCAGGTCCTTCTTGTACACTCCTCGCATTAGCCCCCACCTGCACATTTTTTGGTGAACGCATGATCGAGGTAACCGAGGTTTCCATTGCCGAGCTGCGCGACGCGCTCGAGTCGGGCCGCACGACGGCGGTCGAGCTGGTCAAGGCCTACCTGGCGCGTATCGACGCCTACGATGGCGCCGACACCGCCACGGCCTTGAACGCCGTGGTAGTGCGCAACCCAGAGGCGCTGAAAGAAGCCGAGGCCTCCGACGCCCGCCGCGCCAATGGCCAGGTGCTGAGCCCGCTGGACGGCATCCCCTACACCGCCAAGGACAGCTACCTGGTCAAAGGCCTGACGGCTGCTTCCGGCAGCCCTGCCTTCAAGGACCTGGTCGCCCAGCGCGACGCTTTCACCATCGAGCGCCTGCGCGCCGCCGGTGCCGTGTGCCTGGGCAAGACCAACATGCCCCCTATGGCCAACGGTGGCATGCAGCGCGGCGTGTATGGCCGCGCCGAAAGCCCGTACAACGCCAATTACCTGACCGCACCCTTTGCCTCGGGCTCTTCCAACGGTGCCGGTACCGCCACCGCTGCCAGCTTCAGCGCCTTCGGCCTTGCCGAAGAAACCTGGTCCAGCGGCCGTGGCCCGGCCTCCAACAACGGCTTGTGCGCCTACACCCCATCGCGTGGGGTGATATCGGTACGTGGCAACTGGCCGCTGACCCCGACCATGGATGTGGTAGTGCCTTACGCCCGCACCATGGCCGACTTGCTGGAAATCCTCGACGTGGTGGTAGCCGATGACGCTGACCCGCGTGGCGACCTGTGGCGCTTGCAGCCTTGGGTGCCGATCCCGGCAGCATCGGCTGTGCGCCCTGCGTCTTATCTGGACCTGGCAGTGGATGCCGGCGCACTCAATGGCAAGCGCTTTGGCGTGCCGCGCATGTATATCAATGCCGACACCGAGGCAGGCACCAGTGAGAAGCCAGGCATCGGTGGCCCGACCGGCCAGCGCATCAACACCCGCGCCACCGTGATCGACCTGTGGCAACAGGCACGCCAGGCCCTGGAAGCGGCCGGCGCCGAAGTGCTGGAAGTGGACTTCCCGCTGGTTTCCAACTGCGAGGGCGACCGCCCGGGCGCCCCGACTGTCTACAACCGCGGCATCGTCAGCAAGGAGTTCCTGCATGATGAACTGTGGGAACTGTCCGGCTGGGGCTTTGACGACTTCCTGCGTGCCAACGGTGACCCCAAGCTCAACCGCCTGGCCGATGTCGACGGCCCACGGATCTTCCCGCACGACCCTGGCACCCTGCCCAACCGCGAGGACGACCTGGCTGCCGGCATGGACGAATACGTCAACATGGCCAAGCGCGGGCTGAAGACCTGGGACCAGATCGAAACCCTGCCTGACGGCCTGCGCGGCCTGGAACTGACCCGCAAGACGGACCTGGAAGACTGGATGGACAGGTTGGGCCTGGATGCGGTGCTGTTCCCGACCGTGGCCGACGTGGGCCCGGCGGATGCCGACGTCAACCCGGCCTCGGCAGACATCGCCTGGAGCAACGGCATCTGGGTGGCCAACGGCAACCTGGCAATTCGTCATCTTGGCGTGCCGACTGTCACCGTGCCGATGGGTGTGATGGCCGATATCGGCATGCCGGTGGGCCTGACCTTTGCCGGGCGGGCTTACAGCGATAATGCGCTGTTGAGCTTTGGCGCAGCCTTCGAAGCGACCGGCTCGCGCCGCATGATCCCACCACGGACCCCGGCCCTGCGCTAAACACTCAAGGGGGCCGCTTTGCGGCCCATTCGCGGGTAAACCCGCTCCCACAGGTACTGCACCGCATTCAAGGGCGGTGCAGTACCTGTGGGAGCGGGTTTACCCGCGAATGGGCCTGTAAAAGCAAATCGCATAATTCAACCCAATGTGTAAAAATACACAAAATGTTGATTTATTGATCTGCCATGCCTATCACCCCCAGCGAAGAACGCCAGCTCACCCTCACCGTACTCAAGGCCGCCATCCAGGCCCTGGGTAGCGTTGCTGCACGCAACATGGAAATCCTCCTGCACGACCTGGACCACCCGGAGCACTCCGTGGTGGCGATCGTCAACGGCCACCTTTCCGGCCGTAGCGTCGGCAGCCCGATTCTCGCTGCCCCGGAACAGGACCAAGGGTTCAAGGCATTGATGCAGGCCTCGGCCGATCAGCGCGGCTGCGAGCCCGTGGTACTCCCCGACTACCCCACCACGCTCAAGGGCCGCAGCCTGCGCAGTGCCACCGCCATCTTCCGCGACAGCACCGGCCACCCCTTCGCCAGCCTGTGCGTCAACACCGACGTCACCGGCCTGGACGCTGCCATGAGTTTTCTCCAGCAGCTACAGCCGTTGGGGGCCACACCTGCCGTCAGCGAACCTGCCGACATGGAACTGCTGATGAGTGAAATCATCCAGGCCTCGCTGCAGCGTACCGGCCAGGGGCGAATGAACAAACAGGCCAAAGTCGAGGCTGTTCGAGTCATGCAGGAACGCGGCCTGTTCATCGTCAAAGGCGGCGTCGAGAGGGCTGCCAGTGCCCTGGGCGTGACCCGTTACACCATTTACAACTACCTTGAACAATTGCGCGGAGCCAGCCAATGACCTTGCATATCCACACCCCCCTGATCGAATCGCGCCCGCTGTCGTTGGCCGCCGGCTGCAATGTCTGGCTCAAGCTCGATGCCCTGCAACCTTGCGGCTCATTCAAGCTGCGCGGGGTGGGCCATGCCTGCGAAGTGCATCAGGCCCGCGGCGCCAAACAGTTCATCTCGTCCTCGGGTGGCAACGCCGGCCTGGCGGTGGCATACGCTGGGCGCAAGCTGGGCGTGCCGGTAACCGTGGTAGTGCCCGAAACCACCACTGAACGGGCCAGGCAATTGCTGCGCCTGGAAGACGCCAAGGTGGTGGTACATGGCAGCTCCTGGCAAGAAGCCAACGCCCTGGCACAGACCCTCATCGGCCCGGATGACGCCTTTATCCACCCGTTTGACGACCCGCTGCTGTGGACCGGGCATGCCAGCCTGATCGATGAAGTGGCCGAAGCCGGCGTGAAGCCCGACGCGGTGGTGTTGTCGGTAGGCGGTGGCGGTTTGCTCAGCGGCGTGGTCGAAGGATTGCAGCGCAATGGTTGGGCTGATGTACCGGTGCTGGCAGTGGAAACCAACGGCGCAGCATCTCTGCATGCGGCCATACAGGCGGGGCATTCGGTCGAGCTGGAGCGTATCGCTTCAGTGGCAACGTCGCTGGGGGCAAAGCGCGTCGCAAACCAGGCGCTGGTCTGCGCACAGCAGCACCCGGTGCACAGCCACCTGGTCAGCGATCGCGCAGCGCTGCAGGCCTGCGAGCGGTTCCTGCTGGACCATCGCGTGCTGGTGGAGCCGGCCTGCGGAGCGGCGTTGGCACTGGCCTATGCACCGGCCACCCTGGCGCAATACCAGAACGTGCTGGTGGTGGTTTGCGGCGGCGCTACGGCCACGCTGGAACAGATCCAGGCGTGGTTGCAGCAGGCCGATTGAGGCCTGCCACTTGTCGGTGCTGATTACGATAGTCACATGCGCCTGATCTACTGAGCCCGCCGCAACCGGAAAAATGCCTTCGCAACGGCGTCAACCCTGACGAAATGCGTATCGCACCCTTTCGGTCAGCGGCAAGTGAAGGCACAATGCGTGTCCTTTTTTTGGCCGGCCTTGCCGGGGGCCTTTAAATGATCAAGACGCCGTATTACCTCATCGACAAAACCAAGCTGCTCAGCAACATGGAGAAGATCGCCTACGTGCGTGAACACTCCGGTGCCAAGGCGCTGCTTGCCCTCAAGTGCTTCGCTACCTGGTCGGTGTTCGACCTGATGCAGCAGTACATGGACGGCACCACCTCGTCCTCCCTGTTCGAGCTCAAGCTCGGCCGCCAGAAGTTCGCCGGCGAAACCCACGCCTACAGCGTGGCCTGGGCCGACGACGAGGTCGAGGAGATGCTCGAGAACTGCGACAAGATCATCTTCAACTCGATCGGCCAGCTGCAGCGCTTTGCCGAACAGTCCGAAGGCAAGGTACGTGGCCTGCGCGTCAACCCGCAGGTCAGCAGTTCCGACTACCTGCTGGCCGACCCGGCCCGCCCGTTCAGCCGCCTGGGCGAATGGGACCCGGAAAAGATCGAACAGGTGATCGAGCAGATCTCCGGCTTCATGTTCCACAACAATTGCGAGAACGGCGACTTCGGCCTGTTCGACAAGATGCTCACGCACATTGAAGAACGCTTCGGCCACCTGCTGCACAAGGTCGAGTGGGTCAGCCTGGGTGGCGGCATCCACTTCACCGGTGAAGACTATGCGGTAGACGCCTTCTGCGCGCGCCTCAAGGCCTTCTCGCAAACCTACGGCGTGCAGGTGTACCTGGAGCCGGGCGAAGCAGCCATCACCAACAGTGCTTCGCTGGAAGTGACCGTGCTCGACACCCTGTACAACGGCAAGCACCTCGCCGTGGTCGACAGCTCCATCGAAGCGCACCTGCTCGACCTGCTGATCTACCGCCTCAATGCCAAGATGGCCCCCAACGACGGCGAGCACACCTACATGGTCTGCGGCAAGTCGTGCCTGGCCGGTGACATCTTCGGCGAGTACCAATTCGACCGCCCGTTGGCCATTGGCGATCGCCTGTCGTTCATCGACACGGCGGGCTACACCATGGTCAAGAAAAACTGGTTCAACGGTCTGAAGATGCCTTCCATCGTGGTCAAGCAACTCGACGGCAGTGTCGAGGTTGTTCGCGAGTTCGGTTTCGAAGACTACGTTTCCAGCCTGTCGTAAGACTGGCCATCCAAGTAAGGAGCAAAAGGTAAATTGAAGAAGAACGTTCTTATCATTGGTGCAGGAGGTGTCGCCAAGGTGGTGGCCCACAAGTGCGCGCAGCATAACGACGAACTGGGTCGTATCGCTATCGCGTCACGGAACATCTCCAAATGCCAGGCCATCATCGACAGCGTCAAGGCCAAGGGTAGCCTCAAGGTACCCGCCGACATCCAGGCCTTCTCGCTCAACGCCCTCGATGTCGAGGCGACCAAGGCACTGATCCGCGAGACCGAATCGCAGATCGTGATCAACGTCGGTTCAGCGTTCCTCAACATGTCGGTGCTGCGTGCCTGCATCGATACCGGTGTCGCCTACCTGGACACCGCCATCCACGAAGAGCCGGGCAAGATCTGCGAAACCCCGCCGTGGTACGGCAACTACGAGTGGAAACACCTCGAAGAGTGCCAACAAAAGGACATTACCGCCATTCTCGGCGTCGGTTTCGACCCGGGTGTGGTGAACAGCTACGCAAAACTTGCGCAGCAGCAGTATTTCGACAGCATTGATTCGATCGACATTCTCGACGTCAATGCCGGTTCGCATGGCAAGTACTTTGCCACCAACTTCGACCCGGAAATCAACTTCCGCGAGTTCACCGGGCAAGTATGGAGCTGGCAGAACAGCCAGTGGACCAGCAACACCATGTTCGAAGTCAAGCGTACCGACGACCTGCCCGTGGTAGGTTCGCAAAACCTGTACCTGACGGGTCACGACGAAGTTCACTCGATTTCGAAGAACCTCAACGTGCCGAACGTGCGTTTCTGGATGAGCTTCGGCGAACACTACATCAACGTGTTCACCGTGCTGAAAAACCTGGGCCTGCTCAGCGAGCAGCCGGTGAAAACCGCCGAAGGCCTGGAAGTGGTGCCGCTGAAGGTGGTGAAGGCCGTACTGCCAGATCCAGCCTCGCTGGCGCCTGGCTACACCGGCAAGACCTGCATTGGTGACCTGGTCAAGGGCACCAAGGATGGCCAGCCGCGCGAAGTCTTCATCTACAACGTGGCCGACCACGAAGAAGCCTACGCCGAGACCGACAGCCAGGGCATTTCCTACACTGCCGGCGTACCGCCGGTGGCTGCTGCCCTGCTGGTTGCCCGTGGCGAGTGGGATGCCAAGCGCATGGTCAACGTCGAGGAGCTGCCAGCCGAGCCGTTCCTCAAGGCACTGGACGTGATGGGCCTGCCGACCCGCGTGAAAGATGAAAAAGGCGATCGTCCTTGGGACGCTGAAGCCTAAGCGGTAAACAGAAGGGGCGCCACGTGGCGCCCTTTCTGCTTTTCCAGGCCCGGCCCTTTCGCGGGCTCGCCCGCTCCCACAGGGATCACACAATGCCCAAAGCCTGTGCGGAACCTGTGGGAGCGGGCGTGCCCGCGAAAGGGCCGGTACAGGCTATACCCTCCTCCCGGCGGTCAAAACCAGCCTGCTCAAGTAACAATACCTAAACAACGATGTGACATTTTTTTTCAGCTTTCTTATCAAGGAGCTGAACGATGAAGGTCACGGTTTTCGGTACCGGCTATGTCGGCCTGACCCAGGCAGTGTGCCTGGCCCAGGTGGGCCACTCCGTGTTGTGCATGGACGTCGACGCCGAGCGGGTTGCCACCCTCAATGAAGGCCACTGCCCGATCTTCGAGCCCGGCCTTGCGCCAATGCTGGAGAAAAACCTGGCCTGCGGTCGCCTGCGTTTTACCACCGATGCCGGCAAAGCAGCCAGCTACGCCAGGTTGCAGTTCATCGCTGTCGGTACCCCACCACAAGCCGATGGCAGCGCCGACCTCAAGCATGTGTTTGCCGTGGTCGACAGCATCCTCGAGCATGCCGATGGGCCTAAAGTGATCGTCAACAAATCCACCGTGCCGGTCGGCACGGTGCATCGCATCAAGGCACATATCGCCCAGGCTGGCGCCGACGCCAGCCACTTCCAGGTCATCAGCAACCCGGAGTTTCTCAAGGAAGGCTCTGCCGTGGATGATTGCATGCGCCCGGAGCGCATCATCATCGGCGGCGCAGAACCGGCAGAAGTGGAACTGCTGCGTGAGCTGTACCTGCCCTTCAGCCGCAACCGCGAAAAACTCATGGTGATGGATGCCCGCAGCGCCGAACTGACCAAGTACGCGGCCAACTGCATGCTGGCGACCAAGATATCCTTCATCAACGAAATCGCCAACCTGGCCGAGCACCTGGGGGCCGACATCGAGATGGTGCGCCGCGGCATCGGTTCCGACCCGCGCATCGGCTACGACTTCATCTACGCCGGCTGCGGCTTTGGCGGCTCGTGCTTCCCCAAGGACCTGCAAGCCCTGCGCCGTAGCGCCGAGGCAGAAGGCTTCGAGGCGCAACTGCTGCGCGCGGTGGAGTCGGTCAACGAGCAGCAGAAGGGCCGGCTGTTCAGCAAGATCCAGCGGCACTACCCCGATGGCCTGCGGGGCAAGGTATTTGCCTTGTGGGGGCTGTCGTTCAAACCCAACACCAATGACATCCGCGAGGCCTCCAGCCGGGTCTTGCTGGAAGCGCTGTGGGCCGCTGGCGCGCGGGTACAGGCCCACGACCCGCAGGCGATGGAAGCAATACAGCAGCACTACGGCCCGCGTACCGACCTGCAACTGGTACCGTGCAAGGACGATGCACTGGAGGGTGCCGACGCGTTGGTGATCGTCACCGAGTGGCAGGACTACCGCGTACTCAACCTGGACAAGGTGCCGCACCTGCTGGCAGACCGCGTTGTGTTCGACGGGCGCAACCTGTTCGAGCCCGAGCACATGGCCGCTGCCGGCCTGACTTACTACGGTATCGGCCGTGGCCAGGTGCAGCCAGCATGCCCGTACTGATTACCGGCGTGGCCGGTTTCATCGGTTTCCATCTCGCACGCCGGCTGTGCGAGGCGGGCATCGAGGTGGTTGGTATCGACAACCTCAATGCCTACTACAGCGTCGAGCTGAAACAGGCGCGTCTGCAGCAGTTGACCGGCTTCCCCCATTTCCGCTTCCAGCACCTCGATATCGCCAACGCCAGCGACCTGCAACAGCTGTTCAGCGGGCAGGCATTCAGCGAAGTGATCCACCTGGCGGCCCAGGCCGGGGTGCGCTATTCGCTGGACAACCCCGGCGCGTACGGCCAGGCCAACCTGGTCGGCTTCCTCAATGTGCTCGAAGCCTGCCGCCAGCAACCACCACGCCACCTGATCTACGCCTCCAGCAGCTCAGTGTACGGCGCCAACACCAAGCTGCCATTCAGCGTCGACGACCCGGTCGAGCAACCGGTGTCGCTGTACGCTGCCAGCAAGCGCGCCAACGAACTGATGGCGCACAGCTACGCGCACTTGTACCGGTTACCCGCCACCGGCTTGCGCTTTTTCACCGTTTACGGGCCTTGGGGGCGCCCCGACATGGCGCTGTTCAAGTTTACCCGCGCCATGCTCGAAGGCCGCCCGATCGAAATCTACAACAACGGTTTGATGGGGCGTGATTTCACCTACATCGACGACATTGTCGAAAGCATCCTGCGCCTGCGCCTGAAGCCGCCACAGCCTGCCCACGGGCAACCGCCCTGCCAGTTGTTCAACATCGGCCGCGGCCAACCGGTACGGCTGCTGCACTTCGTCGAATGCCTGGAGGATGCATTGGGCATCAAGGCCCGGCGCGAGTACCTGCCGCTGCAAGCAGGCGACGCGCTTGAAACCTGGGCCGATGTGAGCTCACTGGCACGCTGGATCGACTTCACCCCGGGCACGTCGCTGGAACACGGCGTTAACGCTTTCGTTGGCTGGTACCGGGATTTCTACCGGGTTTGAGCCACGCAATCACAACAAGATCACAGGTAGCCTCATGACAGACCCACTTGACCTCTCGGTACTGATCCCCGCCCGGAACGAGGTCGACAACCTGCCGTCACTGTTGATGGAAATCCGCACCGCTCTGGCGGCCGTAAACCATGAAGTACTGGTGGTCGATGACGGTAGCAGCGACCGCACCCTGGGCGTGCTGCAGCAACTGAAAAGCCAGGGTTACACACAACTGCGCATACTGCGACACGACCGATCGTTGGGCCAGAGTACCGCCCTGTGGCATGCCGCGCAGGCAGCCCGCGGCCAATGGCTGGCCACCCTCGACGGCGACGGCCAGAACGACCCCGCCGACATCCCCGGCATGCTGGCCCTGGTGCGTGCCAATCAGGACCTGGCGGGCGGCGTGAAGCTGGTGGCCGGGCACCGGGTCAACCGCCGCGACAGCGCCAGCAAGCGCTGGGCTTCACGCTTTGCCAACGGGCTGCGCAGCCGCTTGCTCAAGGACGCCACGCCAGACACCGGCTGTGGGCTGAAGCTGATCGAACGCACCGCCTTCCTGCGCCTGCCCTACTTCGACCATATGCACCGTTTCATCCCGGCGCTGATCCTGCGCCACAACGGCCGCATGCTGGTGCACCCGGTCAACCACCGGCCGCGCCATGCCGGGGTGTCCAATTACGGCAACCTGGACCGTGCGCTGGTCGGCATCGTCGACCTGTTCGGGGTGTGGTGGCTGATCCGCCGCACCCGCCTGGGCAGCCAACCCCAGGAGCTTGAGGGATGACCCGCGAAACCCTGTGGCTTATCATCGGCTTCGCCGGCCAGGCGGTGTTCACCGGGCGCTTCGTGCTGCAATGGCTGTACAGCGAGTTCAAGCGCCGCAGCGTGATCCCGGTAGGTTTCTGGTACCTCAGCATGCTTGGCAGCGCGTTGCTGCTGACCTACGCCATCTACCGCCAGGACCCGGTGTTCATCATCGGCCAGAGCTTCGGCTTTCTGGTTTACCTGCGCAACCTGCAGCTGATCGCCCGCCACCAGGAACAGAAGGAATAGCCCTTGCCAAGCTTCAAGACGCCTGGGGCCGAGCGCCTGGCCCTGATCGCCCTCGCGGTATTGCTGGTAGGCGCAGGAATCGGCTGGCGTCAGCCGATGAATGTGGATGAAGAGCGCTTTCTGGGCGTGGCCCTGGAAATGCTGCAAAGCGGCAACTGGTTCATCCCGCACCGGGCTGCGGAAATCTACGGCGACAAACCACCGCTGTTCATGTGGACCGTGGCCCTGTTCAGCCAGCTGACCGGCTCGCCCAAGGTCGCCCTCTACATCCCGGGGCTGCTGTCGGCGGCGACCATTACCTGGGTGCTGCATGATCTGGGGCGGCGCCTGTGGAACCGGCGTGTCGGCATGATTGCCGCCCTGCTGTTCCTGGCCACTTACCAGAGCTACAGCATCTTGCGCACCGGGCAGATCGACAGTTTCCTGTGCCTGTGGGTGGCGCTGGGTTTTTACGGCATGGTGCGCCACCTGCTGCTAGGGCCTGCGTGGGGGTGGTTCTACCTGGCCTGTGCGGCCATGGGCCTGGGCATCATCAGCAAGGGCGTGGGCTTTGTCCCGGCGCTGATGCTGTTGCCTTATGCCTGGGCAGTACGCCAGCGCTGGCACGGCGTTGTCGCCATGCCTGGCCAAGGGAGGCGCTGGAGCCTGGGGCTGCTGTGCCTACTGGCCGGTTGTGCTGTGTGGCTACTGCCGCTGCTGGTGTCGATTGCCCACGGCGGTGGCGCGGCGGAGCTGGCCTACCTGAAGGAAATCCTGCTGCGCCAGACCGCCAGCCGCTATGCCAATGCCTGGGACCATCGCGAACCGTTCTGGTACTTTTTCGTCAAGGTCATCCCCAAGTACTGGCTACCGCTGGTACTGGCCCTGCCGTGGCTGGTGCCTGCCTGGCGCCGGCAGTTGCAAAAGCACGATGGGCGCTTCCTGCTGCTGCTCGGCTGGGTAGCGCTGGTGCTGCTGTTTTTCAGCCTCAGCAGCGGCAAGCGCAAGCTGTATATCTTCCCGGCCTTGCCTGGCCTGGTGCTGGCCATCGCCCCGCTTGTACCATGGTTGCTCAAACACTGGTTTCAGCGCCGGCTGGGCTGGCGCAACGCATTTAACGCCGTGGCAGTGGTGTGGTTTGCCCTGTGGTTTGCACGTGGCTTTGTCGAGCCGCTCAAGGAAGGACGCAACCCGCACGACACCTTGATGAGCGAAGCTGCGCGCGCCACCGGCGGTGCCCAGCTGGTACTGGTCAACTGGCGCGAGGGCCACTGGCTGTTCGCCCGACAACCCATCGTGCACTTCGGTTTTACCGGCCAATCCAAGGCGGATGGGGCGGCCTACTGGCTGCGCCACAACCCCAGCGCCTTCGCCCTGATTCCAGCCTCCGAGCTGGGCCGCTGCTTCAGTGCCGACAAGGCGCGCAGGCTGGGTGAGACTTCACGGGCCGAGTGGTATGTGGTGGGTGCCGGTGCCGACAACGGCCAGTGCCCGGCTACTGCTCCCAGCCACGTCTACCACTTCGCCTGGGCGAATACGCCTTGACACGGTCCAGCGAGGTTTGCCGGCTTTACTGGGGCTGCTCTGCAGCCCTTCGCGGGCACGCCCGCTCCCACAGGAATCGCGCCTTTTCTGGGCTCAGCGCTACACCTGTGGGAGCGGGCGTGCCCGCGAAGGGCCGCACAGAGGCCTCACCGGCCTCAACTGACATCGTCAAGGTGTAACGGCGCTCACAGGTGGATCAAGCTGCAACACCTCGTTGGTGTAGGCCCACTCCTTCTGTACCTGGTCCGGGTGGTCATTCAGGCGTATGCCATAGGACGGGATGATCTGCTTGAACTTGGCCTGCCACTGCGGCGTTGCCACCTTGTCCTTGAACACCTTGTTCAGCACATCGAGCATGATCGGAGGTGCAGTTGATGCACCCGGCGAGGCCCCCAGCAACCCGGCGATGCTGCCGTCCCTGGATGTGACCACTTCAGTGCCGAGCTTGAGCACGCCACCCAACGCCTCGTCCTTCTTGATTATTTGCACGCGCTGGCCGGCCTGCCACAGCCGCCAGTCTTCCTTCTTGGCCTCGGGGAAGTAGGTGCGCAGCGCTTCGAAACGGTCATTGTCGGATTGCAGCACCTGACCAATCAGGTACTGCACCAGGTCGAACTCGCGTACCCCCACCCGCACCATCGGCCAGGCGTTGTGCACGCTGGTGCTGGCAAGCAGGTCGAGCAGCGAGCCTTGTTTGAGGAACTTGGTCGAGAAGGTGGCAAACGGCCCGAACAGGATCATGCGCTTACCATCGAGCACCCGGGTGCCCAGGTGCGGCACCGACATCGGCGGCGCACCGGTGGCGGCAATGCCGTAGGCCTTGGCCATGTGGCGCTGGGCGATGGCCGGGTTATCGGTGACCAGGAACGAACCGCCAACCGGGAAGCCGGCATAGTCCTTGGCTTCGTCGATGCCCGACTTCTGCAGCAGTGGCAACGCCGCACCGCCAGCACCAATGAACAGGAATTTGGCGTCGGTCGCTGACTTGCTGCCATCCTTCAGGTTCTTGTACTCGACATGCCAGGAGCCGTCACCATTACGGGTAATGTCCTGCACCTCGCTCGACAACTTGAGGTCGAAGTTGGGCTGTGTCTGCAGGTAACCCACGTATTGCCGGGTGATCTCGCCAAAGTTGACGTCGGTACCGATCGGCGTCCAGGTCACGGCCAGCTTCTGGTTGGGGTCGCGCCCCTCCATCATCAAAGGGACCCACTTGCGGATCTGTTCGTGGTCTTCGGAATACTGCATGGGCTTGAACAACGGGCTGGCCTGTAGCGCCTCGTAGCGTTTTTTCAGGAAGCGGATGTTGTCGTCGCCCCAGACAAAACTCATGTGCGGGGTGGTGTTGATGAAGGAATGCGGGTTCTTCAGCACGCCCTGCTTTACCTGCCAGGCCAGGAACTGGCGGGTGATCTGGAATGACTCGTTGATCTCCACGGCCTTGCTGATGTCGATCTTGCCGTCTTTTTCCGGCGTGTAGTTGAGTTCAGCCAGGGCCGAGTGGCCGGTGCCCGCGTTGTTCCAACCGTTGGAGCTTTCCTCGGCCACCTTGTCTAGGCGCTCGACCATCTCCATCGACCAGCCGGGCTCCAGTTCGTTGAGCCAGATGGCCAGGGTAGAACTCATGATGCCACCGCCCACCAGCATCACATCTACCTTTCTGGTTTCCGCAGCCTGGGCGTTGAGCATGCTGAATGCCAGGGCCAACCCTGCCAGGGCCAGTTCCGGTTTGATGGTGATTTTCATAACCTCTCCCATGCCTCGTTGCTGTCCGTAAGTCCAGCACAAGCTTAGCTGACGGATTTACTCGGGTATGTCCAATCCAGGGCTTCATGCCCCTTGCAATTCATGAATTCTCAAAATACTGTACGAATATTCAGTATAGCGAGTCAGTCCCATGCAACTCATTGCCAAACTCGGCATCCTGGCCGACGCCGCCAAGTACGACGCGTCGTGCGCCAGCAGCGGTGCACCCAAGCGCAATTCACGCGGCGGGGACGGCCTGGGCGCCACCAACGGCATGGGCATCTGTCACAGCTACACCCCCGACGGCCGCTGCGTTTCGCTGCTCAAGGTGCTGCTGACCAATTTCTGCCTGTACGACTGCCAGTACTGCGTCAACCGCCGCTCCAGCAACGTACCCCGCGCGCGCTTCACGCCCGAGGAAGTGGTCCGCCTGACGCTGGATTTCTACCGGCGCAACTGCATCAGCGGGCTGTTCCTCAGCTCTGGCATCATCCGCTCGGCGGACTACACCATGGAGCAGTTGATTCGCGTCGCCCGATTGCTGCGCGAAGAACATGGCTTTCGCGGCTACATTCACCTCAAGACCATCCCGGATGCCGACCCGCTGCTGATCGAAGAAGCCGGCCGCCTGGCCGACCGCCTCAGCGTCAACATCGAGTTGCCCACCGACGCCAGCCTCAAGCGCCTGGCCCCGGAAAAACAAGCGCATACCATCCGCCAGGCCATGGGGGTAATCCATCAGGGCCAGCAAGCCGTGGCCAACGAACCCAAGGCCCCACGTTTCACGCCCGCAGGGCAAAGCACCCAGGTCATCGTTGGTGCTGACAGCACCGACGACAGCACCTTGCTACGCAATGCCGAATCGCTGTACCACGGCTACGGCCTCAAGCGCGTGTACTACTCCGCCTTCAGCCCGATCCCCGACAGCCCGGGCAGCGTGCCCCTGGCTGCCCCTCCGCTTTTGCGCGAGCACCGCCTGTACCAGGCCGATTTCCTGCTACGCGGCTACGGCTACAAGGCGGGTGAGCTGCTGGGCCAGAGCGGTAACCTGGCGCTGGACATCGACCCCAAGCTGGCTTGGGCACTGGCCAACCGCGACGTTTTCCCGCTGGACGTGAACCGCGCCGAGCCGGCGCTGTTGGCGCGCATCCCTGGCATCGGCCTGCGCAGCGTGCAGCGCCTGGTTGCATTACGCCGGGAACGTCGTATTCGTTATGACGACCTCATCCAGCTGCGCTGCGTGCTGGACAAGGCACGGCCGTTCATCGTCACCAGCGACTACCGCCCGGCCCAGGCTGAGCTGCGCAGCGGCCTGCTGCGGGCGCGCTTGCGCGAACCGCAGGCGCCGGTGCAGATGGGGTTGTGGGGATGATTGCGCTTGACTGCGATGACCAGTTTGCCATCTGGCGGGATCAGGCCCGGGCGCTACTGGGGCATGGTATCGACCCGTCAGAGGTGACATGGACGCAAGGACCGATGGCAGACCTGCTGGCAGTCCCGACACCGCTTCCACAAGGCCCCGCGCCCTTTCGAGCAAAGGTCCCGGCGGCGCTGCTGAGCCAGCTGGAACAGGCTGCACGTTATCGTGGCGAGCAGCGCTGGAACCTGTTGTACGAAGTGCTCTGGCGTGTGGCTCATGGCGACCGCACGGCCATGCTGGCAGGTGACCGGTTAGGCAGTGAGTTGCACCGGCGCATCAAGCAAGTCACCCGCGAGGCGCATCACCTGCATGCCTTTGTGCGGTTTGTGCCGCTGCCAGAAGCGGTGGCCGAGCGCCTGCAACTGGATCTGGTGGCTTACCACGAACCCGCGCATGACATTCTGGAAAGTGCCAGCCCACATTTTGCGGACCGCCTGGGGCGTTTGCGCTGGTTGATCGCCACGCCACAGGATGGCATTCGCTTCGATGGCCAGGTTTTCGATTACCAACGCCAGTGCCCCGAGCACTGGCAGCAATGGGCCCGCAACGCCGACGACCCCGGCGCTGAACTGTGGCGCACCTATTACCGCCACATCTTCAACCCCGCCCGCCTCAACCCCGATGCCCTGCGCCTGCACATGCCCGGGCGGTTCTGGCGGCATTTGCCGGAGGGTATGTTGATACCGCAGCTGGAAGGCCTCGCCCGGCAAGGCAAGCAGCGGGACGGTCAGGCGCTGGAAGTGGCCGCCAAACCAGGCAAACAGATCAACGCACCAGCAGGTGACTGACCTAACAATTGGCTCGTGCAATATCTAAAAGTTGACGCGATTACTCTGTGGGAGCGGGCGCGCCCGCGAACACGGGCGAAGCCCGTGCCATCCTCCGCGTCGCCTGCTTCGCGGCGGTTCGACGCCTCGACATGCCCGCTCCCACAGGTACTGCGCTGGCTTTGCGCTAACGCGGTACCTGTGCGGCTTTAGCCGCGAACACCGGCGTAGCCGGGGCCATCCACTTCAATGCCTGTCCGTTAAAGCAACCAACCAGCATCCCCCTCCTCCAGCACACCACCATGATCCGTCCGGTCTCCTTTACGCGCGACCGCCGCACCTTCGATCAGGAAATGCTCAGCCCCACCCTCAATCACTGCACCACAGGTTGTCCGGTCCCCTACCCTGGCAACCGGCCTGCCATTGAATGTGTAGGCAGCACTGCCGCTCTCCACTTGGTTAACCCCATGCAGCGGACATTTGTGTTGGTGGCCTACAAGTACAACCGGGCTCATAGGGTTTCTCCTTCAGACGGTGCAGTTCGGGATTCAAGATCAATCGCCACTGGCCAGTGAACCTTCGGCGCCAGGCAATGCATGTGGCTAAGGCCATCGTCATCGTTCCAGTCACGGGGTGGGTGCACGAATGTTGGCAGCGCTTCGGGGCCTTGTTGCATGAACAGCCGGGCGATGGCCCAGTAGGCTTCGCCCTTATATAGGTTGGAGGCGAATTCCACGCGATCAATGACTTCTTTGGTTTCCGGGTTGCGGACAGACAGCTTGACGTTTTCGATAACGCCGCCGTGGCCGGGGGCGTAGATTCGGTGGACCTCGGCGGTTACGTCATCCCAGTTATAGGCGACAGGTTTTACACCCCAATGCTTACGACTGAACAAGTAAAAGTAGTGGTATCGGTATTGATAGATATAAATTTTTCGTCGTAGACGATTGAAGCGGATTGGTTCGTCCCTTGGAAGCACTAAGTCCAATTTAGCAAATGGGATAATGGCCCAAAGCGAAACAATCGGCACTAAAAAACCAAGAGCGCTAGTCAACCAATCATGCGACCAACCGCCACTAAAAAAATCCCAGTACATCCATAACATCAAACAAATCTGAAACATCAAAATAGGAATACTGATCAAAGCTATAACACCACGCAAAACGATACTGGACCGAGGCAGTTCCAGATACACCTCGTCAATATGGTTTGGCGGCGGCTTGATGTCCCCTACACTGAAGCGCGGTGTTGGCACCTCGTCAACGTGCGGAAGGTCGTAGCTCCAGCCTATCGCTCGCTCCCATAATGCTTTTGGTTCACGATTAATCATTTAGCCCCCGACTACACACCTCGACATATGCACTATCAATATTTCGATCAGGCCAATACATTAGCAGTAATGTAGATGCAACAATGGAGTGACTTCCTATTGTCGACATAAGGCCCACAACTCCAGACACCTCTAAGTTAACGACCCCACCCTCATCCATTGCCGCAACATGAATTTTTTTTATCAAAACCAAAACCGCTTTTATAGTCAGGAAACCGCGGAACTGCGAAGCCTGAAAAATTAACAAACTTGGTTAAAGGATCTACAGATGAAGCATGATACTCGTCAGCAAGAATGTGCTCCCCACCCGTGAACTCAGGGAACTCGCCATCTCCGCGCCGATGTAAAATCAAACTCCAACGGTAAGCTGAAATATCTTCTTTATAACCGGGTAAAATTATTTGAAACTTCAGTTTCTGCTCTCTTTCCAGGCCGATCAGTCCTCCTATCCGTGGCGCTGTAGGATCGGTACTGATAGTCGACTCGAAATGCAAGGCAGCCGTTACACCCAACGTGGCTGCGTTGAGCTCTGCAAACGCAATGTCCGCGTATTCAGGAGTTTTCCAATGGACAACTGGCATTTCACCCGCCCTTCCAAAGCAGCATCGCCTTGCCCAACGCTCTAACGGGGAAGATTCGTTTTTTTCAGCATGCTTGCTTAGCGCGTATGCTCCCAGCATCAGCAGTAAAGCCAGACCTAATGGGCCAAGCAAAGACGTTTTAATAACCGCCACTGCAAAGGCCACAGATCCAGAACCATAAAGTGTCGCAGCCAGCATATGCTGCTTTTGCGCCGTACTATCGCCAAATGCTTTAGCCCGTTGACCAGCAGCGACTGCCTGAGCCATGTCGAAAATGCCAGCCGCAGAACTTATAACCGCACCGACTTTTATCAAGACCTCTCCAGCAATTGCGAAGCCTCTAGTCCACGGCATGTTTACGTGAGCAACACCAGATCGCATGATTAGCCCAATCACCTCGATATTCCCCCCAAGCACTCCCAGCGTTGAGCCTTGCAACGCCAACTGTGCTTCATGAGCCTTTGGCCCAATCTCCGCTTCCGCTTTTTTCTGATTTCTGGTCAAACTGTCATGCTGCAAGTACAACCCACCTATCGCCAATAGCAGCTCCCAACTGCCTGCCACACCCCGCAACCCGCCAAAGCCGGTTCGCACCAACTGCGCCGCCTGCTGCGAAGTAATGCGCATGTCCTTCAACACTTTTCGCGCATCCGCCTCCAGCGTCCCCGCCGCCACCGAGATATCCACCAAGGTCCGCTGCGCCAAGCTGCTCGCTTGGGTCACCTTCATGCTGGCTTCATCCAGCAAACGGCCACGCACTTCCTCAGCTGTGCCCTCGACCCACACCGACACACTGATCATGGTGTGGGTAAACCGCGGATCAAGCACGGCCAGGCTCATCAGCCCGTGCTGCATGATCGGCCGTACCTTGTTCCAGGCCTTCGTTGAATGAATGTCTATGTCATCGATATTGCGATGCATCCGGTCCCGCGCTTCGGCAATCGAGGCATTGGCCTTGTGCTGCAACTCGCGCAAGTGCGCACTTTGCAGGGCGTAGTACTCGCCCAGCTTCATCTTCACTTCCAGTTCAATCAGGTGCACGCCGTTATAGAGATACTGCGTCGCGCTGTTCAGGTGCCGCACGGCGTTCTGAATGCCTGACGGCAAGCGGAGTGCCAAGCGCTGACTGGCGGCGTTGAGGGCACCCTGGGTTTCAGCGATGGCCTGCTTGAGCGTGTTGCGCATGCGCAAGCCGGCGTCGTCGCTGGCGATGACCTTGCTCAGCATGCCGTAGAGTTTGTCGCTGTCGTTCCAGTTGATCGCGTCGGCAGCGGAGAAACTGTGGAGCAGCCCCGCCAGCAACGCGCGGTCGCGCATCAGCAACGCGCGATAAGGGGGGCTATCGGGGTCTTGCAGCCATTTCATCCAGAGCGTTTCGCTCGTGCCGGCTGCGGGAGCCGCATCGAGTGCCACAGCTTCGGTGATACCGCCGCCCAGGCACAGCGCCATGGTCTTGGCATACGCCACCCCGGACTCACGGTGACCGCCATCGTAGTCGTACTGCTCGGCCACCTTGAACATGGGCGTGTCGAACATCGCAGCATAGGCGCGCGCATCCTTGTCAATGTAACCCTGAAACTCGATTTCTTGCTGGTCGTACTCGGCCTGGAACGCCGCGCGCTGCGGTTCGTGGTAGCGCTGTTCGAGTTTATCGTCACTGTCCTTCAACGCTTGCTCGACCATACGCTGGCGCTCGACCACCGGATCAATCGGCACAAAAGGCCCTCTGCCCGCCATCGGCTCCAACGAAGGCACATCCTGCGCGGCCCACTCCCGGAGCGTGGCGCGAATGACCTGCAGGATCTGCGAGGTCTGTAACTGATAGGCCCGCATCGGGTCTTCGCGCCAGACCTGGCGCTTCACCACCCAGCTCAAGCGCTGGTGATTGAACTCCTGAATCAAACCAACGGTATCGTCCAGCACCACCGCCAGCACGCCATTCTCCAGCTTGTGCCGATTCATCGCATTGACCAGGTACCCCTTCAGGGCAAACCGGCGCAGCCAGCGGGTGTGAAACCCATGCGCACTGTCGAACGGCGAACACCCGTGCTGCGCGTACTCGAACACTTCCTTGTCGACCTGCAAATTGTCAGGCGTCATGGCGATGCCTACCAACTCAGGATTGTTGCGTGCCTGGGTCAGGTCCACCCCTTCGAAGCGGTGCGCAGGCGCCTGGCCCTTCTTGTAGGCATTCAGCACACTCACCGGCCAAGGGTCGCTGGAGAAGGCCAGCCAGGCACTGCCATATTGATCGGTATCGATGTTCAGGAAGGACGAGGGAATGTCGTGGTTTTCATTCGTGCACTTTTCCGGCAGTGATGCAGGCAGGCCATCTGACGGCTCGTAGGGATTGAAGCGGCGCAGGTGGCCCTGCTCACTCACTTCGTAGGCATGCCAGACCTTCTGGTCGAGCAGCACATACAGATACCCCATGCGCAACGTGCGCACGCCCAGTTTGGCCGAGATATGCAGGCTGCCGGCCACGGTGGTGAGGCACTGCGGTCGGGTGTCCGGCACCAGGGCGCGGCGCAGGGGCAGGATCGGCAGGCCTTGCCGTTCGCAGGCCATGCACTGGTCGTACGGCAGCGCAGCTTCGGCAAGCGCAATGGCGATGGTTTGGCTGATTGTCAAAAGCGACCTCGCTTGGAAAGGGAACGTGATGGTCCCTGAACACTAACGAGGAATCGCTTGCCGGAGGTTCATGGGGCGTCCTAAAACCTTGTAGGAAACGTCTGTGAATGAGCCTTGGGGTGATGACGCATACTGCGTTGTGGATGGCATCGTTGCCGGGCCATCCACTTCAATATCCTCTCTACAACCCCCCTCACAGCAACCACCCAGCATCCCCCTCCTCCAGCACACCACCATGATCCGTCCGGTCTCCTTTACGCGCCACCGCCGCACCTTCGATCAGGAAATGCTCGGCCCCACTCTCGATCACCGCACCACACGTGGTCCGGTCGCCCACCCTGGCAACGGCCCTGCCGTTGAACGTATAGGTAGCACTGCCGCTCTCCACCTGGTTAACCCCATGCAGCGGACATTGGTGTTGATGGCCTACAAGCACAACCGGGCTCATAGGGTTTCTCCTTCAGACGGTGCAGTTCGGGATTCAAGATCAATCGCCAATGGCCAGTGAACTTTCGGCGCCAGGCAATGCATGTGGCTAAGGCCATCGTCATCGTTCCAGTCGCGGGGTGGGTGCACGAATGTTGGCAGCGCTTCGGGGCCTTGTTGCATGAACAGCCGGGCGATGGCCCAGTAGGCTTCGCCCTGATCCAGGGTATGAGTGAAGAAGACACGGTCGATGACTTCGTTGGTTTCGGGATTACGGACTGACAGCATGACGTTCTCGATCAGGCCGCCGTGGCCAGGGGCGTAGACGCGGTAGACCTCAGCGGTAACATCATCCCAGTTATAGGCGACGGGCCTAACGCCCCAGCGTTTGCGGCTGAAAATGAAGATGCGGTCGTACCTGAACTCGTAGATGTAGATTTTTCGACGCAGGCGATTAAAGCGGATTGGCTCGTCTCTAGGGGTTACTAAGTCTAACTTCACATAAGAAAGAACAGACCAGATAGCCGCCGGAGGTCCTAGTATCAAAAACACGTTCATCAGCCAATCCCGCAACAATCCCTCAACAAATAATATCCAATATAGCCACACTACTAGCCCAGCGCAAAAAAGCAAAATCGGGGCAATCAGCAAAGCCGTCGTTCCTCTTAAGAGGAACGTTGACCTTGGCAACTCTAGATACACGTCGTCGTAATAATTTGGCGAAGGCTTTACAGTTCCCACCCCACACCAGAGATCAGGCCTTTCGCTAACATGTGGCAAGTCGTAGCTCCACCCGAGCCCTCGCTGCCACTGGGCTTTTGATTCACGTTTATTCATTATTTCCTCGCTCTAACACCTCTACATATGCACTCGGAACTGTCCGATCTGGCCAATACATAACCAACAGCGTTGCTCCGACTATGGAGTGCCTGCCGATAGCAGGCATGAGTTCTACTACTCCAGAGATATCCAACCAACTAACACCTTCCTGACTTCCTTCTTTTCGGCTTTTTAAGATTGTAAAGTCAGTTTTATAGTCGGGTATCCGTGGTGGGGCGAAACTAGAAAACCTAGCTGAATTCGACAAAGCGCTTGCAGTAATAGCGTGAAAATCATCGACAATAATGGTCTCGCCACCCTCGTACTCAGGAAACTCTCCATCGCCGAAGCGATGAAGAGTCAGTTCCCAGCGAAAAGCAGAAGTGTCATCCCTATAACTTGGCAAAGCCACATGAAATCTTAGCTTCTGTTCTGTCATCACACCGACTAGTCCTCCAATCCTCGGCGCTGCCGGGTCTGTCACGATGCTTGACTCAAAATTGAACTTTGCTTGAACGCCAAGGACTGCCGCATTCAGCTCTGCAAACGCTATATCAGAGTATTCAGGAGCATTCCAATGCACTGCCGGTGTTTCATTGGCCCTTCCAAAAAAACATCGCCTTACCCAGCGTTCTAACGCTGAAGACTCATTATTTTCAGCGTGCTTGCTCAATGCATACGCCGTCAGGCTCAATAATACAGCCAAGCCTAATGGTCCTAAAATCATTGATTTGAAAACAGCGCCAGCAAACGCTGCAGCACCTACTCCGTAAAAGACTGCAGATGTAACGTGAAAAACCCACGCTGTAGTATCTCCCCCAGCAGAAGCTCGCTTAGCAGCAGATATCGCTTGTGCGGTATCAAAAATTCCGGCTATTGCACTGAATAAGGCGCCGAATTTAACCAGTGCTGTTCCAACTGCTGCCGCACCCTGGGTCCAAGGAGCCTTTGTATACTTGGCGCCGGATCGCATTGCCAGTCCGACCAACTCAATCTGCCCGCCCAGTATCCCCAACAACGAACCTTGCAACGCCAGCTTGGCCTCATGTGCCTTGGGCCCAATTTCCACTTCCGCTTTTTCCTGATTCCTGGCCAGGCTGTCGGATTGCAAGTACAACCCTCCAATCGCCAGCAATACTTCCCAACTTCCCGCCACACCTCGCAACCCGCCAAAGCCGGTTCGCACCAACTGCGCCGCCTGCTGCAAAGTAATGCGCATGTCCTTCAACACTTTTCGCGCATCCGCCTCCAGCGTCCCCGCCGCCACCGAGATATCCACCAAGGTCCGCTGCGCCAGGCTGCTCGCTTGGGTCACCTTGATACTGGCTTCATCCAGCAAACGGCCACGCACCTCCTCAGCTGTGCCCTCGACCCACACCGACACACTGATCATGGTGTTGGTAAACCGCGGATCAAGCACGGCCAGGCTCATCAGCCCGTGCTGCATGATCGGCCGTACCTTGTTCCAGGCCTTCGTTGAATGAATGTCTATGTCATCGATATTGCGATGCATCCGGTCCCGCGCTTCGGCAATCGAGGCATTGGCCTTGTGCTGCAACTCGCGCAAGTGCGCACTTTGCAGGGCGTAGTACTCGCCCAGCTTCATCTTCACTTCCAGTTCGATCAGGTGCACGCCGTTGTAGAGATACTGCGTCGCGCTGTTCAGGTGCCGCACAGCGTTCTGGATGCCCGCTGGCAAGCGAGGTGCCAGGCGCTGGCTGGCGGCGTTGAGGGCACCCTGGGTTTCAGCGATGGCCTGCTTGAGTGTGTTGCGCATGCGCAAGCCGGCGTCGTCGCTGGCGATGATCTTGCTCAGCATGGCGTAGAGTTTGTCGCTGTCGTTCCAGTTGATCGGGTCGGCAGCGGAGAAGCTGGGGAGCAGCCCGGCCAGCAACGCGCGGTCGCGCATCAGCAACGCGCGATAAGGGGGGCTATCGGGGTCTTGCAGCCATTTCAGCCAGAGCGTTTCACTGGTACCAGCCGCAGGCATTGCATCGGGCGCCACCGCCTCGGTAATGCCGCCCCCCAGGCACAGCGCCATGGTCTTGGCGTACGCCACGCCAGACTCACGATGACCACCGTCGTAGTCGTACTGCTCGGCCACCTTGAACATGGGCGTGTCGAACAGCGCAGCATAGGCGCGCGTATTCTTGTCGATGTAACCTTGAAACTCGATTTCTTGCTGGTCGTACTCGGCCTGGAACGCTGCCCGTTGCGGTTCGTGGTAGCGCTGTTCGAGTTTATCGTCGCTGTCCTTCTGTGCCTGCTCGACCATACGCGGTCGGTCCAGCGTCGGATCGATAGGAACAAACGGTCCTCTACCCGCCATCGGTTCCAGTGAAGGTACCTTCTGCGCCGCCCATTCCCGGTGCGTGGCGCGGATGACTTGCAGGATCTGCGAGGTCTGTAACTGGTACGCCCGCATCGGGTCTTCGCGCCAGACCTGGCGTTTCACCACCCAGTTCAAACGCTGGTGGTTGAACTCCTGAATCAAACCAACGGTGTCATCGAGCACCACCGCCAGCACGCCATTCTCCAGCTTGTGCCGGTTGATCGCATTGACCAGGTACCCCTTCAGGGCAAACCGTCGCAGCCAGCGGGTGTGAAAGCCATGCGCACTGTCGAACGGCGAACACCCGTGCTGCGCGTACTCGAACACTTCCTTGTCGACCTGCAAATTGTCAGGCGTCATGGCGATGCCTACCAACTCAGGATTGTTGCGTGCCTGGCTCAGGTCCACCCCTTCGAAGCGGTGCGCAGGCGCCTGGCCCTTCTTGTAGGCATTCAGCACACTCACCGGCCAAGGGTCGCTGGAGAAGGCCAGCCAGGCGCTGCCATATTGGTCGGTATCGATGTTCAGGAAGGACGAGGGAATGTCATGGTTTTCATTCGTACATTTTTCCGGCAGCGATGCAGGCAGGCCATCTGAGGGCTCGTAGGGATTGAAGCGGCGCAGGTGGCCCTGCTCACTGACTTCGTAGGCATGCCAGACCTGCTGGTCGAGCAGCACATACAGATACCCCATGCGCAAGGTGCGCACGCCCAGCTTGGCCGAGATATGCAGGCTGCCGGCCACGGTGGTGAGGCACTGCGGCCGGGTGTCCGGCACCAAGGCGCGGCGCAGGGGCAGGATCGGCAGGCCTTGCCGTTCGCAGGCCATGCACTGGTCGTGGGGGAGCGCAGCTTCTGCCAGCGCTAGGGTTACGGCTTCATTGATACTCATTGGCGCTCCTCGGATCCACGCAGGCTGTAAACCGTGCGTTGCCATTGCTCATCGGAGTACTGGGCAAACATCGACCTGAGCGGCCGTTGTCCTTTGGCAGCTGCGTCAATCATGCTGCGAACGGCGGGTACGGTATGCAGGCGGGAGTGAAGGCAGAGGTGATAGAGGGCGAACACCTGAATGTCATGTGTCGCGCTCAAGCCCAGCATGCGAGCGTCATCGATGAAGTTGGAGGCGCTTACGGCCGCGAAGGGCGGAATCTCGCGCTGGTTCATCAGGGATGAACCAGCCCTCAACCCCCTCCAGGCCGCGAGCACCTGTTCGATCATCTTCACATCACCCTGAATACGCAGTGCAGGCTCCGGCAAAGAATACCGCTGCCCGCCCTGCCCCTTGAGGTGAGCCAGCCTTCCACCACTGCTCAGGAACAACCAGTTGTTGATCGGCCACCACGGGCCATGCTCGACCTGCTTGAACGTCGCCGCGAGCAGCTCCAGGCGAACGGGTTCATAGACCGGGTGAATGCTGAATTCCCGCTTGGCATCGGGTATTCGGCACATGGTGGTGAGATGGGCGGCTACCGTGGCCGACGCTGCTTCGCTGAACAGCCAGCCACACAGGTAGCGCCGGTGCTGGTGCAGCCCTTTGTACGCTGCACGCGCAGTCAGCTCCAGCAACTCACGGCTGGGCATCGTTCCGGGTGAAGCCAGGCAAGCCAGTACTGGGTGCAGGTGAGGTGCGTGGACCAGATCGGCCCTGTACACGCGAGTCAATGCAGACGCACCCAAGGTTTCGCACAGGTTTGCGAGCAAGGCATGGTCGCTTTTCCCCGCGATCGCCAGCGGGTCTATCAGCACATGGCAATGCAGGTGCGCCGCGTGATGCCCTTCGATGCGGCTAGCCAGGCTTTCGACACTCATGCCTTGACCTCGCACTTGTTGCTGCCATCAGCTGTAAGCTCAAGTGACTGGCTATTGCCATCCCCTTTCGCAACAGCCTTGGTCTGCCCTTTCAGGTCAAGTGTCAGGCCATTGATGGTAATGCCCCGCGCATCCAGCACGATGCTGCCGCCAGGGCTCGTGAATTCGATACGTTCACTGGCCAGCAACCTGAAGACCGTCGTGCGTTGCTGCACCCCCTGCCCGACGCTGATTGATTGAGCCCCTTTGACCACAAGCTCGCTGTTGTTACCGATGACAACGCGATGGTTGGCGCCCGTTGTTTCGGTGTGGTTGTTACCCACCTGTTCGACCAGGTCGCACTTGATGTCCAAAAGGCTGTTTTGCCCTATGACCTGGGTATGGTTGTAGGCCGTTTCCTGGCGGAAGCTGTTGCCGATGCTCAGGTGCTCATCATTGCCGACCTGCTCGATACGGTTACGCCCCACACGTGTGGTCTCATCATGGCCGACCACATTGTTCTGGTCCCGCTGGGCATGGATGAACACTTCCTCTTTGCCCAACTCATCCTCGAAACGCAGTTCGTTGTAGCCGTCGCCTTTATGGGTCTGGCTCTTGATGGTCATGCGCGTCTTGTGCTCTGGCAGGTCATAGGGCGGCAACTGGTTACCGCAGTAGGTCCGCCCGGTGATCATCGGTTGGTCCGGGTCGCCGTTGACGTACTGGATGATCACGTCCTGGCCGATGCGCGGAATGGCCATCGAGCCCCAGCTACCACCGGCCCAGCCCTGCGACACGCGCACCCAGCAGGAGCTGAACTCGTTGCCCTGGCTTTCCCGGTCCCAGGGGAAGCTGACCTTCACCCGGCCCCATTGGTCGCAGTAGATCTCCTCACCCTTCGGCCCGACCACCGTGGCCATGTGCGGCCCGTCGATGCGTGGCCGGGGCAAGGGCGCCGGGCGCCATTCGACTCTGCCGGGTACCAGTACGGTTTCCTGCCTGTAGTGCGTGCCTTGCTGCGCACCTGCCGCTTCCTCCTGCAAGCTGGTGAACTGGCTGCCCTCGTGGTGCACGCGGCTGGCCCGCCAAT
>NZ_JBIVXJ010000038.1:0-57201 GCF_044769185.1 Pseudomonas sp. NPDC090592
ACAACCATGGCCTGACAGGTTCGGCACGTTGCAACAAATGTGGGAGCGGGCTTGCCCCGCGAAGCGCCGCGCGGGCGGCGCTCGATCTCACAGGCAACAAAAATGCTGCGACAAACACCTTCAACCAACGAACTACGGCATCAAACCCCCGGCGCACTAGGCTCGAAGGCCCCCTGCCGACGGCGATTGACGAAGTAATACGCCGCATAGCACAGGGCAATAAACCCAAAGCCCCAATACAGCGACGGCCGCTGGGTTTCATCCAGCGCCAGGAACACGAACAGCGAGCTGCACAAGGTGATGCACAGCAGCGGCACCAACGGGTACAGCGGCGCCTTGTACTTCAAGTCCTGCAATTGCCCGCCCTCACGCAGGTACACCTTGCGAAAGCGATACTGCGCCAGGGCAATGACGATCCAGGTCACGGTGCCGGACATGCCGCTCACCGCCATCAGCACCATGAACAGGGTGTCGGCGGCAATGAAGCTGGTCATCAACGAGATCAAGGCAAAGCACAGGGTGATGCTCAGCGCCCGCAGCGGCACGCCACGTTTGCTCAACGGCGACAGGCTCTTGGGTGCCATGCCGCTCTTGGACATGGCCCACAGGATACGCGTGGACGCATACAACCCGGAGTTGCCCACCGACAGGATGGCGGTAAGGATGACGAAGTTCATCAGGTCGGCGGCGTAAGGGATGCCGACCATGTCGAACACCTGCACGAACGGGCTTTCCATCAACCCGGCCTGCTCGTACGGCACGATGGCCGACAACACGGCAATGGCCAGCACGTAGAAGATCAGCACGCGGAACACCACGTTGCGCACCGCCCGCGGGATGCTCTTTTCCGGGTGCTCGGTCTCGCCAGCCGCCACCCCCATGATTTCGCAGCCCTGGAAGGCATAGACCACCGTCATCATCACCGCGAACACCGCCGACAGGCCGTGCGGGAACAGCGACTCGCCCACCAGGTTGTCCAGCATCGGTGCCGGCGCCCCGCTGCTCAGCGGGATAGCGCCGAAAATCACCATCAGGCCAATGACGATGAAGCCGAGGATGGTTGCCACCTTGATGCCCGAGAACCAGTACTCCGCCTCGCCAAATGCACGGGTGGCCAATGCATTGAGGCCGAACAGCACGACCACGAACAGCGCCGACCAGTACCAGATCGGCACCTCGGGGAACCAGCGGGTCATCAACATGCCGGCGGCGGTGAACTCCAGGCCCACCGTGGTCGCCCAGCTCATCCAGTACACCCAGCCGATCATGAAGCCGGTAGCCGGGCCGATGAACTTGGTGGCATGGGCCTGGAACGAGCCGGACACCGGCATCTGCACCGACAGTTCACCCAGGCAGACCATCACCAGGTACATCAGCAAACCCGCCACCAGGTAGGCCAGGATCGCGCCCACCGGGCCGCCCTGGTTGATGGTGACGCCCGAGCCCATGAACAGGCCGGTGCCAATCACCCCGCCCAGCGACAGCATGAAGATGTGCCGGCTTTTCAGTGCGCGGGTGAGCTGGATTTTCTCGTGGGTATCAGTCATGGCACACCTCGCCATTGTGGCAAGTGCGCGGGGTGGTGCAAGGAAGGGGCTGAGTGCCAGAGCATGTCATTATTCTTGTCTCCAATAAGCCTCATGGACCGCGTGCAACACGGTTGCCATGGATTATTGGAAGCAGATGTAAGGTGCTGTTGTACGAACGGATCGAAGATGTAAAAAGTCGTAAGTTTTTTGTACGTCAGCTCTGGATCAACTGTTCCAGGGTGGCACGGGCCTGGCCGAACTGGCTTGCCAGTGGCTCGGCGAGGGCGTCAAGGGCCTGTTGGTCATGCTCGCGCGCCGCGTCTTCCAGGCGTCGCAACAGCCCGGCAAGGCCAGAGAAGCCAAGGGAATCGCAGCTGCCGGCCAGGCGGTGGGCCAAGTGCTGCACATCGGTATGGTCCTGCGCCGACAGCGCCTCGGCCAACGTGGCGGTGTGTTGTTCCAGCGATTGGCGCAACACATTCAAAAGGCCTTGCAGCTTTTCTTCGCCCAGCAGTGAACGGTGCGTGGCCAGCAGCGACCAGTCCATGTCGGGGTCTGCAGCGGCCTGTTCAGCGGGCGCCACTTCAGCCAGTGCCTGGCGCAGGTTGACCAGCCGTAGCGGCTTGGCCAGCACACCCTGCATACCGGCCTCCAGGTAACCCGACACCTGCCCCGGTTGCACGCCAGCGGTCAGCGCCACTATCCGGCTATGGCGGTTTGGCCCTGGGTTGGCGCGAAGCTGCCGGCACAGTTCCACCCCGCTCATGCCGGGCAGATGGACATCGAGCAGGATCAGGTCGAAACGCCGCTGTGCGCACACCTGCAAGGCCTGCGCGGCATCGTCGGCAAAGATTACCCGGTGGCCATCAGACGCCAGCAAGCCACCCGCCACTTCACGGTTCAGCGCCACATCCTCGACCACCAGGATATCCAGGCTGGCCGTGGCCGTGGGGGCTGCAGCACTGCTTGCAGCCTGCTGCCCACGTGCAATGTCGAGTTCGAACCAGAAGTTGCTGCCCTGCCCTTGCACGCTGTCCAGGCCAATGCAGCCGCCCAGTTTTTCCACCAGATGCTTGCAGATCGCCAGGCCCAGACCCGTGCCGCCATAGCGCCGGGCCACGGCCTCGCTGGCCTGGACGAAGCGGTCGAAGATTTTTGCCTGTACGGCCGGCTCAATGCCAATCCCGTTGTCACTCACCGACAGCCGCACACGCTGCGCAGCCCCGTCACTGCCCAGCACCTGCACCTTGAGCCGCACCTGGCCGTGTTCGGTGAACTTGATGGCATTGGCCAGGAGGTTGCTGAGCACCTGGCGCAGGTACTGCTCGGCGCCATGCTGATACCCGGCCAGTTGTTCATCGATGTCCAGTAGCAGCGTGTCGCCGTTAGCCACGGCCATGGGTTCGAGCAGCGTCAGCACTTCACGGCACAACTGGCGCAGCGAGAAACCGACCAGCTCGGCCCGGCTTTCCCCCTCCTCCAGCCGGGCGAAGTACAGCACTTCGTTGAGGATCGCCAACAGGCCCTCGCCAGCTTTGTACAACGCCTCGACGCGCTCGCGGTCGGGCGCTTCCAGGCGGCCACCGCGCAGCAGTTCGGCCATGCCCAGGATGCCGTTGAGCGGGGTACGCAGCTCATGGCTCATGGTTGCCAGGAAGCGCGACTTGGCCAGGTTAGCGGCCTCGGCGTCATCCTTGGCCCGGGCCAGGCTGGCTGTACGGCGTTCGACCATGGCTTGCAGTTCGTCGCGCTTGTCCTGCAACGCCAGGCGATCGCGCTCGCGGCGCTCGATGTCGCTGAGGATGGCGCGGCGCATGTCGTCCAGGGCGTGGGCGACGGTGTCGATTTCATCCGGGCGCGCCGAGCGACGGCGGCCCAGGCGCAACGGCTCCTGCCACTGCCCGGCACCGATCCGCCGGGCAAACTCGGCCATCACCTGCAGATGGCGGGTGACCAGGCGATAGAACAGCCCCGACAATGCCACCGCCAGGCCGCACAGGAACACGCCCATCCACAGCAAGCTGGCCAGGCCCGTGGCGTACAGCCGACGGTGCACCGCGCCAAGGTCGATACTGACTTCCAGCTCCCCCAGGTGCCTGGGTGGCCCCGAGGGCGGCTGATAATCAAGGGGGAAGCGCTCGCTGCGCAGCGGGCCTTTGGGCTCGGCATCACCGCGTAATAGCTGGAAGTCTTCGCTGACCAGGCGTACCCGGGCCACGTCGGAAAAGTCCACCAGGCCACGCAGTTGGGTATCCAGCTGCGCCTCGTCCAGGTCCCACAGGCTGCGCTCCAGGCTGGCCAGGTAGCCAGCGCGGATCAACGCCATGCGCGCCTCGATGTCGCGCATCTCGCGGCGGTATTCGAAGTACAGCTGCACAGCGCTGGCCAACACGGTGAAACACAAGCTGAACAGCAGGATGAACACCAGCAGGCGGCGCAGCAGGCCATCGGTGTGCAGGCGGATCATCGGGCGTCCGCCGGCAGCTTGATCATGTCGCGGTAGGTGACTTCGCTCTGCTCCAGCCAGCGCTCGATCTCACCGGCCTGGTTCATACGCCGCAGCTGCTCGTCGATCTCGTCCATGTGCTGGCTCAAGGGTGATTGCCGCGAAACCGCAACGCGCAGGTAGTCCACGCTAAGTGCCGTGGGCAATACGCGGATGTCCTGCGCCCCGGGCAGGTGCTCGATGAACAGCTGGCCGGTACGCCGCTCCTGAATCACGTAGTCGATGCGCCCGCGGATCAGCTTGCCAAAATTCTGCTGGCTGGAAGACACCCGCTCGATGTTCTGGTGGCGGGCGACGAACTGGTCGAACTCTGCGCCGTAGCTTTCACCGTACAGCAACCCACCGCGGTAGCCAGCCAGGTCTTCCAGGCGTGCGAACCGAACCGGCCTGAGGCGGTTGTAGAAAACGGCCACCTCTTCGCGCACCACCGGCTCCGTGGAAAAGCGCATGCGCTGGTCACGCTGGTCGCTGTTGTAGGCCAGCACCACGTCCACCCGGCCGGCGGCGGCATCCATCAGGCAGCGCTTCCAGTTGCCCAGCACCACGGTCTGTACCTCATAGCCCATGCGTGCGAACAGCTCGCGCACCACAGTCGGCGCCAGGCCACGTACCTGGTGGCCGTCGCTCCAGGAAATCGGTGGATACACCGGGTAATCGCAGTAGCGCACCGTCTGCGCCGCACCGGCCTGCACGCTGAGCAACGCCAGCGCCATCCCCCAGGCGCGATGGGTCATGCCGCCACGCTGGCAGTGAACAGGTAGCCGGTGCCGTGAATGGTGATGATCAGCTGCGGTTCGGCCGGGTCGTCGTGCAGTTTGCGCCGCAGGCGGCCGACCAGCACGTCGATGGAGCGGTCGTTGGGCACCCACTCGCGGTTGCGAATCTGGTCCATCAGCTGGTCGCGGCTCAGGGTATGGCCGCTGTTGCGCAGGAATACGCTGAGTAACTGGAACTCGCCGTGGGTCAGCAGGGTTTGCCCGCCGCGCGCGTCGATCAGGCGGCGGCGGTCGGTGTCCAGCGCCCAGTCGGCAAACTGCTTCAACGACTGAGCACAGGCCGGTGCCGGGTGCTGCTCGCGGGCATGGCGCACGCGGCGGATCAGGTTCTTGGCGCGGGACACCAGTTCACGGGGGTTGAGCGGCTTGATCACGTAATCGTCGGCGCCGCATTCCAGGCCGACGATGCGGTCGATGTCGTCGTTGCGGCCGGTGATGAGGATGATGCCCACCTCCGAGCGCACCCGCAGCTCGCGGGTCAGGGTGAGGCCGTCCTTCCCCGGCAGGCGGATATCCAGCAGCACCAGGTCGACAGGCTGGCTGCCAAGCAGGGCTTCGGCCTTTTCTGCCGTGTCGGCGCAGTGCACGTCATAGCCTTCCTGGGCCAGATAGGCCTGCAGCAAGTCACGAACAAGCGGATCGTCATCGACGATCAATACCCGAGGCGTCATTGCGTGTTGTCTCTTTATTATTGGTGTTGTTTACACACTCGCGCCAGCAGCGTACTCGTTACTGAACAGGCGATCAACAGCCCCCGGGCAGGCTGAAGCGGCGCCGACCACCGGCTTGCAGGCCATCGACCCAGGCCTCGCAGATAATCACGCCCTGCTCGGGGGTGAAGGTGCCGGGGTTGAGCCCCGACTCCAGCCACAGGCCATCGAGCAAGGCGCTGAGGCTGATGGCGGCGAGGTCGGCGTCGAAGCCCTGCCAGCCCTCATCCGTGGCCAGTTCGGCCAGCAACTGGCTGAGTTCCTTGCGGTACTCGCCATAGGAATGGTCATGCACCTGGTTGATCGCATCGGCCGTTTTCACTGCCCCCCAGAACGCCAGCCAGGCGTCGAGCAGTTGCGGGTCGAGCAACTCTGCGCAGAAGGACGCGCGAAAAAACGCCGACAACCGCTCGCGGGCATTGGGCGCCGCCTGGGCCATGGCTTCGCGCAGCAGGCCCATCACCCGGCCGGTAACGGCCAGGTAGGCCTCGGCCACCAGTTCGTCCTTGCCGGCGTAGTGGTGGCTGATCAGCCCGACCGAAACCCCCGCCTCGGCCGAGATCTTGCGAATCGAGGCGCCCTGAAAGCCATGGCGCTTGAGGCACACCAGGGTCGCTTCGACCAGGTTGGCTTTGCGCAATTGCGGCAGCATGCGGTGGTAGCGGGCTTCCTGGTTCATCGACGGCTCTCGGTTCAGGGCTGGACTGAACGACTGTACAACAAGCCGGAGTGCGTGATAAACCCTTGCCCTGCCCACAACAATAAAAGCGGCTGCCATGAACGACCTGATCACACGCGAACTGGACCAGGGCCTGCTGACCCTGGCTTTCAACCGCCCCGACAAGCTCAATGCCCTGAACACGGCCATGTACCAGCAGCTGGGCGACCTGCTGTTGGCGGCCAGTGAAGACCCGAGCGTAGAGGCCATCATCATCACCGGTGGGCCGCAGTGCTTCACTGCCGGCAACGACCTGCGCGACTTTCTCGACAACCCGCCCGGCGACCTGGACAGCCCGGTGTTCCGCCTGATGCGGGTGGTCATGGGGCTGGACAAGCCGCTGATCGCGGCAGTCAGTGGCGCGGCCATCGGCATTGGTGCCACCTTGTTGTTGCATTGCGACCAAGTGCTGGTCAGCCGCTCGACCAAGTTGCGCATGCCTTTCGCACCGCTGGGTGTGTGCCCGGAGTTCGGCTCCAGCCTGCTGCTGCCGCGCATGCTCGGCCAGGCCCGTGCGGCCCGCCTGCTACTGGGCAACGAGCTGCTCAATGGCGAGCAGATGGTGGCCTGGGGCTTGGCCAATGAACTGCATGAGGATGGCGAACAATGCCTGGCTGCTGCACAGCGGGTGGCGCGGCAGCTGCAAAGTTACCCGCAGACGGCGCTGCGCATCAGCAAGCGGTTGCTCAAGGACAGCCAGCGGGCCGAGCTGGAGGCGACGGTGGCGCGGGAAAGCCGGTTGTTTATCGAGTGCTTGCGCACAGAAGAGGCTCGGACGGTGCTGCGAGGGTTGGTCAAGGACTGAATATGGGTTGCCGGGTGCTCGCCATGGCATCTTCAGCGTCTGTGAGATCGAGCGCCGCCCGCGCGGCGCTCGATCTCACAGACGCTGAAGATGCCGAGGCCAACACCTGTCAGCCCTGATGCGATCTCTGTGTGGGTTCACCCGCAACACCGGTGCAGCCCGTGCCATGCACCGCGTTGCTTGCTTCGCGGGTAAACCCGCCCACAGAATGTACGACTCGCTGGAGACATGTGTTTCCAGCAGGAGACAGGGCCGAAGGTCAATACCCCGTCATTTCCAGATACCCGCGCCCCCCCGTACTCCCCGTCAACCGCACCGGCCCTTCCCAGTACGGAAATCGCGTATCCATCCATGCCTGCGGTTGCACTGCGTCAACCTGCAAATCCACACCATGCTCCGGTACCTGTACCCGCCAACGTGTCGGCACCCGCTTGCCATTTTTTTGATTTGCCCAGGCCAGCGCGTGCATCTGGATCTGCTCCCCTTCAAGCGCTACAACCTCACCCTGCGGCCCCACCCAGGTACCCGCCCGATACGCCTCACCCTGCGCCTCTCGCACCTGGAACAGCATCAGCTTGCCCCCACTGTCCAGGTGCAGCGAAAACCAGTCCCAACCCGTTTGCCCGGCCGCCAGCGGCTGGCTGCTCCATTCTCGGTCGAGCCAGGCCTGGCCCATGACCGCGATGCACATGCCATCACGCTCCACTTCCCCGTGCACACGGTAAAACGGCTGGCTGTAATAGTAAGAGGCCTGCCCCTTGCCCGACTTCTCGCTGTAGCCCTGATCGCCATGCAGCACCAAGGGCCGATCACTGCCCAGACGCAAGTCGTAGCGAAACCCTGCGCCCCCGGCGACCATGCGCAAACGCTCGATGCCAGCCCTGCCCTGCAACGCCCAGTCATTGATCCACGCCCGGAACGGCTGGGCCTGTACACCGGCCTGGCCGATACCACCGCGCGCCAGGGTTTCGCCAGACTGGTGCCCACCCGGGCCGGTCAAAGCCGCGTGCCCCATCCACACGTTCGGGCTGTTCCAGTCGGTGGTTTCCGGGCCTGGGCGCAGGGCCGAGCGGAACAGCGTCCACTGCGCGCCCCAGTCACGCCCTTGGGCATCCTTGAGGTTGGCGGTGACGTACCACCACTCGATGCGAAAACCCTCGTGCGGGCCGTGGTCACGCGGGAACGCCAGGCGATGCCCGCGGGTGACCTGGCTGAACCCGCCTGCCTGCTGCCCAAGCCCGGCATAGCCTTGCGGTGCCGGTTGGTCACAGGCACTGAGCAGGCCGCACAGTACCCACCACGCACTACGCTTCATCGGCAAACGGCCTCAACAGTTCGCGGGGCTGGCGGCGCGCCAGTTGCCACAGCGGCCAGGCGCTGGCCAGCAGGCTGGTAAACAGGCCCAGCACAGCCAGTTGCAGCAGTTGCGCAGGGAACACGTAGAGCGGCAGGCGCCAGCCGAACGCCTGCACATTGACCACCGCCACCAGGCACCAGGCCAGCAACACCCCCAACGGGATGGCCAGCAATACCGTGAAGCTGCTTAGCATCAGCGTTTGCCCCAGGCTCAGCCACACCAGCTGCCGGCGCGGCACGCCCAGCGCCCACAGCGGTGACAGCTGGTTGAGCCGGGTCTGGCCCAACGTCAGCAGGTTGATGAACAGCGCCACGCCGGCCACGCCAAGGGTGAGGCTATTGAGCGCGGCAGTGGCAGCAAAGGTACGGTTGAACACCTCGGTAGACCAGCTTTTCAGGCGTGCCTGCTCTACCACGCGGCTGTCGTCCAAGCCGAAGTGCTGCTGCAATGCAGCCTTGGTGACGGCCACCTGGTCGGCGGGCAGATCAACGCTCAACCCGGTCAGCGTCGCCTGTGGCCAGTGCGCACGCAACCAACCGGCATTCACCAGCACATGGCCCTTGGGGTTGCCGTAGTCGGCATAGATCCCGACCACCGTCATGGCCTGCGAAGGCAGCGCCAGGCGGTCGCCCAAGTGCAGCTTCAAGCGCCTGGCCAATTGTTCACTGAGCATCACGGCCTGCCCGCTGGCCAGTTGCTCCCAGGCCTGGGGCTGCTGCTCAAGCAACGGCCAACGTTTTAGGTAGATGGGGTGATCGACGATGCCCTGGACCTGCACCGGCCAGCCCTGCAACCGGGTTTCAACACGCCAGCCAGGCAACACCGTGCTCACGACAGGTTGCTGGCCGAGCCATTCGGCAATCTGCAAACCTTGGGCGGTATCCCGAGGGGTGACATACAGGTCGGCAGACAAACGCATGTCCAGCCAGCCAATGAATGTCTTGCGAAAGCCCTCGGTCATGCTGCCCACGCCAACACTGGTCGCCAGTGCCAGCAACAGGGCCATGAGCGCAAGGCTCAGGGCCGGCAATTGCTGGCGGCAATCGGCGACAAACCATTGTGCCAAGGGGCGCTGGCAATACCGTGTCAAAACGCCCAGCACCCGGTCGAGCAACGCCGGCAATAACAGCGCCGCCGCCAGCAATAGCCCAGCCAGCATGGCAAACGCACTGGTCAGGCTGTTACCCAGCAGGCCACAGGCCAACGCCAGCAGCAATAGAAAGCCCGCCACGCTGGCCTGGCGCCTTGACCATGGCCCCTGCGCCAGCCGCCAGGCCTGAGGTTGTGCCAACGCCAACAATGGCAACCGGGCTGCACGCAACACGCTGTCAAACCCTGCCAGCAATGCACCCAGCACACTCACCAGTACACCTGTCAGCCACCACCCTGCGGGCAAGCTCAGCGTGCCGGCAACCTGGGCGCCATACAGGCCACGCAAGCTGGCGGCCACATCAGGCAACAACCATGCGGCCAGCCCATACCCACTGACCACACCGGCCAACCCACCCAGCACGGCGAACAGGCCCAGCTCCAGCATCAAGGCACACAGCAGGGTGTTCAGACCCACCCCACAGGCACGCAGGTTGCGGATCAAGCCACGGCGCTGTTCCAGTGCCAGGCCGATGGCGGCATGAGCGATGAACAGGCCAACAACGAACGCCAGCAGGCCAAGAGCGGTCAGGTTGAGGTGAAAACTGTCGGTCAGCCGCTGCAAGCCACCCTCGTCCTGCGGTGGCTGCAATTCGAGCAAGGGCGCGATCGCAGCGGGCAGCGGCCCCGGCGTGCCGGCCACCAGCAACCGCGACAACTGCCCAGGCGCGTGCAGCAGGCGCTGGGCATGGCCGATGTCGACAATCATTACACCGGGCGCCAGCGCCGGCTGAAGCACCAAGGGTGGAAGCGGCTGCCCTTCGCTGTCGTGTATTGGACCTGCACCCAGTTGGCGCCAGGTATCCGGCCCTACCCAGGTTTGCCCGGGTGTACCGATGAATGCCTGCAAATCGAATGCTTGCGGCTGTACACCCGCAATGCTGCTGGCTGGCGGCAGGCTCAAGGGTTCGATGCCAATCAGCCGCATGCTACGCGCCGGCTCCCCCGGCAAGCGCAGGCGCCCTTCCAGTACCGGTGTTACAGCCCATCCCTGCCTGCGCAGTTGCACATACAACCCTTGGTCGAAGCGCTCGCCATTGCGCGGCAGCAGTTGCGCCTGCAACGGCCCGGCCAGTACGGCACTGGCCCGGGCATAGTCACTGCGTGCCTGGCTGTTCAGCGCCTGTACGCCCGTCCACAGCGCCGTGGCCAGCCACAGCCCGGTAAATATGCTGACAAACTGCACCCGATGGCGCCGCCAATGGCTGAGCAACGCCAACACGGCCAGCGATAAAAGCCTCATCAGCCCTGCCCTGGCTGAACGCGGCCGGCTTGCAGGTAGCAACGCTGCTGCAAGTGTGCCGCCAACCGGGGGCTATGGGTCACCATCAACACACCACTGCCGGCCTCGGCGACCAGTTGCAGCAGCAGGCTCAGCACCTCGTCACTGCTGGCTTCGTCCAGGCTGCCGGTCGGCTCATCGGCCAGCAGCCACGCCGGGCGCCCGGCCAGCGCCCGGCCGATGGCGACCCGCTGCTGCTGGCCGCCGGACAACTGTTCCGGGTAGCGCGCCAGCAAACCCGCCAGGCCCAGGCGTTCTGCCAGGTAGGCCGCCCATTGCCGGTCATGTCGGCCGGCCAGCCTTGCCTGGAATGCGAGGTTTGCCGCCACATCCAGGCTGCTGATCAGGTTGTATTGCTGGAACACCAGGCCAATGCCCTCCCGTCGCCACTGCGCCAACGCGGCTTCCGAGCGGCTGTCGAGCGGCGTGCCATCGATCAGGATGCGGCCACTGTCGGCACGGTCCAGGCCGGCAACCAGGTGCAGCAAGGTGCTCTTGCCGCTGCCCGACTCGCCCATCAGCGCCAGGCTGCTGCCGCGGGCCAGTTGCAGGTTTACGCCCTGCAACACCGGGAGCGGGCCTTGGGGAGTGGGGAATGATTTGTGGAGCTGTTCGATGGCGAGCATCGATGGGCCTTGGTGGGTGGTGGGTCTGTTTAGGAATAGCAGGTTCGGGAGGGCACGGGTCAAAGGCGGTAAGTAAGACTACAGTGGCGACCCCAATAGTGGATCCATAAGAAATCCGATAATCGCCCATAACCTCAAGTATTTCGGATTTTACGATTGACCTATCAGGATGGCGAAAGCTCTAATGGATCCATTAAATAAAAACAAAACCCCGGAGAGCCTCCCCCATGTACCCCAAAAACACCTGGTACGTAGCCTGCACCCCCGATGAAATCGCCACCAAGCCCCTGGGCCGGCAGATCTGCGGCGAGAAGATCGTGTTCTACCGCGCCCACGAGAACCGCGTAGCTGCCGTAGAGGACTTCTGCCCACACCGCGGCGCACCGTTGTCATTGGGCTACGTCGAAGACGGCAACCTGGTATGCGGCTACCACGGCCTGGTGATGGGCTGCGATGGCAAGACCGTGTCGATGCCGGGCCAGCGGGTACGGGGCTTCCCCTGCAACAAAACCTTCGCTGCGGTGGAGCGCCATGGCTTCATCTGGGTCTGGCCCGGCGACCAGGCGCAGGCCGACCCGGCGCTGATCCCGCATCTGGAATGGGCAGTCAACGATGAGTGGGCCTATGGCGGTGGGCTGTTCCATATCGGCTGCGACTACCGGCTGATGATCGACAACCTGATGGACCTGACCCACGAAACCTACGTGCACGCCTCCAGCATCGGCCAGAAGGAAATCGACGAAGCGCCGCCAGTCACCACCGTTACCGGCGACGAGGTGGTGACTGCCCGGCACATGGAAAACATCATGGCCCCGCCCTTCTGGCGCATGGCGTTGCGTGGCAACGGGCTGGCCGACGATGTGCCGGTGGACCGCTGGCAGATCTGCCGCTTCACCCCGCCCAGTCACGTGCTGATCGAGGTAGGCGTGGCGCATGCCGGCAAGGGTGGCTACCACGCGGATGCGCAGCACAAGGCGTCGAGCATCGTGGTGGACTTCATCACGCCGGAAAGCGACACCTCGATCTGGTACTTCTGGGGCATGGCGCGCAACTTCGCGGCGCAAGACCAGGCGTTGACCGACAACATCCGTGAAGGCCAGGGCAAGATTTTCAGCGAAGACCTGGAGATGCTGGAGCTTCAGCAAAAGAACCTGCTGGCCTACCCCGAACGCAACCTGCTGAAGCTGAACATCGATGCCGGTGGCGTGCAGTCGCGCAAGATCCTGGAGCGGATCATCGCCAAAGAGCGTGCGCCGCAACCGCAACTGATCGCCACCAGCGCCACCCCTGCCTGAGGAGAAACCGACATGATCGATGCCGTAGTGGTTTCCCGTAACGATGAGGCGCAGGGCATTTGCAGCTTTGAACTGGCGGCAGCGGATGGCAGCCTGCTGCCGGCGTTCAGCGCCGGGGCGCATATCGATGTGCACCTGCCTGACGGGCTGGTGCGCCAGTATTCCTTGTGCAACCACCCTGAAGAGCGCCACCGCTACCTGATCGGCGTACTCAACGACCCGGCCTCGCGGGGTGGCTCACGCAGCCTGCACGAGCAGGTGCAGGCCGGCGCACGCCTGCGTATCAGCGCACCACGCAACCTGTTCCCGCTGGCGGAAGGGGCACGGCGCAGCGTGCTGTTTGCCGGAGGCATCGGGATTACCCCGATCCTGTGCATGGCCGAACACCTGGCACAAAGCGGTGGGGATTTCGAACTGCATTACTGCGCCCGCTCAAGTGAGCGTGCTGCCTTTGTCGAGCGCATTCGCAAGGCACCTTTCGCCGACCGCCTGTTCGTGCATTTTGACGAGCAACCGGAAACGGCCCTGGACATTGCACGGGTACTGGCTGACCCGCAGCCGGACGTACACCTGTACGTGTGCGGGCCGGGTGGTTTCATGCAGCATGTGCTGGACAGTGCCAGAGGCCTGGGCTGGCAGGAGGCTTGCCTGCACCGCGAGTACTTTGCCGCAGCGCCCGTGGATGCCAGCAACGATGGCAGCTTTTCGGTGCAGGTCGGCAGCACAGGCCAGGTGTTCGAGGTGCCGGCCGACCAGACGGTGGTGCAGGTGCTGGAACAAAACGGTATCGAGATCGCCATGTCATGCGAACAGGGCATTTGCGGCACGTGCCTGACGCGCGTGCTGCAAGGCACGCCGGACCATCGCGACATGTTCCTGACCGAAGAGGAACAAGCGCTGAACGATCAGTTCACGCCTTGCTGCTCGCGCTCCAGAACGCCGCTGTTGGTGCTGGATATCTGAACCGGCCTACGCCGAGGGCAGGATGACCTTCATGCCCTCTTCCACCGTTGCCCCACCAAAGGTTTCGGCATAGCGCAAGGTGGCGTTGGCGTGCTCGCGCATGATGGCTTCGGCGCGGGCACCCTGACGGTTGACCAGGGCATCGAATGCCGCGTGATGCTGCATGTGCGCGAAGTTGAAACGCCGGTATTCGCGGGCCAGGTTGTGGCGGTCCACTGCCAGGGCGGTGACCGAGGCGAATGGCAGGTGGTCGTTACGCGCCAAGGCGTCGGCGATGGCCGGGTTGCGGCTGGCCTCGATGATCACCTGGTGAAAGCGCATGTTGAGGTCGTGGTAGGCCTGCAGGTCTTCTTCGGTGACAAAGCCTTTGTCGAACAGCTGGTCGCCTTCGACCAGGCAGCGTTGCAGCGCCTCGCGGGCCTGGGCTGACAGGCCACGCTCTGCGGCCTGGCGGGCAGCCAGGCCTTCCAGTACGCCGCGCACCTCGACTGCACCGGCGATGTCATCGGCACTGACCGAGCGCACCTGAAAACCCCGGCCACCAAAGCGTACCAGCAGGCCTTCCTGCTCAAGGGTGCGAAACGCCATGCGCACGGGCATGCGTGACACACCGAACAGTTCAGCAGTGGGGACTTCCATCAAGCGCTCGCCGGCCGCCAGCTCGCCCGAGGCGATCATCTTGCGCAACGCGACCAGCACCATTTGACCAGGCTTGCTCATCCGGGCTACTTCCAGGGACATGAGCGGGCATCTTAGCGTATGGCGGGGTGCATGGCACCGGCTACGCCGGTGTTCGCGGCGGTTCGACGCCTCGACATGCCCGCTCCCACAGGATCGCGGAAAACCCAGGATAAGCGCGAACCCTGTGGGAGCGGGCGGGCCCGCGAAGAAGGCGACGCGGTGCAAGCCTTTATAGAGACAACGGGTAGCTGACAATCAACCGGGTCTGGTCGAAATCGCTGTTGAAGCTGCGCCGGTTGGTCGCGTTGTTCAGGCGGATGTTAAGGTCCTTCAACACCCCACTCTGGAAGGTGTAGTTCACCTCGGTATCGCGCTCCCATTCCTTGCCATTGTGGCCTGCCGCGGTGGTGGCATTCTCCCCATGCCCATAACGCACCATGGCCAGCAGCCCCGGCACACCCAGCGCAGCAAAGTTGTAGTCGTATCGGGCTTGCCACGAGCGCTCGTCAGCGTTGCTGAAATTGCCGTTGAACATGTCGTTGCCCAAGGTCCGGCCGCTGCTGCCGTACACCGACATCCACTGGCTGTCGCCACTGACCTTCTGCAACCCCAGGTACAGCGTGTGGCCGCTGTGGGAGGCCGAGAGCAATGCGTAGCCGGTGCGGCTCTGGATATGGCCGATGCGCGCCTGACCGTCGTCCCGGTCAATGAAATAGCCCAGGTTGGCGCCTAGCGTCCACTCAGCTACCCGCTGGCTATGCAGCACGTTGAAGTAGCTTTGCTGGTAGATATCTTCAAGCTGCGAATGCCAGGCGCCGATCAGCGTGCGCTGCTGGTTGAAGCGATACTCGGCGCCGGCATAGTTGAACCCGTCGGAAGTAACGCCCGGCGCGGCCCAGGCAGAAAGGTCCTGCATGTCGGACGAGTTGCGCAGGCTCACCTCGCGATACTGACCGGCCTGCAGGCTCAGGCCTTCGATCTCCCGCGAGTCCAGCATCGCGCCGCGGAATGTCTGCGGCAACAGGCGGCCATCGTCGTAACGCAGCAATGGAATGTCCGGCAACAGTTCACCCACCTTCAGCTCAGTGGCCGAAATGCGCACCTTTGCCGCCAGGCCGGCGCGCCCATAATCGTCAGCCGCGCGTCCGTCGCCATGCACCGGTAGCAGTTCGGAACCGCTGGTGCCGCTGCCGCTGTCCAGCTTCACACCGAACATGGCGATGCCGTCCAGGCCAACACCGATCAGCCCCGGGGTGTAGCCAGAACTGAACTTGAAGATAAAACCCTGGGCCCACTCCTCGACCTTGCCCTTGGCCGCCCCCGGGTCGCGGAAATCGCGGTTGAAGTAGTAGTTGCGCAGGGTCAGCCCGGCCTTGGCATCCTCCAGGAAGCCGCCCTCCCCGGCCCAGGCAGGTAGGCCCAGGCCAAGCGCCAGCGATACCGCCAGGGCCGAACGGGCCGGTGTGCAGGTTGTGTGCAGCATTATTATTGTTCTCCGCTTTTCATAGGCGCAGCCGACCGCCGCAGGCCAACATGGGCCTGCGCCGGCAAGCTGCATTCAGGTACCCGGCCAGGCCGGGCGGCACTTACTGGCTCAGAGCTTCGACAGGTGCAACGGGTGTTGGCCTGGCCATTGGCCGAAGCAGCAGCAAGCAGCCTGCGGCCAGCACGAAGACGCTGGCGAACACCCCGTACAGGTGCAGGGGTTGCCAGCCGCCATCCAGCAACACACCGGCCACGGTCGGCGAAAGGATGGCGCCCATGCGGCCGATGCCGATGCCCCAGCCCACGCCGGTGGCGCGTACCGAGGCGTCATAGACCACAGGCGACAGTGCATACAGGCCAGCCACGCAACCGTTGGAAAACAGCCCGATCAGCAGCCCCAGTGCCAGGGCGGCACTGACCGAAGCGCCATTGGCCACGAACAGCACCAGCAACCCCGCCGTGACCAGCATGAACAAGGCCAGCACACGCGTGAGTGGCCAGCGCGAAGACAGGCCACCGATCAACGCCGCGCCAAGAATGCCGCCGACGCTCAACAGCACCCCGCCCGTGATGCCCTGTTGGGCCGACAGGCCGGCGGCCACCAGCAGCTTGGGCGTCCAGCTCATGACGAAGTAGAAGCCGAACATGACCAGGAAGAACAGCAGCCAGATCACCAGCGTGGTACGGCGCATGGCCGGTGCCAGCAGTTGCCGGAAGCCGCTGGCAGCACCCTGCTCCCTGGCAGTGGCTGTCGGCAGCTGCGCGAGGGCCGGCTGACCGAGACGCACCGCCAGGCGGTTGACCCGCGCCAGCGCATTGGCCGGGCGGCGTGCCAGCAGGAAGTCCAGCGACTCCGGCAACCACAGCAGCACCAGCGGAATCACCAGCACCGTGACAACGCCGCCAAACAGGAACACCGAGCGCCAGCCCCAATGCCCCAGCAACCACACCGCCAGCAAACCGCCCAGCGTCGCGCCCAGGGCATAACCGGTCGATTGCAGGCTCACCGCCAGGCCACGCCAGCGCTTGCTGGCATATTCACTGGCAATCACGTTGCTGCTGGCCAGGATGCCGCCAATGCCCAGCCCGGTCAGGCCACGCAGCAGCGCCAGTTGCAACGGGGTGTGGCTCATGGCCGAGAGCAACATGCCGATGCCGGAAAGCGCCAGGCACAACAGGATCAGCGGGCGGCGACCAAAGCGGTCGGCCCACGGCGCAATGAACAACGACCCGGCCGCCATGCCGAACAGGCCGGCGCTAAGCAGCAGCCCCACCTGCGCGCCGTTCAGGCCCCACTCGGCAGACACAGAGGCGGCGGTAAAGGCCATCACCAGCACGTCGAAGCCGTCGATCATGTTGAGGACAATGCAAATACCAATGGCCAGGCACTGGAAGCGACCCATCGGGTCGTTGTCCAGGCGTTGCTTGAGATCGGTATTCATGGGGTCACCTGCTGGCCCAGGCTGGCCAAAGGTGGAAGGACAACTGCGCACGCGCAGGCAAAGCGGAAGGAACGTTGACGGTTCCGTGCCCCTGGATAGCCATTCATGACTTGGACCCTTTTTGTAATTGTTGTCGCATACGGCAGGAGGGCTCCGGCCGTTGTCAGGCGCTAATCAACCAGATAATGGATCCACAAACAACACGGGGCGCTTAGCAAAGCTGGAGGGAACACGCTTTAATGGTATGAAAAATCAAAGATAATACATAATAATCCATTATATTCAGTTAGTTACAAAATCAGCACTTCGCTCAACTTCTGTTCGCTTATCGAACACTTACATTTCATGGATCCACAAAACCGCCATCCATCTTGCCTTGCACTCCATGGCAGCGCCGCCATGAACAAATCTTCATGTTCGCCGCCAGCGCCCTGAATACGGGGCAGACAGCCCCTGCCGCCCCACCGGCAGCCGTCACCCGCCTTGAGGCTGCGGTAGGTGTTGCGTAGCATCCCCGGCCCGATCGCGCGCCCGTACAGCCGCCGTGATAGCTGCAGAAAAGAGCTACCAATGCCACAACCCATCCCCCTCAAGGACCACGAAAAGGAAAAGCACCTGGTCAACCGCCGGCTCCTGGCCTGCGCCGCCCTGGTGTTCAGCCTGTGTGCCGTGCTGGTGGGGCGGCTGTATGTATTGCAGGTGCTGCAGCACGACCAGCAAACCGCGGTATCGGAAAACAACCGCGTGCACGTGCTGCCCATCGCCCCCGAACGCGGGCTGATCTACGACCGCAACGGTGTAGTGCTGGCCGACAACAAACCCAGCTTCGACCTGACCATGACCCGCGAGCGGGCCGGCGGTGACTCGGCCAAGGTGCTCGACACCCTGGCCCAGGTACTGGGCCTGAGCGAGGACGACCGCAAGCAGTTCGACAAGGACCTGCGCCGTGGCCGCAAGCCCTTCGAACCGGTAACCCTGATGGTGGGCCTGAGCGAAGAGCAGATTGCCCTGGTGGCGGTGAACCAGTTCCGCCTGCCGGGCCTGGAGGTGGAGCCGCAGTTCATCCGCGAGTACCCGCTGGCCGGGCATTTCGCCCACTCGGTGGGCTACGTGGGGCGCATTAACGAGAAAGAAGCCAAGGTTCTCGACAGCACCGAGTACCGCGGCACCCAGTCGATCGGCAAGACCGGCATCGAACACTTCTACGAAGACCAGCTGCACGGCCACGTAGGCTATGAAGAGGTGGAGACCAACGCCCAGGGCCGGGTGATGCGCGTGCTCAACCACAAGGCCCCGACCCCGGGCCAGGACATCGTCCTGACCCTGGATGCCCACTTGCAGGTAGCCGCCGAAAAAGCCCTGGGCGACCGCCGTGGCTCGGTGGTGGTGCTGGACCCGGCCAATGGCGATGTACTGGCGATGGTCAGCAACCCCAGCTTCGACCCCAACCTGTTCGTCAAGGGCATCAGCTTCAAGCAATACGCCGAGCTGCGCGACTCCATCGACCGCCCGCTGTTCAACCGCGTGCTGCGCGGCCTGTATGCCCCAGGCTCGACGGTAAAGCCGGAAGTGGCCATTGCCGGCCTCGACAGCGGCGTGATTACCCCGGGCAGCCGGGTGTTCGACCCGGGCTATTACGAGCTGCCCAACTATGACCACAAGTACCGCAACTGGAACCGCAGCGGCGATGGCTGGGTGGACATGTACACCGCCATCATGCGCTCCAACGACACCTACTTCTACGACCTGGCGCACAAGCTGGGCATCGACCGCCTGCACGACTACATGGCCGAATTCGGCCTGGGCCAGAAGGTGTCGCTGGACATGTTCGAAGAAGCGTCCGGGCTGATGCCGTCAGCCCAGTGGAAGCGCGCCACCCGGCGCCAGGCCTGGTTCCCGGGGGAGACACTGATCCTGGGCATCGGCCAGGGCTACATGCAGGTCACCCCGCTGCAACTGGCCCAGGCCACCAGCCTGCTGGCAAGCAAAGGGGTGTGGCACCGCCCGCACCTGGCCATGACCGTGGGCGGCGCTGCGCCAATCGACCCCAACCCGATGCCCAACATCGTGCTGCACGACAAACACGCCTGGGACCAGGTCAGCCAGGGCATGCAGATGGTCATGCACGACCCGCGCGGTATCGCCCGTGCGGCGGCAGCGGGTGCGCAGTACCGGATTGCCGGCAAGAGCGGTACCGCGCAGGTGGTGGCGATCAAGCAGGGCGAGCGTTACAACCGCAACAAGACCCTGGAACGGCACCGCGACAATGCGCTGTTTGTCGGCTTTGCCCCGGCTGACCACCCGAGTGTGGTGGTGGCGGTGATGATCGAGAATGGTGAGGCTGGGGGGCGCGTGGCGGGGCCGGTGGTGCGGGAGGTGATGGATGCTTATCTGCTGGATGAGCAAGGGCATTTGAAGCCTGAGTATGCGGGCGGTGCAAGTGCCCGGAGCGTGCCGCACACTTAGGTTTTTTGGGGCCGCTTCGCGCCCCATCGCCGGCAAGCCAGCTCCCACAGGGATCGCATTCAGCTTGGGGGATCCGCTTTCGAAGTGACAGCCTCCCACAGGGATCACATATAGCCTGGAAGATCCGCTTTCGATGTGGGAGCCTGGCTTGCCGGCGATGGGCCGCAGAGCGGCCCCAGGCTGTCAATCCCCGTACACCACCTTGCCCGCCATGCCCACTTGCCGCCGGGTCACGCACACCAGCAGGATGAACCCGGTCACCCCCGCCGTCATCAATGCTTCATAACGGTAGGCATCACTGACCAGCATGTACCCCAGCACCAACAAGATGGCACCAATGACCAGCCAGGTCAGCCATGGGAACAACCACATCTTGAACGCCAGCTCGGTACCTTCACGCTCGGCACGTGCGCGCATGCGCAGCTGGGACACGGCAATCACCAGGTAAACCAGCAAGGCAATGGAGCCTGTGGTCGACAGCAAGAAGCTGAACACCTTCCCCGGGAATACATAGTTGACCAGGCAACCCGCGAACCCCGCCAGCGTCGACAACAGCACCGCCGCCACCGGCACACCGCTGCCCGATACCCGCCGGGTGATCGGCAACGCTTCACCGCGCGCGCCCAGCGAATACAGCATGCGTGAGGCGGTATACAGCCCGGAGTTCATGCAACTGGTTACCGCCACCAGCACCACCAGGTCGACCATCAGTTTGGCGCCGGGCACGTTGAGCACTTCCAGCACCCGCTGGAACGACCCCACCGTTTTCAACGCCGGGTCATTCCAGGCAACCAGCGACACCACCAGAAAGATCGACGCCAGGTAGAAGATGGCAATGCGGTACACCACCAGGTTGGTGGCGCGACGGATCTTCTCCTTCGGGTTGGAAGTTTCGCCCGCGGCAATGGTGACCACCTCTGCGCCGAAGAAGCAGAAGATGGTGATCAGCACGCCACCCAGCACCGCCCCCCAGCCGTTGGGTACAAAGCCGCCATTGGCCCACAGCTGGCTGACGCCGGACACCTTGGCCAGCGGCCAGACACCGAACACAGCCATGCCACCCACCACGATGAAACCGATGATCGCCAGCACCTTGACCAGGGCGAACCAGAACTCGAACTCACCGAAGTTTTTCACGCTGACCAGGTTGCTGCACGCCAGCACCGCCATGATCAGGAACGCGAACAGCCAGGAAGGTATCGACGGGAACCAGGCGTGCAGGATATCTGCGCCGGCAATGGCCTCGACAGGGATGATCAGCACCCAGAACCACCAGTACAGCCAGCCGATGGTAAACCCGGCCCACGGCCCGATGGCCTCGCCGGCATAGGTGGAAAAGGAACCACTGTTGGGGTTGGCCACGGCCATTTCGCCCAGCATGCGCATCACCAGCAGCACCAGCAGCCCGGTCATGGCGTAGGAGATGAGGATGGCGGGGCCAGCGGAGGCAATGGCGTTCGAAGAGCCAATGAACAGGCCGGCACCAATGATGCCGGCGATGGAAATCATCGAGACCTGGCGAGAAGTCAGGCCATGCTGGAGGGAACGTTGTTTTTTCGCTTGGGACGACGTCATCTGAAACCTTCGATCAGCTTCGCCGCGGCACGGGCTGCGGCGAGCCTTCTTATCATTGTGTTCGGCGAAACCCGGTGGATCGCAGTGACTGTAAACGTGCGGGGCGCATTGTCAGGCGCGCTTCAAGCTGCGGCGGTGATGATGATTTCAACCAGCATGCCGGGCTTGGCCAGGCGCGCCTGGGCACTAGAGCGTGCAGGTGCGTGCTCTTTGACCAGCCAGGCGTCCCACACCTTGTTCACCTCATCGAAGTCACGGAAATCGTCCAACAGCAAAATGGCATTGAGGATGCGGGTCTTGTCGCTGCCTGCCTCGGCCAGCAGGCGGTCAATCTTGGCCAGCACTTCACGGGTTTGCGCCGCAGCGGACTCGCCGGGTGTGGCTACCTGGCCGGTCAGGTACACAACACCATTGTGTTTGACGGCATGGTGAATACGGGTGTCGAACCCATAACGCTCGATATCGCTCACTGCATATCTCCAGATAAATACTTGAAATGTGCTTGCTGGGGCCGCTGTGCGCCCCATCGCCGGCAAGCCAGCTCCCACAGGTACAGCGCTTGCCTTGAAACCCGCGCAAACCTGTGGGAGCTGGCTTGCCGGCGATTGGCTGCGCAGCAGCCACTGCCCCTGGGCGTCACTCGCCGAGGTAGGCCTTTTTCACTTGATCGTCATGCAGCAGCGCCTTGGCACAGCCTTCCAGGGTGATGCGCCCACCATCAATGACGTAGGCACGCTGGCAGGTCTGCAGCGCAAGCCGGGCGTTCTGCTCCACCAGCAACAGGGTCACGCCACCCTTGACCACCTCGACGATGGTCTCGAAGATTTTCTGCACGATGATCGGCGCCAGGCCCATGGACGGCTCATCGAGCAGCAACAGCTTGGGCCGGCCCATCAGCGCGCGGGAAATGGCCAGCATCTGCTGCTCCCCGCCCGACATGGTCCCGGCCAGCTGATATGCACGCTCCTTCAGCCGCGGGAAGATGCCGTACATGCGCTCGATGTCGGCGCCAATGGCGTCCTTGCCGTCGCGCCGGGTGAAGGCGCCCATCTCAAGGTTTTCGTGCACGGTCAGCTTGGGGAAAATGCCCCGCCCTTCTGGCACCAGCGCCAGGCCTTCACGAATCAGGTCATGGCTTTTGATCGCCGCGTGGGCCTTGCCATCGAAGGTGATGTTGCCGTCGCTGGGCTTCAGCAACCCGGCCAGGGTCTTCAAGGTAGTGGTCTTGCCGGCACCATTGGCACCGATCAGCGCCACCATTTCGCCCTGACCCACTTTGAGGTCGATGCCCTTGATCGCCTGGATCGCGCCATAGGACACCTTCAGATCATTCACTTCCAGAATGTTGCTCATGCTACAGCCTCCGCGCCCAGGTACGCCTCGATCACTTTGGGGTCCTTGCGCACATCCGCCGGCAAACCGTCGGCGATCTTGCGGCCGAATTCCAGCACGGTGATGTGGTCGCACAGGCCCATCACCAGCTTCACGTCGTGCTCGATCAACAGCACCGTCTTGCCATCTGCCTGCATCTTGCACATCAGTTGGCGCAGGCCTTCGGTTTCCGAGGCATTCATGCCCGCTGCCGGCTCGTCCAGGGCAATCAGCTTGGGCTCGGTTGCCAAGGCCCGGGCAATTTCCAGGCGGCGCTGGTCACCGTAGGACAGGCTCTTGGCCAGTTCACCGGCCAGGTGGCCGATGCCAACGTAGTTCAGCCAGTAACGGGCGGCCTGGCGGATCTCCCGCTCTTCACGCACGCAAGCCGGGGTGCGCAGGATGGCGCCGAACACACCACTGCGGGTGCGCACGTGGCGGCCGATCATCACGTTTTCCAGGGCGGTCATGTTGTGGAACAGGCGGATGTTCTGGAACGTGCGGGAAATGCCGGCCTCCACCACCTTGTGCGGCTTGCTGATGCGCAGCGGCTTGCCGTCGAACATCACCCGCCCCTGCTCGGCCTTGTACAAGCCGGTGAGCACGTTGAACAAGGTGGTCTTGCCCGCGCCGTTGGGGCCGAGCAGGCCGCGGATCTCACCGCGACGAATGCTCAGGTCGATACCGTGCAGCGCCTGCAGGCCACCAAAGAACTTGCTCACCTGATGCAGTTCGAGAAGTACGTCGCTCATGCTTTGTCCGCCTGTTTGGCCGGGTATTCGAAAGAGGCTTCGGTGGCCGGCGCCTGCACTGCAGTGCTGAGTGCTGCCGGCACTGGCGCAAGCTCCGGGTCGCTGTCGTGCAGTTCGGCACGGCGGCGATCGGACGGCCACAGGCCTTCAGGGCGAAAACGCATGACCAGGATCAGTGCCAGGCCGAACACCAGCATGCGCAGGGTCGAGGCATCCAGCACGTTGCGCAGGATGTCGCGGCTGATGAAGGTGACGTTGTCCATCACCCAGGGCTGAATCCAGTTGACCAGGTCACGGAACAGCTCTGGCATCACCGACAGGATCAGCGCCCCCAGCACCACGCCGCGGATCGAGCCCATGCCGCCGAGCACCACCATGGCCAGGACCATGATCGATTCCATCAGGGTGAACGACTCAGGGCTGACAAAGCCCTGGTAGCTGGAGAACAGCACACCGGATACGCCACCAAAGGTTGCGCCCATGGCAAACGCCAGCAGCTTGAGGTTGCGCTTGTTCAGGCCCATGGCCTCTGCCGCCACTTCATCCTCGCGTAGGGCCATCCAGGCGCGGCCGATGCGCGACACTTCCAGGCGTTTGGACAAAACGATGCAAAGGATGACGATGAACAGGAAGAACAGGTAATAGCTGATGACCGGCGAAACCTGCAGGCCGAACAGGCTCCAGCTTTGCTGCAAGGACAGCAGCGGCGCGGCGCCCTCGCCCGGCAGATGCATCCATGCCCCGCCGTCCACATGCAGCGGTGCGATGCTGCTGATGCCCTGGGGGCCATTGGTGATGTTCACCGGCTGGTCCAGGTTGTTCATGAAAATGCGGATGATTTCGCCAAAGCCCAGGGTGACGATGGCCAGGTAGTCACCGCGCAGCTTGAGCACTGGCGCCCCGATCAACACCCCGCAGATGGCAGCCGCAATCGCCGCCAGCGGAATGATCACCCACAGCGGCCAGTCCATCACCATTTGCGTCAGCCCCGCCAGTTGCAGGTGCGGCGAGGCCAGCAACGCATACAGGTAGGCACCAATGGCATAGAAGCCGATGTAGCCCATGTCGAGCAGGCCGGCATAACCGATGACGATGTTCAGGCCCAGCGCCAACAGCACGTAAAGCATGGCAAAGCCAAGAATGCGCACCCAGGTGGGGCCCAGCATCGGGATGGCTTCGATGATGAACGGCAAGGCAATGAAGCCGAGGGTCAACAGCAGGTATTGGGTCTTGAGGTTTTTCATCGCGGGCTCCTCAGGCACGGTCGGCCTGGCGTTCGCCAAGCAGGCCGTTTGGCCGGAACAGCAAGACCAGGATCAACACCGCAAAGGCAAAGATGTCCTGGTAGTTGGCACCCAGGAAGCCACCGGTGAGCTGCCCGGTATACCCCGCTGCAAGCGATTCGATCAGCCCCAGCAACAGGCCGCCGGCCATGGCGCCGAACAGGTTGCCGATGCCACCCAGCACCGCGGCCGAGAACGCCTTCAGGCCCAGCAACAGGCCCATGTAGGCATCCGCCTGGCCGTAGTTGACGGCGCGCATGACGCCGGCAATGGCGCCCAGGCTGGCGCCGATGAGGAAGGTGGCGCTGATCACCCGGTTGATGTTGATGCCCATCAACCCGGCCACTTCCTGGTTTTGCGCGGTGGCGCGCATGGCCTTGCCCAGGCGGGTCTTGTCCACCAGCAGCCACAGGCCAAGCATGATCACCACGGCAATCAGCATGATCGACAGCTGCACGTTGGTGATGGTGGCACCGAATACGTCCACCGGCTGGGTTTCGACCACCTCGGGGAAGGTTTTGTAGCCGCGCCCCCAGATCATCATCGCCAGGTTCTGCAGGGCAATGGAAATGCCGATGGCAAGAATCAGCGGGGTCAGCCGCGGGGCTTTGCGCAAGGGCCGGTAGGCGTACTTTTCCATGCCTTGAGCCAGCAGCATGCACACCACCACGGCAGCCATGATCGCCAGCAGCAAGGTGATGATACCGGGCGCAAAGCCTGCGCCGGCGAGCATCGTCAGTACCGAAATGGTCACCATGGCGCCGACCATCACCACCTCGCCATGGGCGAAGTTGATCAGGCCGATGATGCCGTAGACCATGGTGTAGCCCAGGGCGACCAGGGCATAGATACTGCCCAGCACCAGGCCGTTGAGGACCTGTTGCAACAAGATATCGAAATTACCGTCCACGCGCTGAATCCTCGAAACTGCGTTGTCGTCGGCGCGCGGCGTTGAAGCACCACGCGACCGACAGGCCTGGCAGGTGGGAAAAGTCTTCTTGTTATGTTGCGGGCTTGTGCCCGCTTGTTATGGGTAGAACTCAGTCGCGCTCGACCGACAGGGTTTTCCAGCCACCGTCGGCAAACTGGAACACGGTCGCCGCCGGTTTTTTCAGGTTGCCCTGGTCATCAAAGGCGATGGTGCCGGTGACACCGTCGTAGCTCTGGCCCTTGAGCACCGGCAGGTAGACTTTGGGGTCGTCGGAGCCGGCCTTGACCATGGCGTTGATCGCCGCCCAGGTGGCGTCATAGGCAGCCGGTGAAGACTGCACCACGCCTACGCCGAACTTGTCCTTGAGCTTCTGCTCGAACGCCGCGCCCTTGGGCATGTCCTGCAGCGGCGTGCCGTAGTTCCAGGCGTAGGTGCCTTCGGCGGCGCTGCCGGCCATTTGCTTGAACGAGTCGTTGGGCAGGTTGCCGATGTTCATGAAGCGCGCCTTCAGGCCCAGGCTCTTCATCTGCTTGGCCATGGGCGCAGCCTGGTAGTCGAGCGCGGCGAAGAACACCGCGTCGGCCTTTTGCGCCTTGGCAGTGGTGAGGATGGCGTTGAAGTCGGTGGACTTGTCGTTGGTGTATTCGCGCACCACGACGTTGCCGCCTGCCGCCTTGACCGCCTTGGTCACTTCATCGGCCAGGCCCTGGCCGTAAGCGGTACGGTCGTCGAAGATGGCGATGCGCTGGGCCTTGAGCTGGCTGACCAGGTAGTTGCCGGCATAGCGGCCAAGGGTGGCATCGTCGTTGACGGTACGGAACACCGAAGTGATGCCCTGGCGAGTCAGCGTCGGGTTAGTGGCCGACGGCGAGATCTGCGGGATGCCGGCGGCGGCGTAGATCTTCGACGCGGGGATGCTGGTACCGGAGTTGTAATGGCCGATCACCACCGCCACTCTCGAGTCCACCAGCCGCTGCGCCACCGCAGTGCCGGTGCGCGGGTCGGCAACATCGTCTTCGGACACCAGCTTGAACTGGGCCACTTTGTCACCGATTTTCAGTTGCTGCTGGTTAGCCTCTTCGACGGCAATCTGAATGCCATGCTCGACGTCCTGTCCCTGGTGTGCCGATGGGCCGGTCAGGGGCCCGGCAAAGCCGATCCTGACAATTTCACTGTCCGCTGCGTGCGCCGTCCCCATGGCTATCAGCAAACCTACCGCGGTCGCGAGGGCTGCACGCCCTCCGTTATTGTTATTCATGCTCAGCTCCCAGTAGTAATTGGACGAACCTCGACATCGCTTACCGCATGCGAATTGGCCAGAACGCCATCGCACTTGTAAGATAACAGTCAGCAGGCAACTGTCAATGGGTGTATGCTGAAGGCGTTGTTAAATTTTTTGTAAGCACGCGTGGAGGCCCGTTCGTGGGCAAGCCCGCTCCCACAGGTCAGATGTTTGATAACATATGCCGACAACATCACCGCTGGTTGGCTACGGATCCCGCCGCAAGGGGCACGAGGGCTGCGCGCAACCTGCCGGAGAATCAACCGTGATGAGCCAATCAGTTTCAGGAGCAACTTTTCTATGAATGCGTCGTTAGGCACGCGTCGCGCCAACCTGGCGGAAACCGTGATCCAGGAGCTTTCCATCCGCATCGACAACGGCACCTACGGCCCGGGCGACAAGCTGCCGTCCGAACAAGAGCTGTGCAAGGAATTCAACGTCAGCCGCCCGGTCATCCGTGAGGCCGTCGCCTCGCTGCGCCTTGGCGGGCGCCTGATTGCCCGCCAGGGCGTGGGTGTATTCGTGGTCGAGCAAGACGTAAAACGCATCGGCTTTGCCATCGACAGCGTGGTGGATGACGTGCGCGCCGCGGCGCAGATCCTGGAGCTGCGCCTGGGTATCGAGGCCGAGTCGGTGGCGCGCGCCGCCGAGCGGCGCAGCCCGGCGAGCATGGCGGCGATCACCGAGGCGTTCGACCGGTTCAACTCGCTGGACGGCGCTTCGCAAGAGGAAGAAGCCAAGGCCGACTTCGAGTTCCACCTGGCCATTGCCCGCGCCACCAACAACCCGCACTTCACCCAACTGCTGGAAGCACTAGGGCCGGACATCATCCTCGACCTCAACCTCAAGCATGGCCAGGTGACCGGCAAGAACCGCCAGGCACACATCAAGAAGATCGGCCGTGAGCACGGGGCGATCTTGTCGGCGATCAGCATGGGTGATGTGAACAGTGCACGCACGGCGCTGCGCAAGCACCTGGAAGAAAGCCTCTCGCGCTACCAGCGGTTGCTCGACAGCAAGGGTTGACCTGCACCGGCCCTATCGCCGGCAAGCCGGCTCCCACATGTACAGCACAGGTCTCAAGGACTGTGTGCCACCTGTGGGAGCCGGCTTGCCGGCGATAGGGCCGGGCCTGCCAACCTCAAAGGATCAGGACTGCTTCAGAGCCCCACGCACACGTACTTGATCTCCAGATAATCCTCGATCCCGTAACGCGACCCTTCCCTACCCAACCCCGAGGCCTTAACGCCACCAAACGGCGCCACTTCCGTAGCAACCACACCCACGTTGATACCCACCATCCCGTACTCCAGCGCCTCGGACACCCGCCACACGCGCCCGACGTCCTGTGTATACGCATAGCAGGCCAGGCCGAACTCGGTATCGTTGGCCTGGGTGATCACTTCCTGTTCGGTGCTAAAGCGGAAGATCGGCGCCACCGGCCCGAAAATTTCCTCCCGCGCCACGCGCATGCCCGGGGTAACATCGGCCAGCAAAGTGGGCTCGAAGAACGCCTCGCCCAGCGCATGCCGACGCCCACCCGTCACTACCCGCGCACCCGCCTCGACCGCCTCACCCACCAGCTGCTCCACACCACTGGCCGCACGCCCGTCGATCATCGGCCCTACCTGCGTCCCCACGGCATCGCCCTGCCCTACCACCAGCTCACCGACACGCTCGGCAAAACGCGCCACAAAGCGCTCGTAGATGCCACTCTGGATATAGAAACGGTTGGCACATACACAGGTCTGCCCGCTGTTGCGGAACTTGGCGATCAGCGCCCCTTCCACGGCCTTTTCCAGGTCGGCATCGTCGAACACGATAAACGGGGCATTGCCACCCAGTTCCATGGTGACCTTCTTCACCGTCGCCGCCGATTGCTGCAGCAGCTGGATGCCGATAGGCGTCGAGCCCGTGAACGACAGCTTGCGCACCACCGGGCTGGCAGTCAGTTCGCCACCAATGGCCGCAGAATCGCCGGTAACCACGCTCAGCACGCCCGGCGGAATGCCCGCGCGCTCAGCCAGCACACACAAAGCCAAGGCGCTGAACGGCGTTTGCGATGCCGGCTTGAGTACCAGCGTGCAGCCAGCGGCCAGTGCCGGCGCAGCCTTGCGGGTAATCATCGCTGCCGGGAAGTTCCACGGCGTGATCGCCGCACACACGCCAATCGGCTCTTTGGTGACGATCAGTCGGCGGTCGGCATTGGGCGATGGAATCACATCGCCGTAGATACGCTTGCCCTCCTCGGCATAGAACTCCACGTAGGCGGCAGCAAAGGCTATTTCGCCGCGGGACTCGGCCAGCGGCTTGCCCTGCTCGGCGGTCATGATGCGCGCCAGGTCTTCCTGGTGGGCAAGGATTTCGCGGAACCAGGCCTGCAACCTTGCAGCGCGCTCCTTGGCCGTCAGCGCACGCCAGGCCGGCAAGGCCCGCTCGGCAGCAGCGATGGCGCGGCGGGTTTCTTCAGCGCCCATGCGTGGCACGTGGCCCAGCACAACGCCCGTGGCCGGGTTGGTCACGGCAATGCGCTGACCACTGTCGGCCGGCTGCCATTTTCCATCGATGTAGCAAACTTCACGCAGCAGATCGTGATCGGCAAGATTCATGTCGATTGGCTCGTTCGAAGACAGTAAAAAGGGTGGGGCCAGACCGCGCCCCACCTGAGGTGAAATCAGCGCTTGGCCTGCAGGGCCTTGTCGCGGATCTGGCTGAGGGTCATGCGCGGGGTAAGGGCCTCGGGATCGACCTGGATTTCGATCAGCGCCGGCTTGCCGGACGCCTGGCAGCGCTCGAAGGCGGCAACGAAATCTTCGGTACGGGTCACCGTTTCACCATGCAGCCCGTAGGCCCGCGCCAGGGCAGCGAAGTCGGGGTTGTGCAGCTCGGTACCCGAAACACGGCCTGGGTAGGTTTTCTCCTGGTGCATACGGATGGTGCCGTACATACCGTTGTTGACCACAATGGTGATGACCCGCGCATCGTAGTGCGCCGCAGTAGCCAACTCCTGGCCATTCATCAGGAAGCAACCATCACCGGCAAAGGCCAGTACGGTTCGCTGCGGGTAGGTGAGCTTGGCCGCCACTGCCGCCGGCACGCCATACCCCATCGAGCCGTTGGTAGGCCCGAGCAGCGTGCGGAACACGCGGTGCTGGTAGCCACGGTGTACCCAACCGGTGTAGTTGCCCGCACCGCAGGTGAGGATACTGTCGGCCGGCAGGTTGCTGTTCAGCCAGGCGATCACTTCGCTCATCTGCACGTCACCCGGCGAGCGCGGGGTGTCGAAATTGCCGCGGTAGCCGCTGTTCAGGCTGGCAGTCCAGTCCTCGAAAGCCTGCGGGCGCACCGGGCCGAGGATGTTGGCCTGGCGCAGGAAGCTACCGGGGCCTGCGTTGATGCCGAGGGTCGGCTGGTAGACCCGGCCGATTTCTTCGGCACTGGCATGCACGTGCACCAGCGCCTGCTTCGGCGTCGGGATATCGACCAGGGCGTAACCACCGGTGGTCATCTCGCCAAGGCGTGCGCCAACCACGATCAGCAGGTCGGACTGCCTGACTGCCTCCACCAGTACCGGGCCGGCTGCCAGGCCCAGGTCACCGGCGTAGTGCGGGTCGGTGTTGTCGAACAGGTCCTGGCAGCGGAACGAGGCAGCCAGCGGCAGGTTCTGGGTATGCACGAACGCCTTCAGGTCGGCCACGGCCTCGGCCGTCCAGCCGCCGCCACCAGCAACCACCAGCGGCCGCTCGGCCTTGGCCAGCAATTGCTGCAGCTCGCCCAGGGCTTCAGGCGCCGGTGCCGCCTCGACGCGCTTGGCCGGGCGGGCATCAGGTACCTGCACCAGGTCGGTCAGCATGTCTTCAGGCAGCGCCACCACCACCGGGCCCGGGCGGCCGCTGATGGCACGCTGGAAGGCCTGGTTGACCAGCTCTGGAATGCGCGCGGCATCGTCGATCTGCACCACCCATTTGGCCATCTGGCCGAACATGCGGCGGTAGTCCACCTCCTGAAAGGCTTCGCGCTCGATCTGGTCGCGGGCCACCTGGCCGATGAACAGGATCATCGGCGTGGAGTCCTGGAACGCCGTGTGCACGCCCACCGAGGCGTTGGTCGCACCCGGGCCGCGGGTGACCATGCAGATACCCGGCTTGCCGGTCAGCTTGCCGTAGGCCTCGGCCATGTAGGCTGCACCACCTTCCTGGCGGCAGACGATCAGGTCGATCTCATCCTGCACGTCGTGCAGCGCATCGAGCACCGCCAGGTAGCTTTCGCCCGGCACGCAGAAGGCACGCTCTACACCGTTGACCCGCAAAGCATCGACCAGGACCTGCCCGCCGCTGCGTACCGCTGTGTTGTTGCTCATTGTTATTCTCCTTCAGGCGCGCGGTCAGATGACCGAGTCTTCCAGGAACGGCTTGTTGTCGATGACTCGCTGATAGGACAGCGCACCCAGGTCCAGCGAACGGTAGCCACCGTAGGTGATCAGCTCGGACAGGCCGCGGCCGATGGCCGGCGCCTGCTGCAGGCCATGGCCACTGAAGCCGTTGCAGAACAGGAAGTTGCCGACTTCGTTGTGCGGGCCGACGATGGCGTTGTGGTCCAGCACGCAGAAGTCGTAATGCCCGGCCCAGAAGTTGACCACCTTGATGCCCTCGAACGCCGGCACCCGCTCGGCGAGGATCGGCCAGACTTCTTCGTCGAACTCGTCGTGCATCACGTCGAAATCCTCGAAGTCCACTTCCGGGTCATGCTTGGGGTAGGTGCCGCCCAGGTAGAACTTGCCCTCAGGGCGGAAGAACACGCCGGTCGGGTCGATGGTCAGCGGCACGGTGCCTTCCAGCGGTGTACGGCAGTCGAACACGAACAGCGAACGGCGCCGTGGCTCGACCGGGATATCCAGGCCAGCCATGCGCGCGACCTTGGTGCCACGGGTGCCGGCACAGTTGACCAGCATGCCGCAGCCGATGCGTTCGCCACTGGCCAGTTGCACGCCGGTAATGCGGTCGCCTTCACGCTGGATGGCGACCACTTCGTTTTCGATGTACTCGATGCCCATCGAACGTGCCTTGCGGCGGAAGCCGTTGAGCATGCCAAGGCTGTCGAACCAGCCTTCGCCGGTCTGCCCGTAGCTGGCGCCAGCCAACGTGTCGATGTTCACCCAAGGGAACTTGCGCTTGAGCTGCTCAGGGTCCAGCAAGTGCACATCGGCGCCATGCGACACCTGGGTGTCGTGCAGGCGGCGCAGCACTTCGTAACCCTTGTTGTCGCCCAGGAACAGGTAGCCGTTCTCGTGGAAGGCCAGGTCCGGGCGATCGCCCTCCACTTCCATCAGGTCGGGGAAGTTGCGCACGAATTCGGCGCCGAACTTCGAGATTTCGATGTTGATCGGGTTGGAGAACTGCTGGCGGATCGAGCTGCTTGAAAGCGCGGTGGCCGACTTGTTGTAGGTCCAGTCGCGCTCGATGACCAACAGCGAGCCTTTGAAGTCCGGGTTGTTGGCCAGGAAGTAGGCGGTGGCGCTGCCGTTGACTGCGCCGCCGACGATCACCACATCGTAATTCTGTTGTTTTGCGGTGGAAGCCATGGAGTTAGCTCTCTTCTGATGTTGCGCTGATCACAAAATGCAGATTTGCCTGTACCGGCCTCATCGCCGGCAAGCCAGCTCCCACAGGTATTGCACACAGCTCAGGCCTCGCGCCGTACCTGTGGGAGCTGGCTTGCCGGCGATAGGGCCGGAACAGGTCATTTCGGGTCTTCGAAATGACCGGCGCCGGCGAAGTTGCCGCCGTGGTAGCGTGCGGCCGGCTCGTTCGGGTCAAGCGGCGGATGCTCGGCCAGGACCTTTTCGCGATAATCGTCAGCGCTATCTTTGGGCACATAGCCAATCGACGACGCCAGGCGGTTGTCCCACAGGCTTTCGCGGTTATCGGACATGCCGTACACCACCATGTGCCCGACCCGCGGCGCCAGCAGCGAGCGCTCGGTGAGCTGGGCGAAGTCGTCGAACGACAGCCAGGTGGCGAGCATGCGGCGGTCCAGCGGCTCAGGGAACGACGAACCGATGCGCAGGTTCACCGACTCGATGGCGAACTTGTCCCAGTAGTAACGGCCCAGGTCCTCGGCAAAGCACTTGCTGACGCCGTACAGGCTGTCTGGCCTATGCGCAGCGCTGGCATCGATGGTTTCGGTGCGGTCGTAAAAGCCGATGGCGTGGTTGGAGCTGGTGTACACCACCCGCTTCACGCCGTTGCGACGGGCCGCTTCGTAGATGTTGTAGGTGCCGACGATGTTGCCGTTGAGGATCTTCTCGAAGGTGTCTTCAACCGGCACGCCACCGGCATGCACGATGGCATCCACGCCTTCGGTCAGCGGCAGCACGTCCGCGAAGTTGCCCAGGTCGCAACGGATCAATTCTTCGTGCGGCGCAGCGTGACCCAGGTCGGCGATGTCGGTCAGGCGCAGTTCGTCGGCGAACTGGGCCAGATGCTTGCGCAGCACGCTGCCCAGGCGCCCGGCGGCGCCGGTGATCAGCAGGCGTTTGAATGGCTTGCTCATGGTCTACCTCTATTCAATTCGTTTGATCAGGCCAGCGCTGCGAACGCGTCGCGCAGCTGGCCCAGTGCCTGTTCCAGTTCCTGGCGCGAGGTGGCGAAGGACAGGCGCACGTAAGGCTCCACACCGAACGCCGAACCTGGCACGGTGGCTACCTTGCCCTCGCGCAACAGGTAGGCCGACAGCTCGGTGTCATTGCTGATCACCTGCCCGTCTGGCGTGCGCTTGCCAATGAAGGCACTGACCTCAGGGAAGGCATAGAACGCACCCTGCGGCATCTGCAGCTTCAGGCCCGGGATCTTCGCCAGGCCGTCTACTACCAGGGCGCCACGCGCCTGGTACTCCCGGCTGGCATCGCGCACGAAGTCCTGCGGGCCGTTCAGTGCCGCCACCGCCGCCAACTGCGAGATGCTCGACGGGCACGTGGTGGTTTGCGACTGGGTCTTGTTCATGGCCACGATCAGGTCTTTCGGCCCTGCTGCGTAACCCAGGCGGTAGCCGGTCATGGCGTAGGCCTTGGACACCCCGTTGATCAGCAGCGTGCGCTCGCGCAACTGCGGGCACGCCGTGACGAACGACACGAACGGCTGGTCGCCGAGCACGATGTGCTCGTAGATCTCGTCCGAGATCACCAGCACATTGGGGTGGCGCTCCAGCACCTTGCCCAGGGCTGCAAACTCTTCACGGGTGAAGATCGCCCCGCTCGGGTTGTTCGGCGAGTTCAGCATCACCCAGCGCGTACGCGGGGTGATGGCGGCCTCCAGTTGCTCCGGGGTGACCTTGAAACCCTGCTCGGCACCGCACGGGATAACCACCGGCACACCGCCGTTGAGCATTGCCATGTCGGTGTACGACACCCAGTACGGCGCCGGGGTGATCACTTCATCGCCTGCTTCCAGGGTGGCCAGGAAGGCGTTGAACAACAGTTGCTTGGCGCCGTTACCTACGCAGATCTCGTCCAGGCCATAGGCCAGGTCGTTCTCCCGGGCGAACTTGTCGACGATCGCCTGGCGCAGGCTCTCCATGCCGTTGGGCGCGGTGTAGTGGTTGTTGCCCGCCAGCATGGCCTGGTACGCAGCCTCGATCACGTGGGCCGGAACGTTGTAGTCCGGCTCGCCAAGCGCCAGGTTGATGACTGGCTCACCCTTGGCCAGCATTTGCTTGGCCAGCACCGACACGGCCATGCTCGGCGAACTTTTTACCGCTTTGACGCGGCTGCTTTGCACGTCCATCGCTCAACGCTCCTTGGCGGCTTCGAAGCCGTAGTCGGCACGCGCCTGCTCGGCGCTGATGTAGCCGTAGCGCAGGTCGCGCTCGACCAGCTGGCGGTCACGCTGACGCGGGTCGCCATAACCACCGCCACCCGGCAGGCGCAGCACCAGGCGGCGCTCCGCCGGCACGAACTGCTGGCCCTTGCCGCGCAGCACGCTGCCGTCGTCCAGGCCGACGAAGCCTTCGGCACCCTCCTGGCCGCCTTCCAGGCCACGGGCCGGGTACTGGATACGGTCGAACATGGCACTGAAGCGGAAGCTGTAGCCTTCGCTGGCCGACACTTCGATTTCCTGGCCCAGGCCGCCGCGTAGCTGGCCGGCACCACCGGAACCTTCACGCAGCTCCTTGCGCCAGACCACTACAGGGCCGGCGTGCTCGGTCGCTTCCACCGGCATGGTGTGCACACCGCTCGGGAACGCAGTAGCGCTCAGGCCGTCCATCGCCGAACGCGCGCCCATGCCGCCGCTGTTGAACATCAGCATTTCGGCGTTGCGGCCATTGGGGTTGCTTTCCAGCGGGCGCACGCTCAGGTGCAGGTTCCACAGGGCGCTGGCACCCTCGGCTGGCACCTTGCCTGGCAGGCACTTGTGCAGCGCACCGAGTACCAGGTCAGGCACGAAGTGACCGAGCACATGGCGCACCGACACCGGCGCCGGGTGCTTGGCATTGAGGATGCAGCCTTCGGGTGCAGTCACCTCGAACGGTGCCAAGGATGCAGTGTTGTTCGGGATCTCTGGCGCAACGATGCACTTGAGGCCATAGCAGGCATAGGCCTTGGCGTAGCCCAATGGCACGTTGATGCCGAACTGGCTCATGCCCGACGTACCGGTGAAGTCGCTCTGGATGCCGTCCGGGCCAACGGTGATGGTCACCGCCAGGGTGACCGGCACGTCATAGCCGTCGAGGGTCATGCTGTTGCTGTAGGTGCCGTGCGGCAGCGACTTGAAGCATTCCAGGGTGGCGCGGCGGCTGTGCTCGAGGATAAACCCGCCGATGTGCTCCAGGTCGTCCAGCTGGAACTCTTCGAGCATGTCCAGCAGGCGCTTGTGGCCGGTCTCGTTACAGGCCGACAGGGCATAGAAGTCACCCACCACCCGGTCATTCTCACGCACGTTGTTGCGCAGGATGTTGATCAGGTCGCGGTTGAGGTTGCCACGCTCGAACAGCTTCATGATCGGGATGAACAGGCCTTCTTCGTAGACCTCGCGGGCATCCGGGCCAAAGCCACGGCCACCGATGTCGACCACGTGGGCGGTACTGGCGAAGTAGCCGATCTGCTTGCCCTTGTAGAAAGACGGCGAAACAATGGTGATGTCGTGCAAGTGGCCGGTACCCTTCCACGGGTCGTTGGTCACGTACACGTCACCTTCGAAGATATTGTCTTCGCCGATGTCCTTGATGAAGTGCACCACGGCTTCGGCCATGGTGTTGACGTGGCCGGGGGTGCCGGTGACCGCTTGGGCCAGCATGTTGCCGGCGCGGTCGAAGACGCCGGCCGACAGGTCGCCGGCCTCGCGCACGCTGGTGGAGAAGGCAGTGCGGATCAGGGTCAGGGCCTGTTCTTCGACCACCGAGACCAAGCGGTTCCACATCACCTGCATTTGAATGTCGATCAACGTATCGCTCATGTTCAGCTCTTCCGAATTCAGGCGTTAGCGGCGCACAACCAGCAGGCAGCCGTCTGGCTGGACCGTGGCGGTGAAGTTGGAGGTGACGAAGGTCGAGGTTTCGCGCTCGACGATGATCGCCGGGCCGTCGACACGGGCACCGACCTGCAGTTCTTCGCGCGGGTGGATACCGGCGTCGACGAAACCGCCGGCAGCCACGTCGAACACCTGGCGGCGAGCCACTTCCTGCGAGCGGTAGACAGCACCGACGGTTTCGATGCGTTCCACGGGCGGCAGCGGCGAACTGGCGCGCACCGACCAGCTGACGATCTCGATGTCCGGGCCTTCGATCGGGCGGCCAAAGAAGCGGGTGTAGGCCTCTTCGAACAATGCCTTGAACTGCACGGTATCGGCAGCGGTGAAGGCCTTGAACGGCAACGCCACGGGGATTTCCCAACCCTGGCCGACATAGCGCATGAATGCGGTGCAGTCCATTTCTGGCTCACCTTCAGGCATGCCCTGGCGCAGGAAGCCCAGCGACTCCGCTTTCATCTCTTCAATCAGCGCGTTTACCGCCGCGGCATCGAACTCCGACAGGCGTACAAAGGCGCTGCGCACGGCTTCGTAGCCGAACGGCGCGCGCAGGAAGCCGATGGCCGAACCCACACCGGCACCGGCCGGTACGATGAACCGCGAAACACCCATCTTTTCGCACAGCCGTGCGGCATGCAGCGGGCCGCCACCCCCGAAGGTGATCATGGTGTAGTCGGCGATGTCCTTGCCGCTTTCCACTGCGTGCACGCGGCCGGCGTTGGCCATGTTTTCGTCGACCACTTCGCACACGCCGAAGGCGGCGGTATCCGCTTGCATGCCTAGCGGTTGGCCAATGACCCGGGCCATGGCGCTGGCGCCATTTTCCGTGGACAGGCGCAGCGCACCACCGGCGAAGTTGTCGGCATCGAGGCGGCCGAGCAGCAGGTTGGCGTCGGTAATGGTCGGTTCCAGGCCACCACGGCCGTAGCACGCAGGGCCTGGCTCGGAGGCGGCACTGTGCGGGCCGACACGAATCTGGCGCATGCTGTCGATGCTGGCAATCGAACCGCCACCGGCACCGATCTCGACCATTTCCACCACCGGGATGGAAATCGGCATGCCGCTGCCCTTCTTGAAGCGATAGGTACGGGCCACTTCGAAGGTTTTAGCGGTTTTCGGCACCTGGTCTTCGATCAGGCAGATTTTCGCCGTGGTGCCGCCCATGTCGAACGACAGCACGTTTTCCAACTGGTAACGGCGAGCGATGTCAGCGGCAAAGATCGCGCCACCCGCCGGGCCGGACTCAACCAGGCGCACCGGGAACTCGGCAGCGCTTTGCACCGAGATGATGCCGCCGCCGGAGTGAATCATGAACACCGGGCAATCGGCGCCTTCTTGCTTCAAGGTCACCACCAGGCGGTCCAGGTAGGACTTGATCAGCGGCTTGACGTAGGCGTTGGCGCATACGGTATTGAAGCGCTCGAACTCGCGCATCTGCGGCGAGACTTCGCTGGAAATCGAGATCGACAGGTTTGGCAGGCGTGCCTGCAGGGCATCACGCAACTGGCGCTCATGGGCACCGTTGACGTAGCTATGGATGAAGCCGATGGCGACGCTCTCGTAGTTGCCTTCGGCGATGCGCTCGACCAGGGCATCGATCTCGGCCTGCGCAGGGGCGATCAGTACACGGCCCTTGACGTCCAGGCGCTCACGCAAGGTGAAGCGGTTTTCGCGGTCGATCAGCGGCGGTGGCAGGACGATATTGATGTCGTACTGCTCGAAACGGTTCTCGGTGCGCATTTCGAGGGTGTCACGGAAACCCTCGGTAGTAATGAAGGCGGTGCGTGCGCCACGGCGCTCGATCAGGGCGTTGGTGGCCAGGGTGGTGCCATGGATCAGCTGATCGATGTCGGAAAGCGCCAGGCCGGCCTGCTCTACCACCTGGCGTACGCCGGTGAGGATGGCCCGCTCAGGCAGCTCGTAGTCGGTCAGGATTTTGGTGGAGTGCAGCACGCCGTCCACGTCCAGCGCGATATCGGTGAAAGTGCCGCCTATGTCCACGCCGACCCGGCATGATGTCGCAGTCATCGTCATATCCCCTGCAATGCTTTGTAGTTGTTTCGACCTACGGAAACGGTCTTCATGTAAGTTATATGTTGTCTTACAGGTGGTCAAGCACCTATTTGCTGATATTGGCGTTTCCCGTGCTGGCCCTTTCGCGGGCTCGCCCGCTCCCACAGGTACAGCGCAACGCTCAGGAGCTGTGCTGACCCTGTGGGAGCGGGCGAGCCCGCGAAAGGGCCAGCACAGGCAACCGGTCAACCAGCGGTCTTGACCATCCGCCCGCCACCCACCGCCTGCGCCGTGGGGAACACTTCCAGTCGCGACACATCCACCTGCCGCGGCATCTTCAACGCCGCCAGCAACAGCTCGGCAATATCCTCCGGCTGGATCGACTCATAGCCGTCATACAGTTCGCTACCCGCCGCCTGCATGCCCATCGCACTCTTGTAGAGCTGGGTCTGCACCCGGCCAGGGGCAATTTCGGTTACCCGCACGCCGCTGCCCAGCAGGTCACAGCGCAACGCATCACAGAACAGGCTCACACCAGCCTTGGAGGCGCCATACACCGCAGCCCCCGGGTGCGGCGCGCGGCCGGCGCTGGAGCCGATGAAAAACAAGTGCCCCCTGCCCCGCCCGACCATGCCCGGCAATACTTGCCGCGCCAGGTGCAGCGGCGCCTTGAGGTTGATGTCGAGCATGTTGTCGATCTCGGCCTCGTCGATATCCTGGAACGCAGCACGGGTTGAAAGGATGCCCGCGTTGTTGACCAGCACATCAATCGTCTGCCCTTCCAGCGCGGCGCTCAACGACCGGTAGTCACGCACATCCGCCTGCAAGGTGGTCACGCCCGGCTCGCTGGCAAGCTCGGCCAGGGCTTCGGGGCTGCGCCCCACGGCAATCACCTGCAGGCCGGCATTGCGCAGCGCCAGCACGATAGCCTCGCCGATACCGCTGGTAGCCCCGGTCACCAGCGCGCGCTGGTAGCCCTCGGGGAATGCGACTTCAGGCATAGATGTAACCCCCGCTGACAATCACGTTTTCGCCCGTGGCGTAGCTGTTGCGGCTGCTGCCCATCATCACGATCCATTCGGCAATTTCCGCCGGCTCTGCGGCGCGACCCAGAGGGTTGGCCGCTGCCAGCTCGCCCAGGAAGCCCAGTTGCTTGGCGCGCTCGGTGGCGAAACCGGCCGGTGCCACCGAGTTGACCAGGATCTGGTCCTTGGCGCAGGCCTGGGCGAAGGACTTGGTCAGGCTGACCACCGCCGCCTTGGTCGCTGCATAGTGGGCGTTTTGCGGGTGGGCCTTGAAGGCATCCACCGACGTGACGTTGACGATACGCCCGGTTACCGCAGGGGCGGCGGCGTACTGCTGCATGTGGCGCACCGCAGCAACCATCATGTGATAAGTGCCCTTGATGTTGACGGCGTTTTCCAGGTCCCACTCTTCGTCGCTGATCTCGAAGATGTCCTGGCGCGGGTAGATGGCCGCACTGTTGACCAGGCAATGCACCCGGCCCAGGCCTTCGACGATCTGGGCGAAGGCTGCGTGAGCGGTATCCCTGCGGGCAATGTCACCCACCGCAATCGCCACCTCGACGCCGTGCCCGCGAAGTTCTTCTGCCGCTTGTGCCAACAATTGCTCGTTTCGGTCGATCAGGCCGATCTTGCCGGCGCCACGCTTCACCATCAGCCTGGCTGTTTCCAGGCCCAGACCCGAGGCACCACCTACGATCACCACCGTTTGATTATCCACAAAACACCTCCGCGATTGAGTCTTTACGTAAGATGCCTGTTGTCTTACATTTGGTCAAATATCAATTCGCCGACAGGTGCTTCCATGCCCGCCTCCAGCCTTTCGCCCGTACCCACCCCGCATGCCCGGGACCGCTTGCTGGATGCGGCCAGTGCGTTGTTTGCCAGCCATGGCTACCAGGCGATCGGGTTGCGCGACCTGGCCAGCCACCTGGGCCTGCGCGCCGGCTCGCTGTATCACCACATCGAGAGCAAACAGGGGCTGCTGTTCGAACTGATCGAGTCGAGCCTGACCGACCTGCTGTATGAAACCCGACAATGCCTCAAAGGCGCCCGCGCCACCAGTGAACGCTTGCCCTGTTTTGTGCAGGCCTTTGTGACCTACAGCCAGGCCAACCCGGACAAACTGGTGTTGCTGACGCGAGAGGCCATGAACCTGAACGAAGACCAACTGTTGCAGGTTGAACAGCTGAAAGCTGAATACAGCGGGTTACTCAGCGACATCGTCGCCGCCGAGTGCGGCCTGCCGGCACCGCGTGCACACTCGATTGCCCACGCGGTGCTGGGCTTGCTGTGCGGCCAGGCCCAATGGGGAACAGTCATGACCGCCAGGGAGCAACTGGTGACATTCGTGCAGGGCATTGTCGGCACCGGTAAAACGGCAGCCTTTCGATAAAAAAGAATAAGAATATAATTTCTTATTCTTTTTTTGGTAGAAAATAATCCTCTATAACTGCCCCCACTGCACAGCCGCCAACACTTGGCCAACTGTTCGTAGCGCAACACCCAATCAACAGGTAACGCCCACACGGCAACAGCGGCGCACGTCTTTGAATTCACCAACCTGTTGATTCAAAAGAACATTAAAACCCGGCACGACGATTGCTCAAGCAAAGTCCCCCGCTCACCCGAACCGGAGACTCTGCCCATGAGCACCCCACTGAACGTCGTAGCCCTGTCTGGCGGCACCTCCCGCCCATCGCGCACCCTGGCCCTGACCGAAGCGATCCTCGCCGAACTGGCCGAGCACCTGCACATCAAGCCGCACCTGATCGAACTGGGCGACATCGCCCGCCCACTGGGCAGCGCCCTGTGGCGCAGCGAACTGCCCGACACCGTCGAACAGCAACTGCGCCTGGTGGAAAAGGCCGACCTGCTGGTGGTCACCACCCCCGTGTACCGTGGCAGCTTCACCGGCCACTTCAAGCACCTGTTCGACCTGATCGGCCAGGACGCCCTGGTCGACACCCCGGTATTGCTCGCCGCCACCGGCGGCAGCGAACGCCATGCACTGGTCCTCGACCACCAACTGCGCCCGCTGTTCAGCTTCCTGCAAGCCCTGACCCTGCCCATCGGCGTGTTCGCCAGCCAGGCAGAGCTGGCCGACTACCGCGTGTCCAGCGATGCACTCGCTGCCCGTATCCGCCTGGCCGCCGAACGTGCCGTGCCACTGTTCGGCGCCCATCACGCGCTGCGTAAAAGCGCCTGAGGAGCGGCCATGAATGCACCTGTGAATACCCCCTTGCGCCCGGCCCTGGCCATCGCCCGTGAACTGGCCGGGCAGTTTGCCCACACCGCCGTCGAGCGCGATGAACGCGGCGGCACCCCGAAAGCCGAGCGTGATGCCCTGCGTGACAGCGGCCTGCTGTCGCTGACGATCCCGCAGGCCTTCGGCGGCCAGGGCGCCAACTGGTACGACACCTTCGCAGTGGTGCGCGAATTCGCCCGGGTCGACAGTTCCATTGCCCATGTCTTCGGCTTCCACCACCTGATGCTGGCCACCGTGCGCCTGTTCTCGCGCCCGGACCAGTGGCAACCGTGGTTCGAACAGACCGCCCGCAAACAGTGGTTCTGGGGCAATGCCCTGAACCCGCTGGACACCCGCACCGTGGTCAAGCACTTCGACGGCTGGTGCGAGTTTTCGGGCAAGAAAAGCTTCTGCTCCGGCGCCAGCGACTCGGAAATGCTGATTGCCTCGGCGGTGGACGAACGTGCTGGCGGCAAACTGCTGATTGCCGCCATCCCCAGTGGCCGCACCGGCATCAGCCTGCACAGCGACTGGAACAACATCGGCCAACGCCAGACCGACAGCGGCAGCGCCACCTTCGAACGGGTACGGGTAGAGCACAATGAACTGCTGCTCGACCCGGGCCCCTTGAGCACACCGTTCGCCGCGCTGCGCCCGCTGATTGCCCAGTTGCACTTCGCCAACCTGTTCCTCGGCATTGCCGAGGGCGCCTTCGACGAGGCCCGCCAGTACACCCTGAAGGAAAGCCGGCCGTGGTTCCGTTCCAGCGCCGCCAGCAGTGCCGAAGACCCTTACGTGCTGCGCCATTACGGCGAGTTCTGGCTCGGCCTGGAAAGCGTACGCCTGCTGATCGAACGGGCCGCGCGCCAGCTGGATGCCGCCTGGGCCAAGGAACACGCCCTCACCGCGGAGGAGCGTGGCGACCTGGCCCTGGCCATCGGTACCGCCAAGGTCGCTGCCAGCCGCCACGGCCTGGACATCTGCAACCGCCTGTTCGAGGTCACCGGCGCTCGCGCCACCCATGCCTCGCTGCGTTTCGACCGCCATTGGCGCAACCTGCGCACGCAAACCCTGCACGACCCGGTGGACTACCGCATCCACGAACTTGGCGAGTGGGCCCTCAACGACAAGCGCCCTGCACCATCCTTCTATTCCTGAGGATTGCCCATGCAACTGCTGACCCTCCCCCCGTCACCGGCACTGGCTACCTCGATCAGGGCGACCGCACAGGTCTTCGAAGACCCCAGGTCGCAGGCGCTGCTCGCCCACTTGCAACAGGTCGCCCCCAGCGAGGCCAGCGTCCTGATCATTGGCGAAACCGGCACGGGCAAGGAGCTGGTCGCACGCCACATCCACAACCTCAGCGGCCGGCGCAACGGGCCGTTCGTGGCGGTCAACTGCGGGGCGTTTTCCGAGTCGTTGGTAGAAGCCGAGCTGTTCGGCCATGAAAAAGGCGCCTTCACCGGCGCCCTGGCGGCCAAGGCCGGATGGTTCGAGGAGGCCAACGGCGGCACGCTGTTCCTCGACGAAATCGGCGACCTGCCCCTGCCGATCCAGGTCAAGCTGCTGCGCGTGCTGCAAGAGCGCGAAGTGGTGCGGCTGGGCTCGCGCAAGAGCATCCCGATCAACGTGCGGGTGCTGGCGGCGACCAACGTACAGCTGGAAAAGGCCATCAACGCCGGGCATTTCCGCGAAGACCTGTACTACCGGCTGAACGTGGTGACCGTGCAGCTGCACCCGCTGCGTGACCGCCCGGGCGATATCCTGCCGCTGGCCCGGCACTTCATCCGCAGCTACAGCGACCGGCTGGGCTACGGGCCGGTGGAGCTGAGCCCCAAGGCCCAGGCCAAACTGGTGGAGTACAGCTGGCCGGGCAATATCCGCGAACTGGAGAACGTGATTCACCACAGCTTGCTCACCTGCGGCGACGGTACGGTGCAGGCGCAGGACCTGCGCTTGTCCAACCTGCGCATCGAGCGACAAGAGGAAGAACCGGCGGGCAATGCCGTGGACGACTTGTTGCAGCGGGCATTCAGCCGGCTGTACGAGGAGCAGCCGGGCGACCTGTACCAGAAAGTGGAAAATGCCCTGCTGCGCTCGGCCTACCGGTTCTGCCACTACAACCAGGTGCATACCGCGCAGTTGCTGGGGTTGTCGCGCAACATCACACGCACGCGGCTGATCGCCATTGGCGAACTGGTGGTGAACAAGCGGCGCGGGCAGGAACAGCAGGTGCTGGATAACCGGGTGGTGCGATTGTCGATCTGATTCCAGTTAAACCTGTGGCGGCCTCTTCGCGGGCTCGCCCGCTCCCACAGGTACCGCGCCGACTTCAAATGTGGCGCTGTGCCTGTGGGAGCGGGCGAGCCCGCGAAGAGGCCGCCACAGGTCAATCCTCTGTCAGTGCCGATCACCTGCACGAGGCATCAGGTCATACGGATGCTTCCACCCCGGCAGCGCCTGGATCCGCGCCTTCCATGCCTCGATATGGGTGAAGTCGGCCAGGGCAATGCCGGTGTCCTCCGGCATGAACACGTAGCCCGCCAGCGACAGGTCAGCGATGGTCAGCCGGCCACCGACCATGAACGGCGCCTTCGCCAGGTGCGCATCGACAATGCGGTAGGCCGCCGTGGCACGCTCACGCAAAAACCGGGTCACGTCCGTTTCGCCGGTGTTTTTCAGGCAGAACAGAAAACGCAGCGCGGCGTAATAACTGGTGAACTTGTGGTTGTCGAACAGCATCCAGCGCCAGATCTCGCGTTTTTCGTCTTCATCACGCGGGCCGAACTGGCCGGTCTGTTCGGCAAGGTAATCCAGGATCAGCGCAGACTGGGTGAAGGTTTTGCCCGCGTGTTCCAGCACCGGCACCTCGCCCTGCTCGTTCACCTCGTCACGCCAGGTTTGCTCGCGGGTCTGGCCATGGAAAAAGTCGACGAATACCGGTTGCCAGTCCTGGCCGGTGAGTTCAAGCATGAGCGCAGCCTTGTAGGCGTTGCCGGATTCGGCGAAGCAATGCAGCGTGTACTCGGACATGGGCGAACCTTCATTTTCCATTGAATGATCGTGTCGGGCCATTCGCAGGCCAACCCGCGCCTACAGGCGACGCTAAACCTGTGGGAGCGGGCTTGCCCGCGAAGAGGCCGTAGAACCGAGCAAATCACGCCCGGCCCGACGCGGTCAATCCATGCCCTCAGGCAATCTGGAACCAGCTCGCGGGTTATCGTGACAGAGGGTATTCACGACGCATTCGTCGCACGCCTGGCCGAACGTACCCGTGCGTTGAAGGTGGGCGATGCGCTGCAGGCCAGCACCGACATCGGCCCGGTGGTCGACAGCCGGCAACTGGAGCAGAACCTGTCCTATGTGGCCGCAGGTGTTGAGCAGGGTGCGAAGCTGGTATGCGGTGGCGAGCGTATCGATAACCGGCGGGGGCGTATTTCTTTACCCCGGCGCTGTTTACCGAGGTAACGCCGGACATGCGCATCTACCGGGAAGAAATATTCGGGCCGGTGCTGTGCGTGCTCAAGGTACGTGACTATGACGAAGCGCTTGCCGCCGCCGAGGACACCGCATTTGGCCTGTCGGCCGGCATAGTCACGACCTCGCTGCGTCATGCCGAGCACTTCAAACGCAACAGTTCGGCGGGGATGGTGATGGTCAACCTGCCGACAGCCGGGGTGGATTACCACGTGCCATTTGGGGGGAATGGCGCATCGAGCCTGGGCTCGCGCGAGCAAGGCACGCATGCGCGGCAGTTCTTTACCCGGGTCAAAACCACTTACCAGCTGGCTTGATCCTTCCTTTTCGTGAAACCCCCAAGGGAACTACCAGCACCTGCGTGCTTTCTTAACCACTGAGTGGTTTATTCCCTTGGGCTTCACGCTATTGGAGAACACGACATGCGCCACCTACTCCTCGCCCCTGCGCTGCTGCTCCTGCTGCCTGCCGGTGCTGCCCTGGCCCGCGTCGATGCGGGCGACGTCGCCACCTCGGCCGGTGTTTCCGCTTCGCTTTACTCCACCTTCAAGGACGATAAACGGATCATCCCGGCCCGTGACGAGCTTTCTGCATTCGTCGCCAGCGGCGGTGCAATCCGTGGCGCCTATGTGGAGTCTGCACTGGAACAGGCCCGCAAGGATCACCCTGGGTTGCAGGCCAGTGATGAAGAACTGGCGCAGGCCATTCTGTCCCAGGATGACCGTATAGCCGATCATTGAGGCAATCCTGTACCGGCCTCTTCGCGGGCTTGCCCGCTCCCACAAGTATTGCAGCGCTTTCAAGGGCGGTGCAGTACCTGTGGGAGCGGGCAAGCCCGCGAAAGGGCCGGCACAGGCAAGTACACCCCCACCCGTCCATCCGCATGGTCGCCCTGACCAAGCGCTGCTTTTCCTGCTCGATCTCGCGCAATCTGTCGCGTAGCAATGGCGCAGGCCATTCTGTCCCAGGATGACCGTATAGCCGATCATTGAGGCAATCCTGTACCGGCCTCTTCGCGGGCTTGCCCGCCCCCACAGGTACTGCAGCGCTTTCAAGGGCGGTGCAGTCCCTGTGGGAGCGTGCAAGCCCGCGAAAGGGCCGGCACAGGCAACTTCATCCCCACCCGTCCATCCGCATGGTCGCCCTGACCAACCGCTGCTCTTCCTGCTCGATCTCCCGCAAACTGTCGCGTATGCCGTTGATATGCTCTCGCGCCGCCCGCTGCGCCTGCTCCGGCAACTGCTCCATCACCGCCTGATACAACCGCGCATGTTGCCGGTCGATCTGGCGCTTCTGTGCCGGCCGGCAATACAGGTTGTTGACCGAGGCAAACACCGTGCTCAGGGTCAGGTCACTGAGCGATTGCAAGGTGTGCACCAGCACCGGGTTGTGCGACGCCTCGCTGATCGCCCGATGAAAGGCATGGTCGCGGCGTGCATGCTCGCGGGCATCAAGCGCTTCAGGGGCGTCGTGCGCGGCCAGCATCTCTTCGTAGCGCCGGCGAATCAGCAGGCGGTCAACCTCGGTGGCGCGTAGCGCTGCCAGCCGCGCCGACTCGGCCTCGAGCAACGCCCGTACCTCCAGCAGGTCGAACAGCGTGCGTGGCTGCGAGCTGAACAGGTGCATCAACGGTGTGCCGCCCGTATGCCCTGTCAGGTCGGCAACGAACGAACCCCGCCCCTGCTCAGTGTCGATGATCCCGCGCCCGCGCAACACGCGTAGCCCTTCGCGCAGGGCCGAGCGTGAACACCCCAGTTTTTCTACCAGCCGCCGCTCCGACGGCAGCGCCTGCCCCACCTTGAGCACACCGTCGACGATCAGCCGCTCGACCCGCTCGGCCACCTGGTCGGCAACCTTGGCCTTGCCTTCAGCACCCATCATGCCTCCATCACTGGTAGGACCACTTCGACCACTGGCTCCAATCTAGCCGGGTAAAGCCATCAATAACCAGTGCCCGGCACAAAAACTGGTAGGACCAGTGCCACACCCACTCGACCACAGCCGCCAGCGCGCGCAGGCTGCAACGGTGACCGCTTTGCCAACAACAACAAAAACCGTTGCCGAGTGAGCCGATGAATATCCTGTACGACGAACGCGTCGATGGTGTGCTGCCCGTCACAGACAAGGCAGCCCTGCTGCAGGCGCTGCACAGTGCCCTGCCAGACCTCGAAATCCTGCACCGCGAAGAAGACCTCAAACCCTACGAATGCGACGGCCTGTCGGCCTACCGCACGGTTCCACTGCTGGTGGTGCTGCCCGAGCGCCTGCAACAGGTGCAGGCCTTGCTCAAGCTCTGCCACCAGCGAGGGGTGCCGGTGGTGGCGCGGGGTGCCGGCACCGGCCTGTCGGGCGGTGCCCTGCCGCTGGCCAAGGGCATCCTGCTGGTGATGGCGCGCTTCAACCGCATCCTGGAGGTGAACCCGCAGGGTCGCTACGCCCGTGTCCAGCCCGGCGTGCGCAACCTGGCCATTTCCCAGGCCGCTGCCCCCCACGGGCTGTACTACGCGCCAGACCCGTCGTCGCAAATTGCCTGTTCCATCGGTGGCAACGTTGCCGAAAACGCAGGGGGTGTGCACTGCCTCAAGTACGGCCTGACCGTGCACAACCTGCTCAAGGTGGACATCCTCACCGTCGAAGGTGAGCACCTGAGCTTGGGCAGCGATGCCCTGGACAGCCCCGGCTTCGACCTGCTGGCGCTGTTCACCGGCTCCGAAGGCATGCTCGGCATCGTCACCGAAGTCACCGTGAAACTGTTGCCCAAGCCGCAGGTGGCGCGGGTGCTGCTGGCCAGTTTCGCCAGCGTCGAGGACGCCGGCCGTGCAGTGGCCGAGATCATCGCCGCCGGCATCATTCCCGGTGGCCTGGAGATGATGGACAACCTGGCCATCCGCGCCGCCGAAGACTTCATCCACGCCGGCTACCCGGTGGACGCAGCGGCCATTCTGTTGTGCGAGCTGGACGGCGTGGAGGCCGATGTGCATGACGACTGCGAACGGGTAGCCGCCGTGCTGACACACGCCGGCGCACGAGAAGTGCGGCTGGCCTGCGACGAAGCCGAGCGCGTGCGTTTCTGGGCCGGGCGCAAGAACGCCTTCCCGGCCGTAGGGCGGATCTCCCCGGACTACTACTGCATGGACGGCACCATCCCGCGTCGCGAACTGCCGCGGGTGCTCAAGGGCATCAGTGACTTGTCGGCGGAATATGGCCTGCGCGTGGCCAACGTGTTCCATGCCGGTGACGGCAACATGCACCCGCTGATCCTGTTCGACGCCAACCTGCCTGGCGAACTGGAACGGGCCGAAGCCATCGGCGGCAAGATCCTCGAACTGTGCGTGGCAGTGGGCGGCAGCATCACCGGCGAACACGGCGTAGGCCGCGAGAAGATCAACCAGATGTGCGCACAGTTCAACAGCGACGAAATCACCCTGTTCCACGCGGTCAAGGCTGCCTTCGATCCGCAGGGCCTGCTCAACCCCGGCAAGAACATCCCCACCCTGCACCGCTGCGCCGAGTTCGGCGCCCTGCATGTGCACCATGGGCAACTGCCCTTCCCCGAGCTGGAGCGCTTCTGATGAGCATGGACCGCGACAACAGCCAGGCCCTGCTGGAACAGGTCAGCCAGGCGCTGGCACAAGGCACGCCGCTGCGTATCCAGGGCAGCAACAGCAAGGCCATGCTCGGCAACCCGGTTGCCGGCGAAGTACTCGACACCCGCAGCCACCGCGGCATCGTCAGCTACGACCCGACCGAACTGGTGCTTACCGCCCGCGCAGGCACGCCACTGCGCGAGATCGAAGCCGCCCTGCACGAAGCTGGCCAGACGCTGCCCTGCGAGCCACCGCACCTAGGCCCCGAGGCCACCCTGGGCGGCATGGTCGCCGCCGGGTTGTCGGGCCCACGGCGACCATGGGCGGGATCTGTGCGTGACTATGTGCTGGGCACGCGGATGATCACTGGCCACGGCAAGCTGCTGCGTTTTGGTGGCGAGGTGATGAAGAACGTGGCCGGTTACGACGTATCACGCCTGATGACGGGCAGTTTCGGTTGCCTGGGGGTGCTGACCGAGGTGTCATTGAAAGTGCTGCCGCGGCCACGCCAATGCCTGAGCCTGTGCCTGCCGATGGGCCGCCACCAAGCGCTGGCCGAGTTGGCCGAGTGGGGCCAGCAGCCCCTGCCGATCAGCGCAGCCTGCCATGGCGACGACGCGCTGTACCTGCGCCTGGAAGGCGGCGAAGGCTCGGTGCAGTCCGCACGCCAGCGGCTGGGTGGCGAAACCCTCGACAGCCGCTTCTGGAGCGACCTGCGTGAGCAGCGCCTGGCGTTTTTTGACGGCCCTGCACCGCTGTGGCGCCTGTCGCTGCCCAACGCCACCGGCGAGCTGGACCTGCCCGGCCAGCAACTGATCGACTGGGGCGGTGCGCAGCGCTGGCTCAAGTCCAGTGCACCGGCACAGGCCATTCGCGACCAGGTCGCCAAAGTGGGGGGGCACGCCACCTGCTACGCCCCTGGCTCGGCCAGTAGCCCGCCGCTGGGCGAAGCATTGATGCGCTACCACCGCGCCCTCAAGCAGCAGCTCGACCCCCAGGGCATATTCAACCCTGGCCGCCTGTACCCGGACCTGTGAGGCCAGACCATGCAAACCAACCTGAGCGAAACCTCCAGGCGCCTGCCGCGCGCCGACGAAGCCGAAAGCATCCTGCGGTCCTGCGTGCACTGTGGCTTCTGCACCGCCACCTGCCCCACCTACCAGTTGCTGGGTGACGAACTGGACGGCCCGCGGGGGCGCATCTACCTGATCAAGCAACTGCTCGAAGGCGAACCCGTCACCGCCAGCACCCAATTGCATCTGGACCGTTGCCTGACCTGCCGCAACTGCGAAACCACCTGCCCCTCCGGGGTGAAGTACCACGACCTGCTGGACATCGGCCGCGCTGTGGTTGAACAGCAGGTGCCGCGCCCGCTCGGCCAGCGCCTGCTGCGCCAGGGGCTGCGCGCCGTGGTGCCGCGCCCGGCGCTGTTCAAGGCCCTGACCCGCAGCGGCCAGGCCCTGCGCCCGCTGCTGCCGGCCACGCTCAAACGCAAGCTGCCGGCGCGGGTAAACGCGCCCGGCCAGCGTCCGGCGCCGCGCCATGCACGCCGGGTGCTGATGCTGGAAGGCTGCGTACAGCCGGCCCTTTCACCCAATACAAATGCCGCCGCCGCGCGCCTGCTTGACCGCCTGGGCATCAGCGCCGAACCGGTCCATCAGGCCGGCTGCTGTGGCGCTGTGGACTACCACCTCAATGCCCAGGAACAAGGCCTGCAACGTGCCCGGCGCAACATCGACGCCTGGTGGCCGGCCATCGAGGCAGGCGCCGAGGCCCTGGTGCAAACGGCCAGCGGCTGTGGCGCATTCGTGAAGGACTACGGCCACCTGCTGGCAAAAGATCCACTGTACGCAGCCAAGGCCGCACGGGTCAGCGCCCTGTCACGCGATCTGGTAGAAGTACTGCGTGATGAGCCCGTCGAGCAACTGGGCCTGTGCGCCGAACAACGCCTGGCCTTCCATTGCCCGTGTACCCTGCAACATGCCCTGAAGCTGGGCGGCGCAGTCGAAGCGCTGCTGACGCGCCTGGGCTTTACCCTGACTTCGGTGCCGGATGGCCACCTGTGCTGCGGCTCGGCGGGCACTTATTCGCTGACCCAGCCTGAACTGTCGCTGCAACTGCGTGACAACCGCCTGAACGCGCTGGAAAGCGGTAAACCGCATGTCATCGCCACCGCCAACATCGGCTGCCAGGCCCACCTCGACGGGGCCGGGCGTACGCCGGTACGGCACTGGATAGAAATTGTCGAAGCAGCCCTGAACCCGGAGAACACCCATGCATAGCAAGTTCGTGATCGGCCAGGCCGAAGTCGCCCGCGTAGTGGCCGCCGCCCGCCAGGAAGCCCTGGCCCGGCAATGGAACGTGACCATTGCCGTGGTCGATGACGGCGGCCACCCCTTGGCCCTGGAACGCATGGATGGCTGTGCGCCGGCCAGTGCTTACATTGCCGTGGAAAAAGCGCGTACCTCAGCGCTAGGCCGCAAGGAAACACGGGATTATGAAGAGATGGTCAATGGTGGCCGTACTGCATTCGTTACCGCTCCGCTGCTGACCAGCCTGGAAGGTGGCGTGCCCCTGCGGGTGGAAGGCCAGGTGGTTGGCGCCATTGGTGTGTCCGGGGTCAAGTCCGAGCAGGATGCCCAGGTGGCCAAGGCTGGGGCGGCTGCCTTGTAAATCCTGCACCGGCCTCTTCGCGGGTGAACCCGCTCCCACAGGCAACTCACAAATCTCAAATCCAGTGCCGTACCTGTGGGAGCGGGCTTGCCCGCGAAGAGGCCAGCACAGGCAACACCTACCCAGCAGACTGAACACCGAGCGTACAGACAATGCCAAACGAACTTCAGATCGCCCCCATTCTCCAGCGCTTCATCGAAGACGAGGTCCTCCCCGGCACCGGCATCGAAGCCACCCCCTTCTGGCAAGGTTTCAGCACCCTGGTCCACGACCTCGCCCCGCAAAACCGTGCCCTGCTCGCCGAACGCGAGCGCCTGCAAACCGAGCTGGACAGCTGGCACCGCCAGCACCCCGGCCCGATCCACGACATGGCCGCCTACCAACACTTCCTGCAAGGCATCGGCTACCTGGTCGACACCCCCGAAAACGTGCAAATCAGCACCCGTAACGTCGACCGCGAAATCGCCGTCCAGGCAGGCCCGCAACTGGTCGTACCGTTAAGCAACGCCCGTTACGCGCTCAACGCCGCCAATGCCCGCTGGGGTTCACTGTACGACGCGTTGTACGGCACCGATGCCATCGCCGAAACCGCCGGTGCCGAGCGCGGTCAGGGCTACAACCCGGTACGTGGTGCCAAGGTCATTGCCTTTGGCCGTCAGTTCCTCGACGCCAGCACGCCCCTCGACGGTGCTTCACACCGCGACGCCAGAGCCTATGCAATCAAGAACGGCACACTACAGGTAACCCTTGCCGATGGCAGCCAGGTCGGGTTGCAGACCCCCGGGCAATTACGGGGCTACCAGGGCGACGCTGGTACACCGACCGCGATCCTGCTTGAGCATCACCACCTGCATTTCGAAATCCAGATCGACCCGGCCAACCCGATCGGCCAGCAGGACCAGGCCGGGGTCAAGGACATTCTCCTGGAAGCCGCACTGACCACCATCATCGACTGCGAAGACTCGGTAGCCGCCGTGGATGCCATCGACAAGGTCAACGTCTACCGCAACTGGCTGGGGCTGATGAAGGGTGACCTTAGCGAACAGGTCAGCAAAGGCGGTAAAACCTTCAGCCGCACCCTGGCCGCAGACCGCCACTACCTCGGCACAGACGGCCAGCCCCTGACCCTGCCAGGCCGCTCGCTGCTGTTCATCCGCAACGTCGGCCACCTGATGACCAACGCCGCCATCCACGACCGCGATGGCCGGGAAATCCCCGAAGGTATCCTCGATGCCGTAGTCACCAGCCTGATCGGCCTGCACGACCTCAAGCGCCGCGGCAACTCCCGCGAGGGTAGCCTGTACATCGTCAAGCCGAAGATGCACGGGCCGGCCGAAGTGGCCTTCGCCGACCAGCTTTTCGGCCGCGTCGAAGCCTTGCTCGGCCTGCCTGCGCATACCCTGAAGATGGGCATCATGGACGAGGAACGGCGCACCAGCGTCAACCTCAAGGCCTGTATCGCCAGCGCAGCATCACGGGTGGTGTTCATCAATACCGGTTTCCTCGACCGCACCGGTGACGAAATGCACACCGCCATGCAGGCCGGCGCCATGTTGCGCAAGGGCGACATGAAAGGCAGTGCGTGGATCCAGGCCTACGAACGCAGCAACGTGCTGGTGGGGCTGGCCTGCGGCTTGCGTGGCAAGGCGCAGATCGGCAAGGGCATGTGGGCCATGCCCGACCTGATGGCAGCCATGCTCGAACAGAAAGTCGCCCAACCCAGGGCCGGTGCCAACACCGCCTGGGTACCCTCGCCCACTGCCGCGACGCTGCATGCGTTGCATTATCACCAGGTGGACGTGGCAGCCGTGCAGCAGGCGCTGGAACAGGTCGACCTGAATGCCCAGCGCCAGGCGTTGTTGCACGACCTGCTCAGCGTGCCGGTCAGCGCGCAGCGGCCCTGGAGCGCCGACGACATACAGGCCGAGCTGGACAACAACTGCCAGGGCATCCTCGGTTACGTGGTGCGCTGGGTCGAGCAAGGCGTGGGCTGCTCCAAGGTGCCGGACATCCACGATGTCGGCCTGATGGAGGACCGCGCCACCCTGCGGATCTCGGCCCAGCACATTGCCAACTGGCTGCACCATGGTGTGGTGGATGCCGGGCAGGTCGAGGCGACGTTGCAGCGAATGGCGCGGGTGGTGGACCAGCAGAACGCAGGCGATCCTGCGTACCGGCCGATGGCGGCCGGCTTCGAGGCATCGCATGCGTTCCGTGCGGCCCGTGAGCTGGTGTTCAAGGGCCGTGAGCAGCCAAGTGGCTATACCGAGCCGCTGTTACATGGCTGGCGGCTGCGCTTCAAGCGGGAGGTGCATCAGTAAGGGCCGCTTGCACTGGCTTGTGCAAGCAGGCGGCCTCACAGGAACGTGAACACCTGTGAGGCCGGCAGACGCGACTTGTTCAGCCCGGCGTTGAAGTCCGTTTCGGCGCGATAGCCGAGGCAGAGGATCACCACACTGGTAAAGCCACGCTCACGCAGCCCCAGTTCTGCGTCGAGGACCTTGCTGTCGAAGCCTTCGATCGGCGTGGCATCCAGGCCATGGGCCGCGGCGCCCAGCAACGCCGTACCCAAGGCAAGATACGTCTGCTTTTCCATCCAGTGCTGCACGTCCTTGTGGTCATGGCGGTGCAGGTTGACGTAGTGACGACGGCTCTGGTTCTGCCCGGCCCGCGCCTGCTCATCACGGAACCGGCCATCGGCAGCTTCCTGGTCGAGCACTGCGTTCAAGTGCGCCTCGGTCATTTCGGTGCGGGTGCAGAACACGATCACGTGCGAGGCATCGAGCAGCTTCGGCGTGTTATAGGCATAGCCATCCGTAGTGCTTTTGGCCAGGCGAGCCTTGCCTTCGGCACTGTCGGCAACAATGAAGTGCCAAGGCTGGGAGTTGACCGAGGACGGGCTGTGGCGCAGTTGTTCCAGCAGGGCGTCGACAGTGGCCTGGGGAATACGGCGCGAGGAATCGTAGGCTTTGGTGGTGTAGCGGCGCTTGGCCAGGGAGACGGTATCCATGTGACAACTCCGGAATGTACAGGGGAATTGCCGGGCATCTTATCTTTCCCGCAGAAAAGAAAAACCGGCACAATGCAGCAACACTTTCACAGCTGGAGTGAAAATTCTGCGCATTACCGACCTTGAACTGTTCGCCCGCAGCAGCGTGCTGGGCAGCTTTACCGCTGCGGCCCATGAAGCAGGCCTGCTGCCTGGCCAGGTAGCCGCCGCGATCAAGCGCCTGGAGCGTGACCTGGACGTGCGCCTGTTTGCCCGCACTACCCGCAGCTTGCGCCTGACCGCCGAAGGCGAGCGCTATTTGCCCACCGCACTGAATGTGCTGGAGAGCTTGCGTCAGGGCCATGAAGACCTGCATGGCAACCCAGGCAAACTGCGGGGTACGTTGCAGGTATCGGCACCCTCCGACATGGGCCGAAATATGCTGCTGCCCTGGCTGAGCGCCTTCCGCCGCGAGCACCCGGCACTGCACCTGCGCTTCTTTCTGTCCGACCAGATTGCCGACCTGAACCGCGACCCCGTAGATGTGGCCATCCGCTATGGCCTCAACCAGGACGCCAACTACATCGCCCTGCCCCTGGCCAGCTGGAACCGCCGGGTGCTGGTGGCCTCCCCCGACTACCTGGCCCGCCACGGCCACCCGCTCACGCCCGAGGCCCTGCAACAGCATGCCTGCCTGCTGTACATGCAGCACAACCGGGTGTACGACAAATGGCAGGTGGGCAACCGCACCGTGCAGGTCAGCGGGCCCCTGGTAAGCGACGATGCCGATGTGATCCGCCGCCTGGCCCTGCAAGGTGAAGGCATCGTCTACAAATCCTGGCTGGACGTCAGCGCCAACATTGCCGCTGGCGAACTGCAGATCATCCTGCCCGAATACCTCGGCGAATCCGTGCCGGTCACGTTGGTTTGCCCGCACCGCAAGCAACTCTCGCCTGCGGTATCGCAACTGCATCTGTGGCTGCGCGAGCGCTTCGAGGCCCTGCGCAGCCGGGCGCTGACCAACGGCTGCACAATCGTTCCAGACTGAGCCGGGCCGTTACGCTAAGGTAGCCATTTGCGCCTACGGTACACGTTCATGAGCAACTGGATCGACCTCAAGCAAGACGCCGACACCGGCATCGAGTCGGTCCGTGCGCATTTCGTCGGGCATGCCTACGACCCGCACTGGCACGACAGCTTTCTGGTTGGCGTGACCGAACAGGGCGTGCAGCAGTTCGATTGCCGGCGCGTACGCCACCGCAGCACGCCGGGGCAGGTGTTCCTGCTGGAGCCTGGCGAAATACACAACGGCCATGCCCCCACCGAGGACGGTTTCACCTATTCCACCCTTTACCTGGAACCGGCCTGGGTAGACAGCCAACTGCGGGCACTGTTCGAACATGCACCGGGCGACAGCCTGCCCAGCTTTGCCGATACCCTGTGCCACGACGAACGCCTGGCGCGCGCCACCGCCCTCGCCTTCCAGGCCGTGCACAGCCAGGACTTGCGTATCGTCCGGCAAACAGCCATGGACGACCTGCTGGCCTGCCTGACCCGCCACCTGCACTGGCGCCGCCGTATCAACCCCGACCCGCGCCTGCCGTTGACCGCGCAGCGGGCGCGTGACTACCTGCACGCCAACCTGGAGCGCGACATCGGCCTGGAGGATCTGGCCCAGGCGTGTGGCGTTGACCGCTTCCGCCTGACCCGCGCCTTCAAGGCCGGGTTCGGCCTGGCGCCGCATGCCTACCTGATCCAGCTGCGCCTGGCGCGGGCCCGGCGCCTGCTCGCCCGGGGCCAGACACCTGCCGAAGTGGCCATGACCTTGGGCTTTGCCGATCAGAGCCACCTGGGGCGCTGGTTTCGCCGCGCCTATCAGCTGACGCCGGCCGACTACCGCAGGCGCTGCTCAAACCTTCCAGACTGAGCGCCTGCCGGCGGCGAGCATGGTGCTTCGATATCCCGGAGCCCTGAACCATGTCGCAGTCGTTGTTGCCTTTCATCCTGTTTGCCCTGGTATCCAGCATCAGCCCGGGGCCGACCAACCTGTTGGTCCTGGCCCATGGTGCACGCGTGGGGTTACGTGCGAGCCTGGCACCGATCGTGGCGGCATGTGGCGCGGCGGCGGGGATCGTGCTGGTGGTCGGCCTGGGGCTGGGTGAATTGCTGTTGCGCCACCCCATGGCCCAATTATTGATGAGCTGGGCCGGGGTGCTATGGCTGAGCTGGCTGGCGTGGAAAATGTTGCGCAGTGCTGCCGCACCGCTACAGGCCACTAAGGGGCAAGGGTTCAGTGTGTTCAGCGCTGCCTCGTTGCAGGTAGTGAACCCCAAGGTGTGGCTGATGGCCGTGGCGGTGATCGGGGTGTTTGCCGCACCGACGCTGCCGGTGTGGCAGCTGGCGCTGGTGTTCTTGCTGATTGCCCTGCCGAGCATGACGGCATGGGCCATGCTGGGGGTGGGTAGCGCCCGGTGGTTACAGACGCCGAGGCGGTTGCAGCTGTTCAACCAGGTGTTGGCGGGGGTGTTGCTGGTGTCTGCATGGGCTGCCGTGCTGGCTTGAGCCTTGAGTTGCCAATACCGGCCTCTTCGCGGGCAAGCCCGCTCCCACAGGTACTGCATCACCCTCAAGAGCGATGCATAACCTGTGGGAGCGGGCTTGCCCGCGAAGAGGCCGCCACAGGTACT
>NZ_JBIVXJ010000039.1:0-55125 GCF_044769185.1 Pseudomonas sp. NPDC090592
GCTGCTGCACCTGGTTTACGGGGTGGTGAAGTCGGGGATACCGTTTGACCCCAAAATCCCTCTTGCGGGGTGAGGGTCAAGACGGTATCTACAGGAGATCGCATATCCCTGTAGGAGCGGCCTTGTGTCGCGATTGGGCCGCAAAGCGGCCCCGGCATTCTCGGATCAGTGCACCGGCAGTTCGACACCTTCGAACAGCTCTTCCAGCTCCTGCTTGTTATGGCACTGAATGGCCTTGGCCATCACTTCACGGGTCAGGTGCGGGGCGAACTTCTCGATGAAGTCGCACATGAAGCCACGCAGGAACGTGCCACGGCGGAAGCCGATCTTGGTGATGCTGGCCTCGAACAGCTCACTGGCGTCCAGGGCCACCAGGTCACTGTCGAGCTTGGCATCCACAGCCATACCCGCAACGATCCCCACACCCAGCCCCAGGCGCACATAAGTCTTGATGACGTCGGCATCTGCCGCGGTGAACACCACTTTTGGCGTGAGGCCGCGGTGGTTGAAGGCTTCGTCCAGCTTCGAGCGCCCGGTGAAACCGAACACGTAGGTAACGATCGGGTATTCGGCAACCGCTTCCAGGGTCAGCTTCGGCAGCTTGGCCAGCGGGTGACCTTGCGGCACCACCACGCACCGGTTCCACTTGTAGCACGGCATCATGATCAGGTCGCCGAACAGCTCCAGCGCCTCGGTGGCGATGGCGAAGTCTACCGTACCGTCTGCTGCCATCTCGGCGATCTGCATGGGCGAACCCTGGTGCATGTGCAGGGACACCTCCGGGTACTGCTTGATGAAGCTGCTGATCACCGGCGGCAAGGCATAGCGTGCCTGGGTATGGGTGGTGGCGATGGACAACGTGCCCTTCTTCTCGTTGGAGAATTCCTGGGCAATCTGCTTGATGCTTTCGACCTTGCGCAGGATTTCGCCGGCGGTATTGATGATGCGCTCACCGGCCGGTGTGACACGGGTCAGGTGCTTGCCACTGCGGGCAAAAACTTCAACACCCAGCTCATCTTCGAGCAGGCGGATCTGCTTGCTGATACCCGGCTGAGAGGTATACAGGCTCTGCGCCGTCGCGGAGACGTTGAGGTCATGGTGCGCCACTTCCCAGATGTAGCGCAGTTGTTGAAGCTTCATAGATTCCCCTCGGTTCAGCGATGAGTCCGCGGCAGCAGGCAGCGACGATATATAACTATATTAGTGGTTCTGGAAATAAATCTAGAACTATTTTGTTACATGCCCCCGGAAATGGCCTACGCCAATGTTCATGTTTTCCTACGCCCCAAATGCTGCGCCAAAGGCACCATGTACACCGGCACCGGCGACAGTTGCAGCAACCGTACCGCCGTGCGCCCCAGGGGCACATCCACGCCCGCTCCGGCGCTGTGGCTACCGAAAATCAACAGGTCGACGCTCAGTCGCTGCGCCTGTTCCAGGATCACCTGTGCGGGGTCGCCCTGGCGTACCCGCACCGCCTTGATCACCGCCAGGTCGGCCTCCTCGCCCAGCTCATCACGAAAATTTTCCAGCACGCGCTGCTCGATGTTGGCCATGACCGTGTTGACACCCTGGCTGTGCAACTGGTCGAGCGTCTGCTCATCAAGGTAGCTTTGCAGGAGGGATTCGGCGAATTGCCCCATTGGCTCCACCGCGTGGATCACATACAACTCGGCACTGAAAGTACGCGCCAGGGCCAGTGCGTGTTGCATCACAAAGGGTGCGTAGACACCGAGGTCGGTGGCGTACAGCATGGAGCGGATCATTCGACCTCCTCGACTGCCGCAGCGGCAGAGCAAGCTTCAGCTTAGCAGCGCGCCGCAGGCACGCTTTGCCGTCCGGCGCGCTGCTGGCGTGGGCTGGAGGGCCAACAGGCGCTGCCCTCAGCGGAGCCGATCGCTGCTGTCGAGGAAACTCAGCGCCTGGTAGAGCATTTCCATACGCGGCAAATGCAAGCCTGCCTCACGCGCACGCGCCAGCGGCTCGGCATAGATAGCCTGCAGCTCCAACGGGCGCATCAGGGCATAGTCGTGATACATGCTTGGCCAGTAGTCAGGCATGCGCTCGGTCACCTGGAACAGATGCTCGGCATAGCCCTCGGGCAACACGTGGCCACACGCTGCAGCACCTTGCACCACCTCTGCCATCAACGCCTGGATCAGGGCCCGGCTGTGACTGTCCGCCATCAGCGGCGTGGTGCTGGCCGCCAGCAATACCGACAGGCCGTTATAGGGCACGTTCCACACCAGTTTCTGCCAACGCGCCAACTCCAGGTTCGGCATGGCCTGCGAATCTATCCCTGCGGCCTCGAACAGCCCCGCGCCTTCACGGACCACCTCGGCGCCGCCATCACTGGCCGGACCACTGTGGTAACCCAGGTTGACCGCGCCCAGTGCCTGGTGGCGGATCACACCTGGCGCATGGCGGTTGACGCAGATGAAGCAAAGGCCACCGAGCAGGTGCATGTCGCTGCGCAAGGCCGGGCGCAGTTGCGCCTCCACGCCCAGGCCGTTCTGCAGCAGTACCACCTTGGCGCCAGGCGCAGCAGCCTGCACGATCAGCGGGGCCAACTGGTCGTTACTGGTGGCCTTGGCGCCGACCAGCAACCAGTCACAAGGCGGCATGTCGCCCGCATCGGCATAGGCCTGCACCTTCATCTGCAGTGCGCCATGCACCGCACTCTCAACCGCCAGCCCCTGCTCACGCACAAACTCGTATTCGCTGCGCAGCAGAAAATGCACATCGAAACCGGCCCGCGCCAGCATCAACCCATAAAAGCCACCAATGGCGCCGCTGCCGATGATGCCGATGCGTCGTGTAGGCGTGTGCATGCCAATCTCCAGTCAATGTCAGCCCTCTTTTTTACACAGGTTGCACGCCGCCAGGTAGCCCACGGACCTAAAAGCACTGCAAACGTAGGGAAAACAGCAGGCTGACGGAAGTGTCGCCCATTGTCGCGCCACCCGTAACGCGCTAAGGTTCGGCTCCCCGCTGCGATTATTCTTGCTGCTGGGCCGCACGGGGATAGTTGGCGGCCGGCACCCGTGACCTGACGAGTAACACGATGGCTGATTTACCGATCGATGACTTGAACGTTGCCTCCAACGAGACCCTGATCACCCCTGATCAACTCAAGAAGGAAATCCCCCTCAGCGCCAAGGCCCTGCAGACCGTGACTGCCGGCCGTGAAGTGGTGCGCAATATTCTCGACGGCAAGGACCATCGCCTGTTCGTCGTGGTCGGCCCTTGCTCCATCCACGACATCAAGGCCGCCCACGAATACGCCGAGCGCCTGAAGGTGCTGGCCGAAGAGGTGTCCGATACGCTGTACCTGGTCATGCGGGTGTACTTCGAAAAGCCACGCACCACCGTCGGCTGGAAAGGCCTGATCAACGACCCGTACCTGGATGACTCGTTCAAGATCCAGGATGGCCTGCACATCGGCCGTCAGTTGCTGCTGGACCTGGCCGAAATGGGCCTGCCGACCGCCACCGAAGCGCTCGACCCGATTTCGCCACAGTACCTGCAGGACCTGATCAGCTGGTCGGCCATTGGTGCCCGCACCACCGAGTCGCAAACCCACCGCGAGATGGCCTCGGGCCTGTCCTCGGCAGTCGGTTTCAAGAACGGCACCGATGGCGGCCTGACCGTTGCCATCAATGCCCTGCAGTCGGTGTCCAAGCCGCACCGCTTCCTCGGCATCAACCAGGAAGGCGGCGTGTCGATCGTCACCACCAAGGGCAACCCTTACGGCCACGTGGTTCTGCGCGGCGGCAATGGCAAGCCTAACTACGACTCGGTCAGCGTCGCCCTGTGCGAGCAGGACCTGGCCAAGGCCAGGATCAAGGCCAACATCATGGTCGATTGCAGCCACGCCAACTCCAACAAGGACCCGGCCCTGCAACCGCTGGTGATGGAGAACGTTGCCAACCAGATCCTCGAAGGCAACCAGTCGATTATCGGCCTGATGGTGGAAAGCCACCTGAACTGGGGCTGCCAGTCGATTCCGAAGAACCTGGAAGAGCTGCAGTACGGCGTGTCGGTAACCGATGCCTGCATCGACTGGTCGGCGACCGAGAAGACCCTGCGCAGCATGCACGCCAAGCTGAAGGATGTGCTGCCGCAGCGTAAGCGCAGTTAACTGATATCACAAAAAACGGGGCCGCTACGCGCCCCATCGCCGGCAAGCCAGCTCCCACATTCAAGCGTTTCGCTGTACATGTGGGAGCTGGCTTGCCGGCGATGGGGCGCGCAGCGGCCCCGCTTTTTATTTACCGATTCAGGCCTTGCTCGAATGCCGCTGCTGGCGCTCCATGTAGCGCTCCACATACGAGCAGGACGGAATCACCGTATAGCCCATCTGTTCAGCGTACTCCAGCGCCCGCTCGGTCAATGCAGCAGCAATGCCGCGGCCCCGCAAGGCGTTGGGCACGAAGGTGCGATAGATGTCCAGCGTCTGCTTGCCCAGATCCATGTACGTCAGATAGGCACGATGACCGTCCACGTTGGTCTCGAACTGATGACCGGCCTGGTCATGGTGGATGGTCAGCGCTTCGCTCATCACTACTCCTCGCAGGTCTTCTCGGCAGACCCATACCTTAACCGATGGTGGTTTATCCGGCACAGATTCCTCCATGCCACCTGTTGCCCCTTCGACCGCTGGACGATTGCAATCGTTCGGATCCACTGGCACTCACAAGATAGTAGGCGCCGCAAACGGGATTGCTCAAGGTGGTGGCGGCTAAAAAAGGCGAAAACCCACAGAAAACGACTCTTCCCTGCAGGTTCAACAGCGGCCGGATGTTGTAGGGCTTAAGACGACGAGGGACAGTTAAAGTCACTGTTAGTTCAACAAAAAGTTCCTGTACTACAATCGCTTGCGCTCCCTGCACATTTTTTTCACACACGCGTCGCAAATCTTGTCGGCAAGGCGTCAAGCAACATTTTTTTTGCAGTTCTTGCGCTCAGTCAGTTTACTTACTACAAGTAATGGGTACTATGTACGCCGGCCAGTTTCTCTTTCCTGAGAGATGGCTATTTAATAGAAAGTCCTTGAAGGGGAACACGATGAACAACGTTCTGAAATTCTCTGCTCTGGCTCTGGCCGCAGTTCTGGCTACCGGTTGCAGCAGCGTATCCAAAGAAACCGAAGCTCGTCTGACTGCGACTGAAGACGCAGCAGCTCGCGCTCAAGCTCGTGCTGACGAAGCCTACCGTAAGGCTGACGACGCACTGGCAGCCGCTCAGAAGGCTCAGCAGACCGCTGACGAAGCCAACGAGCGCGCCCTGCGTATGCTGGACAAAGCCAGCCGCAAGTAATAATCCTCACGGATTGTTGAGAAGCCGACCCACTTGTGGGTCGGCTTTTTTATTGCCTGCAAACAAGGCAGACGCGCCCGGCAATAACGAAAAGGCCCGCACTAAGGCGGGCCTGGGTGTGTCGCAAATACCTTACTGCAGTTCGGGTGGAATGCTCGTCACCATCGGCGCACCGCCCTGGTTTTCCACCGGCACGGCAATCTCAACCGGCATACCATCTTCTGCAGCCACCACGTCACGCACCATGTCCCAGTTCATGCGCAGGTTGTTGGCCAGGTCTTCACGCTTGAGCAAGGCATTGATAACGGCAGTGTGCTTGTCCACCACCGACGGATTCCCTTGATCATCCAGCGGCGTGTGCGCTTCCAGATACACCTTGCCGCCACTGATACCGAACTTGTATGGCTCGTTGATGATGCGTACCGGGGTACCCACCGGCACCATCTTCGACAGTTCCAGCACGTTGTTGTTGAGCATGCGGAAACAACCATGACTGGTACGCATGCCGATGCCGAACTTCTTGTTCGACCCATGGATCAGGTAGCCCGGCACGCCCAGGGTGAACTTGAACGGCCCCAGCGGGTTGTCCGGGCCGGCCGGCACCACGGCCGGCAGGATGTCGCCGTCCGCTGCGTGCTCCTTGCGGATGGAAGCGGGTGGCGTCCAGGTCGGGTTCGGCGTCTTGGCGGTGATCTTGGTGTTGGCGATCGGCGACCCCCAACCCTCACGGCCAATCCCCAACGGGAAGGTGTGCACTACGCTCTGCCCTTTCGGGAAGTAGTACAGGCGGTACTCGGCCAGGTTGATGACGATGCCTTCGCGCGGGCCCGGCGGCAGAATGTAACGGGTTGGAAGGACTATCTCGGTGCCTGCGCCCGGCAGCCAGGGGTCGACACCCGGGTTGGCGGCAATCATTTCCAGGTAGCCGAGGTCGTTGGCGGTGCCGATGTCGGCGAAGGTGTCCTCGTACTTTGCCTTGATCGTATGCACCTGGCCGACGATGTCTTCACCGGGCGGTGGCAGTGGCAGTTCCAGCGCAGCAGCGGGGCCCGCTACCAGCAGGGCGGCCAGGGACAGGCTACGGGTGACGGCAGGAAAGCGCGGCAACATCCGGTAAATCCTTCGAAAGGTGGGTCAAGAGGATCGATTGTACACCCGCGTCGGTGCAAGCGGGAGGCGTTGGCGCCATACAAGCGTTTCAGATGATGAAAGGTGCTTGTCGTTCAGCTGGCCTGCAGTTCTGGCCAGACCGGGCGCATGCCCCGCCGCTGGGCATCGAGGATGGCACGGCACAGGTCGCACAGGCGGTTGTCACGGTAGATGGCGCGCGGCACGGCCGACCAGCGCGGCTGCGCAGGCAGCAGGCCGCCGCACAAGGTACGGTCCACCGGCACGCCCAGTTCAAGCTGTCGGGCCACCAGGTGGACGCGGATTTCCTGGCAAGCGAACAAGTCGAGCTGTTCATCGGGCTCGATCAATTGGTAGGCATACAGGGACCAGGCGGGGCGCGGCATCGGGGGCACTCGAAACGGGGGGCGCAACATTAGCCGAAAGCCGGCCCCGTTTAAAGCGTCACAGCAAGGGTTTTATCGCTGGCCATGCATTTTCCAGCAGGCGCTGCTGGGCACCCTGGGCCGGGTGGATACCATCGGCCTGCATCAATTCAGGCACACCCCCAACCCCTTCGAGGAAAAACGGCACCAATGGCACCTGCATGTCCGCAGCCAATTGTTCATACACCTTGGCAAACGCGGTGGTATAGCGCACGCCATAGTTCGGCGGCAGGCGCATGCCCAGCAGCACCACCTTGGCACCGGCCTGGCGCGCACGCTCGATCATCGAGGCAAGATTTTGTTGCAATTGCGCGGGAGGCTGCCCACGCAGCCCATCGTTACCGCCCAGCTCCAGCACCACCAGGCTCGGCTTGTGGGCTGCAAGCAGCGCCGGCAGCCGCGCCTGGCCACCTGCACTGGTGTCGCCACTGATCGAGGCGTTGACCACCTTGTCGTCGAAACCTTCGTCCTTGAGCCGGGTCTGCAACAAAGAGACCCAACCCTGGCGGCTATCCAGGCCAAAACCGGCGCTGATACTATCGCCGACAACCAGCAGTGTTCCCGCCGCCGCGCTCTGGGCCAGGCAATACAGGGCCAGACCGGCACTCAACCACCACACTCGCATCGGATTCTCCATGGGCCCCAGCATTCTCGTTGCGCAGAACCTTAGCAAAGTGGTCCCCAGCGCGGAAGGTGACCTGGCCATCCTTCACGCTCTCTCCCTCGACCTGGCCCAGGGCGACAGCCTGGCCATCGTCGGCGCTTCGGGCTCGGGCAAGTCGACCCTGCTCGGCCTGCTCGCCGGCCTCGACCAGCCCAGCGCCGGCAAGGTCATACTCGCCGGCCACGACCTGGGGCCACTGGATGAAGACCAGCGGGCCCGGGTGCGCGCCGAGCATGTGGGTTTCGTGTTCCAGTCGTTCCAGCTGCTCGACAGCCTCAACGCGCTGGAAAACGTCATGCTGCCGCTGGAGCTGGACGGCCGCCGCGATGCACGCGAACACGCGCGCACCCTGCTGGAACGGGTCGGCCTGGGTAAACGCCTGAGCCACACCCCACGGCAACTGTCGGGCGGCGAGCAACAGCGGGTGGCCATCGCCCGCGCCTTCGCCGCACAGCCTGCCGTGCTGTTTGCCGACGAACCTACCGGCAACCTCGACAGCCACACCGGCGAGCGTATCAGTGACTTGCTGTTCGAGCTGAACAAGGAGCGCGGCACCACCCTGGTACTGGTCACCCATGACGAACGCCTGGCCCGGCGCTGCCGTCGCCAGATCCGCCTGGATGCGGGCCGCCTGGTGGCCGCGGTGGAGGCCTGATGACTCACATGCCACTGTCCCGCCTGTGCGGCCTGGCCCTGCGCCAGTTGCTGCGTGACATTCGCGCCAGCGAAGTTCGCGTGCTGTTCTTTGCCCTGCTGGTGGCGGTGGCCGCCAGCACCGCCATCGGCTATTTCGGTGCCCGCCTCAACGGTGCCATGCAACTGCGCGCCAGCGAATTCCTGGGCGCCGACCTGGTACTGCAAGGCAGCGCTCCAGCCCGCCAGCAGCAGATCGATAGCGGCACGGCCCTTGGCCTGCGCCACGCACAGGTAGTCGAGTTCACCAGCGTGGTGGGCGGCGACAACGGCATCCAGCTGTCCAGTGTAAAGGCTGCCGATGGCGCCTACCCGTTACGCGGGCAGGTACGCAGCGCAGTGGCGCCCTATGCAGAGGAAACCCCAGGCGGCGGCCCGGCACCTGGCGAGGCATGGGTCGAGCCCCGCCTGCTGGCCGCGCTGGGGCTGGCGATTGGCGACAGCATCGACGTGGGCATGAAAACCCTGCGCATGAGCCGCGTGCTGACCTACGAACCGGACCGTGCCAACAACTTCTACAGCCTTACCCCGCGGGTGCTGATGAACCTGGCCGACCTGCAAGCCACCGGCGTGATCCAGCCGGGCAGCCGGGTCAGCTACCGCGACCTGTGGCGTGGCGATGCCGCGGCACTGGCCCAGTACCGCCAGGCGGTGGAAAAGGACCTGGCCGCCAACCAGCGCCTGCGCGACACCCGCGATGGCAACCAACAGATCGGCGGTGCACTGGGCAAGGCCGAACGCTACTTGAACATGGCCAGCCTGGTGGCGGTACTGCTGGCCGGCGTTGCGGTAGCCCTGTCAGCCAGCCGCTACGCCGCACGCCGCCTGGATGCCAGCGCCCTGCTGCGCTGCCTGGGCCTGTCGCGTCGCCAGGCATTGGGCCTGTATTGCCTGCAACTGGCCATGCTCGGCGTGGTAGCCGCGCTGGCCGGCGCCTTGCTCGGCTGGCTGGCCCAACTGGGCCTGTTCCGTCTGCTGCATGGCCTGCTGCCCAGCGTGGTACCTGCCGGCGGTATCGTCCCTGCCCTGGCCGGTATCGGCACCGGGCTGGTGGCGCTGGCCGGCTTCGCCCTGCCCCCCATCGCGGCACTGGGCCAAGTGCCCCCATTGCGGGTGCTGCGCCGCGACCTTTTACCGATACCACCCAGCAGCTGGCTGGTGTACGGCGCCGCCCTGCTCGCCCTGGGCCTGATCATGTGGCGCCTGAGCCTTGACCTGTTGCTCACCTTCGCCTTGCTCGGTGGCGGCCTGGTCGCCGCGTTGCTGCTCGGCGGCCTGCTGCTGCTCGGCTTGCGCAGCCTGCGCCAGTTGCTTGCCGGGGCGCCGCTGACCTGGCGCCTGGGGCTTGGCCAGTTGCTGCGCCACCCCACGGCCGCCGCAGGGCAGGCCCTGGCCTTCGGCCTGATCCTGCTGGCCATGGCCCTGGTCGCCCTGCTACGCGCCGAATTGCTCGACACCTGGCAAGCCCAGTTGCCCAAGGATGCGCCCAACCATTTCGCCCTGAACATCCTGCCGGATGACCGTGAACCGTTCGCGCAACGCCTGCATCAGGTCAACGCCGCTTCAGCGCCCCTGTACCCGGTGACACCCGGTCGCCTGGTTCAAATCAACGAGCAACCGGTGCAGCAAATCGTCAGCAAGGAGTCGGCAGGCGAGCGCGCCGTCCAGCGCGACCTCAGCCTGACCTGGGCCGCCGAACTGCCCGAAGGCAACGTACTGACTGCCGGCAACTGGTGGCAAGCCATGCCCGCCGAGGGTGAAATTCCTGGTGTTTCGGTGGAGGCGGAACTGGCCGCCAGCCTGAAACTGCAAATGGGCGACCTGCTGACCTTCGACATCGGCGGCCAGCAACGCCAGGCCCGCGTCAGCAGCCTGCGCAGCGTGCACTGGGACAGCTTCCAGCCCAACTTCTACATGATCTTCCAGCCCGGCACGCTGCAAGGGCTGCCGACCACCTACCTGACCAGCTTCTACCTGGCGCCGGGCCATGACCTGGATGTGGTGGCGCTGTCGCGGGCATTTCCGGCGGTAACGATCCTGCAAGTGGATGCCTTGCTCGACCAACTGCGCAGCATCCTCGCCCAGGTGACCCTGGCGGTGGAATATGTGCTGTTGTTTGTGCTGGCGGCCGGGCTGGCAGTGCTGTTCGCTGGCTTGCAGGCAACGCTGGATGAACGCATTCGCCAAGGGGCCTTGCTGCGTGCGCTGGGCGCGGCACGGCCGCTGCTGGTGAGGGCGCGGCGTATCGAGTTCGGTTTGCTGGGCGCGGCCAGTGGGCTGTTGGCGGCAGTGGGGTGCGAGCTGATTACCCTGGTGTTGTACCGCTATGCCTTTGACTTGCAGTGGAGCCCGCATCCATGGCTGCTGGCGTTGCCGCTGGCAGGGGCGTTGCTGGTGGGCGGTGCGGGGGTGCTGGGGACTCGGCGGGCTTTGAATGCCAGCCCGTTGGCGGTTTTGCGCGACAGTTGAGGATTACCTGGACCGGCCTCTTCGCGGGCGCGCCCGCTCCCACAGGTCCGGTGCAGCCCTCAAATACTGTGCTATCCCTGTGGGAGCGGGCATGCCCGCGAAGGGGCCGGCAAAAACAACATCAATTTATTGCCCGTAGGTGATGTTATTCACATACCAGGTCGCTTCACCGGTCGGCGTCTGCACCACCACCTCATCCCCCACCTCTTTCTTGAGCAAGGCACGGGCCATGGGCGAGTCGATCGAGATGTAATCGTTACGCCCGTAGATCTCGTCATAGCCGACAATGCGAAACTTCATGGTCTCGCCATCATCATTCTCGATCTCGACCCAGGCGCCGAAAAAAACCTTGCCTTCCTGCTGTGGCGAATAAGCCACCACCTTCACATCCTCAAGACGCTTGCGCAGGTAACGCACCCGGCGGTCGATTTCGCGCAGCAGCTTCTTGTTGTACTGGTAGTCGGCATTCTCGCTGCGGTCGCCCAGCGACGCAGCCCAGGCCACCTTCTGGGTGATTTCCGGTCGATACACCCGCCACAGGTGATCCAGCTCTTTTTTCAGCGCCTCATGGCCTTCCGTGGTGATGATGTTGGTGCTCAACAGGCGCTCCTCAGCGGCGGGTAATCAGGCCCTGACGCGCGATGCGGGTGAGATGGCCGATGACGTCGGTGGCCTCATCCGGCGCCGGGGCCTGGATCACGGCCAGGTCGAAACGGTCATTGCTGTACTGCGCAAGATGGCAGCCGGTTTCGGCGAACTGGATCAGAAAGGCGCGTGCCTGGCCCTTGCGCCGGGACAGGCCTTCGAGGTGACGCAAAAGTGTGGGCTGATGCTGGCCGCCGAGCAGGATGCGCGGTGTGCGGGACGCCTGGCTGGCAGGCAAAGGGCTTAGACAGACACTGGTACGTGGGCAACTCATGATGGTGTTTCTCTCCGCCTCGCGAATCCCGCTGGGCAGCGGTGGGAGGCGTCACCGAACCAGCGCTTTAGCGGTATTTCGGATGACCCGGAGGGGGCTTTCCTGCGCCCCGCAAGTAGCTGTTTAAATCGGCGCAGGCGGTATGCTAGAGCGATGAGCTACAAGTTGCAAGCTACAAGCCGCAAGCAAAAGCAGGCCGAGTACTGACCCGCTCTTGCTTGCGGCTTGTAGCTCACAGCTTGCAGCTGATTACCGGGCGATCAAGCGGTCCAGCGAGAAGCGCCCAGCGCCTTCGATCATGACGGCGACAGTGCCAGCCAGCAGGGCCAGGGCAAACTCATAGCCGTTGTTGGACATGAACAGGCCGTTGCCGATGTGAACCGAGAAAATTGCCACCACCAGCGTCACCGTCAGCGCCAGGGCCGCCGGGCGGGCCAGCAGGCCGATCACCAAGGCCAGGCCACCGAAGAACTCGGCGCTACCGGACAGCAGGGCCATCAGGTAGCCCGGGGCCAGGCCGATGCTTTCCATCCACTGGCCGGTACCTTCCAGGCCATAGCCGCCAAACAGTCCGAACAGTTTTTGCGCGCCATGCGCCATGAAAATGATGCCAACCAGGATGCGGATAACGCTGAGGCCAGCGCCGCCACGGGTGGAGAACAGGGCGTTGAGGGTTGTGTTGTTCATGTCGAAGCGTCCTTGAAGCGAAGAAGTTGTGTTGGGATGGGCGCCATCATAATCGATTGATCAGATATGAAAACCGCAAAAAACCCAACATAACAATCGATTAAATCGATTCGTCAGCGCTTCGCCACACGCTCCAGCGCCGCACGCTCCCGGTTGAACGCCAGGAAGTACTTGTTGACGCTATTGACGAAGTTGACCGGCCCCATGCCCACCTGCTCCATGGCGATGCGCTCGGTCTGGAAGAACCACTGGTTACCGTTGAGGCCCCGGCGCCGGGCTTCGGCACGCATGGCCTGGACCCGCTCAGGCCCGAGGTTGTAGGCCGCCAGCACAAAAGCCATGCGCTCACGCTCGTTGATCTTGGCACTGGCGAAGAACTTGCGCCGAATCAGCGCCAGGTAGCGGGCACTGGCCTGCACATTGCCATCTACCGTGGCGGTGTTGCTCACCCCTACCCGCTGGGCCGCAGAAGGCGTTATCTGCATCAGCCCGTGGGCACCGCCAGTGCCGCGTGCTGCCGGGTTGAGCGTCGACTCCTTGAACGCCAGTGCAGCCAGGTTGAGCCAGTCGATCTGCTGCGCCTGACCATGCTTCTGCAGCACCGCCCGCACCGAGGCCAGGCGCTGGCGGTCCTTGCTGGCCAACGGGTTGTGCACCCGGTACTGGCGGCGGTAGATGCGCTCGAACGCAGCATCCTGGTTGTCTGGTGCGCGGTACCCCTTCAGGAAGTGATCGACCGCAGCCAGCAATTGTGGCGCATCACGCCCCACATACCAGCGCATGGCCTGCGGCGCCCCGAGGTGCACCCGGCTATCCAGGCGCAGGCGCGGCATCACGCGCGCCCAACGCCGGGCAATGGGCTGCTCGACTACCGTCAGGTGGTAGATGCCAGCCTGCACCATCTCCAGCACATCCTCCACCGCCAGTGTCGAGTCGACCCACTCCACCTTGATCGGCGGCCGTTTGCGCAGTGCCAGTTGCTGGTTGACCTGCTGGATCAGCGGCCCGGCCGCACTGGCGCTGGTCAACGCCACGGTACGCCCGGAAAGCTGTTCGACCTTGCTGAAGCTTCGTTCGCCCTTGCGCCCAACCAGCATCAGCGGTACCTGGTCGAGTATCGGCGCACTGCTGCTGACGCCGCGCACCGTGCCGGGGTCAAGCAGCTCGCCCGGCGCAGCCAGGTCGCCCTCGCCACGGGCCAGGGCGCCCAGCAACTGCTCCTTGGCCCGCGGGATGAGCTTGAGCTGAATTTCCTGGCCATCGGCGGCACGGGCATTCAGGTAATGCTCCAGGGCGCGCAGGCGATAGTATTCGATGCCGACCGGCTCGCCCTTGACCTCACCTGAGCTGTTGCGGCTTTGATTGACCAGCACCCTCAGCACCTGGCTGGTGCGAATCTGTTGCAGGTCACGCACCTTGGCAGGTGGAATATTCTGCTGCGGACCTGGCGCGCGCGCATGGGCGTCACCGGGCAGTGTAAGCCCAATGGTCAGCCCGAGCGTCAACAGGGAAGTGAGCCAGCATCGCAGCATGCGAAACGTGTCCGTGGTCGGTGGGCGGCATCCATGGGTTGCAGCGCCAATTGAGAAATGACGGCAAAAGACCACGGCAACAGCATGAAGTTGTTGGTTTTTTCAGAAAAACGCGGTTTTTGCTATGCTGGCCGCCCCGCGGCACGAGGTAGCACCATGCAACTGATCGATATCGGCGTCAACCTGACCAATAGCAGTTTCCATGACCAGCAAGCGGCAATCGTCGAGCGCGCCCTTGAAGCCGGGGTCACCCAGATGGTGCTGACAGGCACCAGCCTGGCAGTCAGCGAGCAGGCGCTGGAGCTGTGCCAACAGCTGGATACTAGCGGTGCGCACCTGTTCGCCACGGCGGGCGTTCATCCACACGACGCCAAAGCCTGGGATGCCGGCAGCGAGCGCCAGTTGCGCCAGTTGTTGAATCAACCACGGGTGCGCGCCGTGGGCGAATGCGGCCTGGATTTCAACCGGGACTTCTCCCCTCGCCCACTGCAGGAAAAAGCCCTGGAAGCCCAGTTGGCCTTGGCCGCGGAGCTTCAGCTCCCGGTGTTCCTGCATGAGCGCGATGCCAGTGAGCGCTTGCTGGCGATCCTCAAGGATTACCGCGACCACCTGACCGGCGCAGTCGTGCACTGCTTTACCGGCGAGCGAGAGGCGCTGTTCGCCTACCTGGACATGGACCTGCACATTGGCATTACCGGCTGGATTTGCGACGAGCGCCGCGGCACGCACCTGCACCCGCTGGTGGGCAACATTGCCCAAGGGCGACTGATGCTGGAAAGCGATGCGCCCTACCTGCTGCCCCGCAGCCTGCGGCCCAAGCCAAAAAACGGGCGTAACGAACCCGCATTCTTGCCAGAGGTGCTGCGTGAAGTGGCTTTGCACCGGGGTGAAGCGGCCGAGCATACGGCAGCCCATACCACCGCGACGGCCCGGGCGTTCTTCCAGCTACCCTAAACCCCACGCGCGGGTTGTTGACATGCATCAACATCTTGCTGGGAAGATGCAGGCACAATGATGGCACCTTGCCAATATTGTTTCCGCTCAACTCAGAGAAGACCTGCCCATGGGTGCCTGGCTTAGCAATGTTTCCCTGAAGTACAAATTCTGGGCCGTCAACGCGGTGGCCTTTGTCACGACCTTGCTGCTGGTGCTCTACGCCGTGCACCTGGAGCAACGCGCCCGGGCCGAGGCGGCGCAGGCCCAGGCGGCAGCGCAAGCCCAGTTGCTGGCCGCCTGGCCCGCCGGGCAAGCACTGCCGCGCCCGAGCAACGTCATCAGCTGGTCGACCGGGCAAACGCCGACCTTTGCCGGTGAAGCCCTCGATACCCTGCGCGACGCCCAGGGTTGGGTGGCGCTGCCAAGCGCATGGGTGCTTGGCGACAACCCGCTGCGCGGCGCGCAGGTTTTGCGCAATGGCGACCAGCACATGGCCGTGCTGGCCCAGGCACCCAGCCTGCGCCAGGTATTCTTCGAGCGCTTCAGCAATTATGCGGTGTGCGTGCTGATCCTGATGCTGGCCATGTTGGGCGCTTCGCAGTTGCTGATCCGCTTCCTGCTCAGCCAGCTCAATACCCTGAAGGATGTGATGCTGCACGTGGAAAAGACCGGCGACCTGGCTGCCCGCGTGCCGCTGGCCTGCGGCGACGAGGTTGGCCAGATGGCCGGGGCCTTCAATGCCATGCAGGCCACCTACCACCGCGTTGTCAGCACCGTTGCCCACACTGCGGCGCAACTGGACTCGGGCGCCATGCGCCTGGCCGCCAGCATGAGCGACGTGCGTCACGGCATGCTTGGCCAGCAGAGCGAAACCGACCAGGCCGCCACTGCCATCAACGAAATGTCGGCGACGGTGCACCACATTGCCCAGCATGCCGGCGCTACTCGTGACCTGTCGCAGGCCGCCGATACCCTGGCCGGCAGGGGCAAGGAGGTGGTCAGCCGGGTACAGGATTCGATTTCCGGGCTGTCCAGTGGCGTGCAGCAAACCGCCGAAATGATCCGCCAACTGGCCGAAGACAGCCAGAAGATCAACAGCGTGGTCAGCGTGATCCACAGCATCGCCGAGCAGACCAACCTGCTGGCGCTCAACGCTGCCATCGAAGCCGCACGCGCCGGCGACCTGGGCCGCGGCTTTGCCGTTGTGGCCGACGAGGTGCGCAACCTGGCCAAACGCGTGCAAACCTCTACCGACGAAATCACCACGATGGTATCGGCGCTGCAGTCGGGCACCCGTGATGCCGTGGAGTTCATGCAGGAAAGCTCGTACAAGGCCGACGACTGCGTGCGCCAGGCACAGGAGGCCGGCGCCGCACTGGCCGAGATCACCGGTGCGGTGGCGCAGATGCGCGAAAGCAACACCCAGATTGCCGTGGCCGCCGAGCAGCAAAGCCAGGTGGCCGAGGAAATGAACCGCGCGGTGGTGAGCATCCGTGACGTTACTGAGCAAACCGTGCAGCAGACTGTAGGCTCGGCGACCACCAGCAACGAGCTGGCCACCTTGGCCGGCGAACTGAACAAGGCCATTGGCCAGCTCAAGCTATAATCGCCATAGCCAGCCTCGATTGGCCCCTGCCCGGGGGCCGCACTAAGCTTTGAGCATGTCCGAGAGGAAATGCCCATGAGTAAACGCCTGCCCAACCTGCCCGCCTGGCAATGGCGCGGCTACCACCACAACCACCGCCACCCGGCTAACCTGGTGCTGCACCTGATTGCCGTGCCGCTGTTCATTCTTGGCGCGCTGCTGGTTCTATCGGGCCTGTTCGCCCTGGACCTGGGGCAAATTGCCGTCGGCGTGATCGCCCTGATTGCAGGCCTGGGGTTACAGCGCCAGGGCCACCGCCTGGAAGCCGAGCAGCCTGAGCCGTTCGCCAACCGCCAGGATGCCGTGCAACGCTTGCTGACCGAGCAGTTCATTACCTTTCCGCGCTTTGTGTTGAGCGGGGCATGGTGGAAGGCTTGGCGGGAGCGGCATAAGCACCGGCATTGATCTGCCGATCATGCGCAATCCTTTGTAGGAGCGGCCTTGTGTCGCGATCGGGCTGCGCAGCAGCCCCAGTATTGCAGCTTCGCGGCAGAGATCGCCGGGGCCGCTTTGCGGCCCGATCGCGACACAAGGCCGCTCCTACAGTTGATCGTCGTGGCTGAGGGTTAGGCAAACACGGTCACGGTCTGCCGGCTCAGGGCCAGCAACTCGCCCTCCGCCGTCCAAAGGGCGGCCGCAGCGTGCCCATAACCATCCCGGGCATGCTCGGTTTCCACGCAATAGCGGCACCAGTCCAGGGTCGACAGTATCGCCGTAGGCTGGATGAATTCGATGGTCCAGGTCAACGTGCTGCCCGCGGCAGGCTGCTTGAGGAACGGCATCAGGCTTGGCGGCCAGGCATCGACCAGCGCCAGCAGGTGCGCTTCATTGACTTGTTCTTCTGCCACGTCCCGCAAGCGCACCCAGCCCCCCATCTTGCGCGACTGATTGCCACTGAACGGCAACCCACCCACCGCCCAGCGCAAGGCGACATGCCGCATGAACTCGGGGGTGATGCCCTTGATGTAGGGCAGTTCGGGGGCTGCATCCTGGAGCGCTTTCATTTCCATGGCCGGCAACGCCGGCACATCGACCACGGAAGGCCGCCCTGCGCCAAAATTGCCCTGCACCAGGGTTACCACCTGGCCATCCTGAATGGCACGCCCCAGCAACGTGCTGACCGCCTTGCCTTCACGCAGCACTTCCACCTCGAAACGGATTGGCACATCGGCTGCTGCGGGCGCGACGAAGCTGATGGCCAGGGAACGCACAGGGCGGCCATCGGTGAGCTTGAGGCGCATGGCTTCATGAACCATGGCCGCCATCAGCCCGCCAAAAGCAGCGCGCCCCTGGGCCCAGCTGGGCGGGATGCTGACGGAGTCCGGATTGGCCCGTACAGCGTCGAGCAGTTGGTTGAAGTTCATTGACCGGCTCCTGCCTGCAGCGAAAAAGGTCTGCCCATCCTAGCCAGCAAACCCCGAGCGATCAGCCCGCATATCGGTCATTGTTCGGGCTAGCGACGCGCCAGCGCCTGCAACAGGGCATCCAGCGTCACATCCGATTGGCGCTCAGCCTCGTGCAGCTCCTGCTCCCAAACAACCTTGCAGGGGCTCAGGTCGGCATGCTCGCGCGCCTGCAGTAACCACTGCAGACGATCATGCCAGTTGCCCAGATCGCTCTGTGCCTTTTTCAGCAGCCGCTGCAGTTTCTTCCCGGCGTGATCGAGCTGCGGGTAGGCCTCGTCGCCATAGCGCGCACGCTTGATCAGCAAGCGCAGGCGGTGGCGGTCGTGAGCGGGGTCCTGCAAGGCTTCGTGCAGCTTGCGCCACTGCTTGACCAGGCGCTTGTCGATGCGTTTTTCCAGCGACTCGACCAGCCCTTCACGCCCGGCCGCCCGCAGGAACAATGGAAACGCATCGACAATCGCCAGCACCCGGGTCAGCTGCAAGCTGGCAGCGACACTGGCAAAGGTCCTGCCACGCCCTTCCAGGCGCTGCTGGCCGGCCGCAGCAAAACCGCGCCGCATCAGCTCGGCTGCCAACACCTCTCGGTCACGCAGCGGCGTGGTCAGGGTACCCAGTGCGCTGGCGGCATCATCGAGCTGCTCCACGCCCGGCAGCCCTCGCAGCGGCCTCAGCAGGCTGCGCAAGCGCCGCAGGCCGATGCGCAGGTCGTGCAAGGCCTCGCTGTCGGTATCGGCAGCCAAGCGTTCACGGCAAGCCAGCAGACGAACCTGCACGGCCAGTATCTGGGCAACGACATGGTCTAGCATGGCAGACATACGACGCTCCTTGGTCAGCGCCCGGCGCGGGACTCACGAATGTAGAAGCGCGCCTTTTCAGCTTTGCGCGTGCAGCTTTCGTAACCTTCGAACTGCTGCTGGGTCTTGGCCCCGGTCAGCAGCGACAAGGCCTTGGAGTAACTCACTGCACCGGCAAAGCCTTCGGCCTTGGCCAGGTCCAGTTCCTTCCAGGCGGCATCCAGCTGAGTCGCGCAGCTGTCACGGTAGGCCGTCTTGCCTGCACAGCCAGCAAGGGCCAGGGCAATCAGTGGAAGGCAGATCCAGGCTTTCATCGGTATGACCTCAATGGTGAAAAAACTGTGGCTGTTCGACGCCCGGGCATCAGAAAAGTGCCCTGTCCAGCCTGCTTTGCGTGGCCAGCATTATCACAGTAGCTCAGCGCGATCTACATTGAAGCACAGGCCACCCAGGGTGCATTGTAGGACCATGGTTGCACAGCCCGAGGAAAGCTCATGAGTAAACGTGTGGCACTGGTACTGGGATCGGGCGGCGCCCGGGGGTATGCACACATTGGCGTGATCGAGGAAATCGAGCGTCGCGGCTACGACATCGCCTGCATCGCCGGCTGCTCCATGGGCGCAGTAATTGGCGGCATCTACGCCGCTGGCAAGCTGAAGGACTACCGCAACTGGATCGAGAGCCTCGACTACCTGGATGTGCTGCGCCTGGTCGACGTCAGCTTTCGCCTTGGTGCCATCCGCGGCGACAAGGTGTTCGGGCAGATCCGCAAGATCGTCGGCGAAATCAACATAGAACAACTGCGCGTCCCTTACACAGCAGTTGCCACCGACCTCACCAACCAGCAGGAAATCTGGTTCCAGGAGGGCTGCCTGCACCAGGCCATGCGCGCCTCCGCGGCCATTCCCAGCCTGTTTACGCCGGTGATGCAAGGCAACCGCATGCTGGTCGACGGCGGCATCCTCAACCCGCTGCCGATCGTGCCGGTGGTATCCAGCCACTGCGACCTGATCATCGCGGTCAACCTTAACGCCACCAACCAGAAGCAGTATCAGTTGCCGGTGATCGAGCGCCCGGCGGCGTTCAAGATGCGTTTTGACGCCCTGTTGAGCTCACTCGGTTCTCGCTTGCCGTTCCGCCGCAAGCCAGCAGAAGAGCTGATGCGCATCGAACAGGAGATCGTCGCCGAAGGGCTGGCACCGCCCAATCCGTGGCTGGCAGATGCCGCCGACCCGGAAGGCCAGCAACCGGCAGCGACGCCGGAACGCGAGGGCGCGCCAAAGTCGGCGACCGGCTCGTTCATCATCGACAACGTGGGGCCTGCTTCGCTGCTGGATTTGATCAACCAGAGCTTCGAGGTCATGCAGACGTCGTTGGCACAGTACAAGATCGCTGGCTATCCACCGGATGTGCTGATCAACGTGCCCAAGCGGGTGTGCCGGTTTTTCGAGTTCTACAAGGCGCCAGAGCTGATTGCGTTGGGGCGGGAGATTGCGCGGGATACGCTGGATAGCTATGAGGGCGTGAAACGGTAGGCTTTGCATTACCTGTATGGCCCTCATCGCCGGCAAGCCAGCTCCCACAGGTATCACAGAGGCTTCAAGCTTTGTGGGGTACCTGTGGGAGCTGGCTTGCCGGCGATGAGGCCCTCACAGACAACAGAAAACAAAACAGGCCGCACGAGGCGGCCTGTTTGTCATGCAACGATCACCTTAATAACGGGTGATGTCCGCATTGGCTTCCAGCTGCTTGCGGAAGGCCGCAAAGTCCTGCTGGCCAGCACGCGACGCGAGGTAGCGGCGGATCTGCTGCTTCTCTTCGTCGGTGGCAGTAGCGCCTTCGTTGACGCCCTTGAGCTGCAGCACTACCAGGCTACCGTCACGCAGCACTACGCTGCCATACACCGGCTTGTCCTTGGCTTGCGGCTTGCCCAGGCGGAACAGCGCCTGCAGTTCGGCCGGGTCGATACCGTCCTCGCCACGGGTCACGGCTTCATAGGCCTTCCAGCCTTGGCCTTCATGCACGCTGCCCGCTGCGATGGAGCCGTCACGCAGGCCGGCGATCAGCTTGTCCGCCTTGGCCTTGAGTTCGGCAGTCGCCTTCTCTTTAGCCAGCTGCTCGCTGATGTTCTTGGCCACGGCCTCAAGCGGCAGTTGCTCCGGCTTGCGGTGCTCCTTGACGCGCAGTACCACGGTGGTTTCCGGATCGAGCTCGATGGCGGTGCTGTTGGCACCCTCGTCCAGCACTTCTTCGGAGAACGCTGCCTGCACCACCGAACGGTTGGCGGTAATGCCTTCGCCACCCTCGCGGCCGAAGGCTGCGGAGGTGTGCACCTTGAGGTTCAGGTCCTGGGCCGGCTGGGCCAGGTCGGAAGCCTCGTAGGCAGCATCTTGCAGCTGCTTGCTGGCGTCGACGTAACGCTGCTCGACCAGCGGAATCTTCAGGTCGCGGGTCAACTTGTCCTTCAGGCTGGCGAAGCTCGGTACTTCCGGTGCCTGCACGCCCAACAGCTTGATCAGGTGGTAGCCGAACTCGGTGCGCACCGGTGCCGATACCTGGCCATCCTGCAGCTTGTACAGTGCCTCTTCGAACGCCGGGTCGTACACACCAGGGCCGGCGAAGCCAAGGTCACCACCGTTGTTGGCGGAGCCCGGGTCCTGAGAGAACTCCTTGGCCAGCGCGGCAAAGTCTTCGCCCTTGGCCAGGCGCTGCTCGATCTCTTCGGCACGGGCCTTGGCCTGTGCGTCGGTGGCCTTGTCGTTGACCTCGATGAGGATGTGCGCGGCGTGGCGCTGCTCGGCGAGGTTGGCGATTTCCTTCTCGTACTGGGCCTTGAGCTCTTCGTCAGTCACCTTGACCTGGTCGAAGAACGCCGACTTCTTCAGCTCGATGTAGTCGATCACCACCTGGTCAGGCGACATGAACTCCTTCGCGTGCTGGTCGTAGTGCGCCTTGACCTCTTCGTCGCTGACCTTGACCGCAGCCGGGTCGGCCTTGAAGGTCAGGGAGGCGAAGTCGCGGGTCTGCTTCTCCAGGCGGGCAAAGGCATCGACCTGCTGGTCGGTGACAAAGCTGCTGCCGGCCAGGCCGGTGCGCAGCTGGCCGATGAGCATTTCTTCGGCGAGCATGTCACGGAACTGCATGCGGCCGTAGCCCATCTGGCGGATGACCTGGTCGAAACGGTCAGCACTGAACTTGCCGTCCACCTGGAATTCCGGCGTCTGCAGGATCACCTGATCCAGCGCGGCCTCGGAGAAGGCGAACTTGGCATCTTCGGCGCCCTGCAACAGCAGCTTGCGGCTGATCAGGCCCTTGAGCGCCTCTTCACGCAGCAATTTGTCATCCAGCAGCGCCGGGTCGAAATCCTTGCCCAGCTGTTGCATCAACTGACGGCGCTGCATGTCGGCCGCCTGGCTCAGCTCGTTCTGGCTGATGGTCTGGCCGTTCACCTTGGCGGCGTCCTGGCTATGGGTGGCGGCCTGGAAAATGGCTTCGAAACCGGTCAACGCCATCAAGACGACGATAAGGCCGATGATGGTCTTGGCAATCCAACCTTGTGAATTGTCCCTGATATTTTGCAGCATGCGTCCCCCAGAAACGGCTGTACCACTGCGTCGACAACCGCGGAGCGTGGGTAGAATCCTGATAAAAGAAAGGCGCATCCGAGGATGCGCCTTTTCTTAGCAAACGTGTCAGGCGGGAACGTTTGCGGCCCGCCGTCAGCGTGCTCGGACCTGGCCAAGCCCGGTCCGGCTGAAAGAGACGACTTAGTTGACGGCGTCTTTCAGGCCTTTGCCAGCCTTGAAGCCTGGAACCTTGGCGGCAGCGATCTTGATCGCCTTGCCGGTTTGCGGGTTACGGCCGGTGCGCTCGGCGCGCTCTTTGACCGAGAAGGTACCGAAGCCAACCAGAACGACGTCGTCGCCTGCTTTCAGGGCACCGGTTACGGAGTCGATCACAGCGTCCAGAGCCTTACCTGCGGCAGCCTTGGAAATGTCAGCCGATACAGCGATAGCGTCAATCAGTTCCGACTTGTTCACTCTAAGTCCCCTTATTTCTCTATTGAGTTTGTTTCTAAGTATGTAATGAAAAGCTTATCAAACGTGCGCTGGGTGGCCTGATGACAATAGCGTGCCGCTTTATAGCAAGGCCCCGAAAAAACTGTCAAGGAAAGCCCCCCAGCCTAAAACTACTAATGTGTGCTAATTCTTTCCTTAGCATCACCGTCGCGCTTTTCATCTTTCGCGACAATCTCAGGAGCCACATCTGGCAAGGGCTCCGGGGCGTATTGCAGCGCAATTTGCAGGACTTCGTCAATCCATTTGACCGGTTTGATCTGCAGATCCTGTTTGATATTTTCAGGAATCTCCTTCAGATCGCGAACATTCTCCTCTGGAATGATCACCGTCTTGATCCCGCCACGGTGTGCCGCCAACAGTTTTTCCTTCAGCCCGCCAATGGCCAGTACTTGGCCACGCAGGGTGATTTCGCCGGTCATGGCCACGTCGGCACGTACCGGAATCTGCGTCAGCGCCGACACCAGCGCGGTGCACATGCCGATACCGGCGCTTGGGCCGTCCTTCGGCGTGGCGCCTTCCGGCATGTGGATATGCACGTCGTGCTTCTCATGGAAGTCGGCGGCGATACCCAGGCTGCGGGCACGGCTACGCACCACGGTCTGCGCGGCAGTGATCGACTCGACCATCACATCACCCAGCGAGCCGGTCTTGATCAGCTGACCTTTGCCGGGGATGACCACCGATTCGATGGTCAGCAATTCGCCGCCCACCTGGGTCCATGCCAAGCCGGTAACCTGGCCGATCTGGTCCTGCTGCTCGGCCAGGCCGTAGCGGAACTTGCGCACGCCCAGCAGGTGCTCCAGCTGCTCGCTGGCCACCTTGACCTTGACCTGTTTCTGCCCGGTATGTTCCTTGACCACCTTGCGGCAGACCTTGGCGATTTGCCGCTCCAGGCCCCGCACACCGGCTTCGCGGGTGTAGTAGCGGATGATGTCGCGGATCGCCGAAACGTCGACCTCCAGCTCTTCCTTTTTCAAGCCGTTGGCCTTGACCTGCTTGGGCACCAGGTACTTGACCGCGATGTTGATCTTCTCGTCCTCGGTGTAACCCGGCAGGCGGATGACTTCCATCCGGTCAAGCAGCGCCGGCGGTATGTTCATCGAGTTGGAGGTGCACAGGAACATCACGTCCGAAAGGTCGTAATCAACCTCCAGGTAGTGGTCGTTGAAGTTGTGGTTCTGCTCCGGGTCGAGCACTTCCAGCAGTGCCGAAGCCGGGTCGCCACGCATGTCGCTGCCCATCTTGTCGATTTCATCGAGCAAGAACAACGGGTTGCGCACGCCCACCTTGGTCATTTTCTGGATCAGGCGACCTGGCATGGAGCCGATGTAGGTACGGCGGTGACCACGGATTTCGGCCTCGTCACGCACGCCACCCAAGGCCATGCGCACGAACTTGCGGTTGGTGGCAGCGGCGATCGACTCGGCCAGCGAGGTCTTGCCGACGCCAGGCGGGCCAACCAGGCACAGCACCGGACCACGGATTTTCTTGACGCGCTTTTGCACGGCAAGGTACTCGAGGATGCGTTCCTTGACCTCTTCCAGGCCATAGTGGTCGGCGTCGAGAATTTCCTCGGCCTTGGTCAGGTCCAGGCGCACCTTGCTCTGGGCCTTCCACGGCACCTGCACGAGCCAGTCGAGGTACGAACGCACCACGGTGGCCTCAGCCGACATCGGCGACATCTGCTTGAGCTTGTTGAGCTCGGCCTGGGCCTTGGTCAGGGCATCCTTGGGCAGGCCAGCGGCTTCGATGCGCTTTTTCAGCTCTTCGACTTCGTTGTGGCCTTCATCGCCATCGCCGAGTTCTTTCTGAATGGCCTTCATCTGCTCGTTCAGGTAGTACTCGCGCTGGCTGCGCTCCATCTGCTTCTTGACCCGACCGCGAATGCGCTTTTCGACCTGCAACAGATCGATTTCGGCATCCAGCAGCGCCAGCACATGCTCGACGCGCGTGGTCAGGTCGACAATTTCGAGAATTTCCTGCTTCTGCTCGATCTTCAGGGCCATATGTGCGGCCATGGTGTCGACCAGCCGCCCCGGCTCTTCGATGCTGTTCAGCGAAGACAGCACTTCGGCAGGGACTTTCTTGCCCAGCTGCACGTACTGCTCGAATTGCGAGAGCAACGTGCGCACGAACACTTCCGACTCGCGCTCGGCAGCGTCGGTTTCGTCGATCAGGGAGACTTCGGCACGGATGTGCCCTTCTACTTCGGTAAAACGCTCCACGGCGCCGCGCTGCTCGCCCTCGACCAGCACCTTGACGGTGCCGTCTGGCAGCTTCAGCAATTGCAGTACGGTGGCGACGGTACCGACGCGGTACAGGGCGTCTTCACCCGGGTCGTCGTCGGCTGGGTTCTTCTGGGCCAGCAGGAGGATCTGCTTTTCGCCCGTCATCGCTGCCTCAAGGGCTTCGATGGACTTTTCGCGCCCCACGAACAGCGGGATAACCATGTGCGGGTAAACAACGACATCGCGCAATGGCAAAAGAGGCAAGTCGAGGGTGGTCTTCATGATTTCGCCTCTACAGCGGCCTTATGGCCGGAAACCGGTGGAAATGATGCTTGGACCTAATGTGGGGGCACGCTTGGGAAATTACAAGCGCTAGCGCAGGAAAAGCAGAAAGGGGCCCGTAGGCCCCTTCCTTGCTTGCAACCATCAACCGGCCTTTACCTGGATCAGGCGTCTGGCGCGGCCTTGGCTTGTGGCTCGCTGTTCTCGTAGATCATCAGCGGCTGCGAGCTACCATCGATGACGCTCTCGTCGATCACCACCTTGCTGACATCCTTCTTCGAAGGAATTTCGTACATGGTGTCGAGCAGGACGCCTTCGAGGATCGAACGCAGGCCACGGGCGCCGGTCTTGCGCTCCAGGGCCTTGCGAGCGACAGCCTTGAGCGCATCGCTGCGGAACTCGAGGTCGACGCTTTCCATCTCGAACAGCTTGGCATACTGCTTGGTCAAGGCGTTCTTCGGCTCGGTGAGGATCTGCATCAAAGCAGCCTCGTCCAGCTCGTCGAGGGTAGCCAGCACCGGCAAACGGCCAACGAACTCCGGAATCAGGCCAAACTTGACCAGATCGTCCGGCTCGACCTCACGCAGGGACTCACCAACCTTCTTGCCCTCTTCCTTGCTGCGTACTTCGGCGCCAAAACCGATGCCACCCTTGGTGGAACGGCCCTGGATGACCTTTTCCAGGCCCGAGAAGGCGCCACCGCAAATGAACAGGATATTGCGGGTATCAACCTGCAGGAATTCCTGTTGCGGGTGCTTACGGCCGCCTTGCGGCGGGACCGAGGCCACAGTGCCTTCGATCAGCTTCAGCAGTGCCTGCTGCACGCCCTCGCCCGAAACGTCACGGGTAATGGACGGGTTGTCCGACTTGCGCGAAATCTTGTCGATTTCGTCGATGTAGACAATGCCCATCTGGGCCTTTTCCACGTCGTAGTCGCACTTCTGCAACAGCTTCTGAATGATGTTCTCGACGTCCTCACCCACATAACCGGCTTCGGTCAGGGTGGTGGCGTCAGCAATGGTGAACGGTACGTTCAACAGCCGTGCAAGGGTTTCGGCGAGCAGGGTCTTGCCCGAGCCAGTCGGCCCGATGAGCAGGATGTTGCTCTTGCCCAGTTCGACTTCGTCGCCCTTCTTGTCACGCTGGTTCAGGCGCTTGTAGTGGTTATACACCGCTACGGCCAGCACCTTTTTCGCGCGCTCCTGACCAATGACGTACTGGTCAAGGATGCCGCTGATTTCTTTCGGCGAAGGCAATTTGTGCGCGCTGCTCTCGGCCTGGGCTTCCTGCACCTCCTCACGGATGATGTCATTGCACAGGTCGACGCACTCGTCGCAGATAAATACCGAGGGCCCGGCAATCAATTTGCGCACTTCGTGCTGGCTTTTGCCGCAGAAGGAGCAATAGAGCAATTTGCCGCTGTCCTCGCCGTTACGGGTGTCAGTCATTCGATCGATCCAATCCGGTAGGCTTGCAACACAAGATGAAGGCAATTGCGGGCTTTTTCAAGTCCGCAGGTAGGCGCTTTGGGCGCCTGCCTGCTCTGGCACCCCGGTTCAGGAGGCCAGTTGCCGCTTGTCGTAGACCGAGTCGATCAGGCCGTACTCGGCCGCGCGCGAGGCGCTCATGAAGTTGTCACGCTCAGTATCACGCTGAATGGTCTCGAGATCCTGGCCGGTATGGTAGGCCAGCAGCTCGTTGAGACGCGCCTTGATGCTGAGGATTTCCTGGGCGTGGATCTGGATGTCGGTAGCCTGGCCCTGGAAGCCGCCCAGCGGCTGGTGAATCATCACCCGCGAGTTAGGCAGGCAGTGACGCTTGCCCTTGGCACCCGCAGTCAACAGGAAGGCACCCATGCTGCAGGCCTGGCCGATGCAGATGGTCGAGACATCCGGCTTGATGAATTGCATGGTGTCGTAGATCGACATGCCTGCAGTCACCGAACCGCCAGGGGAGTTGATGTAAAGATGGATATCCTTGTCCGGGTTTTCCGCCTCAAGGAACAGCATCTGCGCCACCACCAGGTTGGCCATGTAGTCTTCTACAGGACCTACCAGGAAGATCACTCGCTCCTTCAACAGACGCGAGTAGATGTCATAGGCGCGTTCGCCACGGGCGGACTGCTCGATAACCATCGGGACCAGACCGCCTGCGGCCTGGATGTCAGAGCTCTGCTGAATATAAGAATTGCGGGACATGTCCTGCGCTCACTCCCAAATAGTCATGGCTTGAATACGCACAAGCCAGCGCGAAGGCTGGCTTGTGGGGGTTTCCTACGAGAGTAGCCTGTTACTCAGCAGCGGCAGGAGCCTCAACTGGTTTTACGGCTTCTTCGTACGAGACCGACTTGTCGGTCACAGTCGCTTTCTGCAGAACAGTATCTACAACTTGCTCTTCCAGCACAACCGAACGCACTTCGTTCATTTGCTGGTCGTTCTTGTAGTACCAGGCGATGACCTGATCAGGCTCCTGGTAGGCCGAAGCCATTTCTTCGATCATCTCGCGAACCTTGGCGTCGTCCGGCTTCAGTTCGAACTGCTTGACCACTTCGGCCACGATCAGGCCCAGCACTACGCGGCGCTTGGCTTGCTCTTCGAACAGCTCGACTGGCAGCTGCTCAGGCTTGATGTTGCCACCGAACTGCTGAACAGCCTGCACGCGCAGACGGTTGACTTCGTTTTCCAGCAGGGCTTTCGGCACTTCGATCGGGTTGGCGGCCAGCAGACCGTCCATGACCTGGTTCTTCACCTTGGTCTTGATCGCCTGACGCAGTTCACGCTCCATGTTCTTGCGAACTTCGGTGCGGAAGCCTTCCAGGGTCGATTCCTTGATGCCGAACTGGGCGAAGAACTCTTCGTTCAGCTCTGGCAGCGCAGGGGCGGCAACACTGTTGACGGTGATGGTGAACTCGGCGGCTTTGCCAGCCAGGTCCAGGTTCTGGTAGTCCTCTGGGAAAGTCACGTTGACAACGCGCTCTTCGCCAGCCTTGGCGCCAACCAGGCCTTCTTCGAAGCCTGGGATCATGCGGCCGGAGCCCAGTACCAGCTGGGTGCCTTTGGCCGAACCACCGGCAAACACTTCACCGTCGACCTTGCCGACGAAATCGATGTTGACCTGGTCGTCGTTCTGCGCGGCGCGCTCGACGGCCTCGAAGCGGGTGTTCTGCTTGCGCAGCACTTCCAGCATGTTGTCCAGGTCGGCGTCAGCCACTTCGGCGCTCAGGCGCTCGACGTTGATCGACTCCAGGCCAGCAACAGTGAACTCAGGGAACACTTCGAAGACGGCGACGAATTCCAGATCCTTGCCTTTTTCGAAGGATTTTGGCTCTACGGACGGAGCGCCAGCCGGGTTCAGTTTCTGCTCGACGATGGCTTCGTAGAAGGAAGCCTGGACCAGGTCACCGAAAGCCTCTTGACGAGCGTCAGCTTCGAAGCGCTGACGGATCACGTTCATTGGCACTTTGCCAGGACGGAAGCCCGCGATCTTGGCGCGCTTGGCAGTCTGCTGCAGACGCTTGTTGACTTCGTTCTCGACGCGCTCGGCCGGAACGGCGATGGTCATGCGGCGCTCGAGAGCGGAAGTGTTTTCAACAGAAACTTGCATGGATATTCCTCGTTGCACAGACGTTAGCCGGCGTTAGCCCGACTCCAGAATCAAGGGCAAGCATTCTAGTGAGTCGCGCAGCAGAAGTCACCCCACACGGGACGACGGGAAACCACGCCGGTCGATTAACTTTCAAGGCCCGCACGGCTTACCGCCGAGCCTGTTTCAATAAGGGCCGCACGACACCGGGGTGCCCCGCTGCCGAAATACCTTGTCAAACAACCACCAACAACGGCTTCGTTTCCTTTATTCAGGATCGACTTCGTTGAACTGGCAGTACTCTTCCCATTGCAGCCCCAGCGCCTCGGCCACCTCACGGTGCGTTTCCAGGCGCATGGCCTTCAGCTGCTCCGGGGTTTCGGCGATCAATTGCAGCGCCAGTTCCCAGGGCTGAATACCCTGCTCGTCGGCTGCATCCTCGAACGCCCACTCGATCTGCTGGGCTTGCTCGCGCGCATCCAGCTCGCGGATCTCCTCAAGCAGCTGCGGATTGGCTTCGGCAAAGCGCTGTAGCGCCAGGGCCTGACGGGATTCTTTTGCGATCATCGGGCTGTTCCTCTACCGGCCAAATGGGCCGATGTTTCAACCGGCTGAAATCTAACAGCTTTTATTGGGGTGTCACTAGAGGATTGCAAGGGGGAATTGCGAACGTTTTGGCTTGAGCCTTGTGGCGCCTGCGAGATCGAGCGCCGCCCGCGCGGCGCTTCGCGGGACAAGTCGGATCGCCGCACCGCCGCTCCCACATTTATTGCAACGTGCCGAACCTGTCAGGCCATAGTCGCCAGCCTGGTTGCCCTGACTGGATTTCTCGACTGGCGCATCCGTCGCCCCACCTGTCTCGAGACATACACCAAGGCGGGCAACCCCTCTCCCTCAGGCATGGCCACGTTGCAACAAATGTGGGAGCGGGCTTGTCCCGCGAAGCGCCGCGCGGGCGGCGCCCGGCCTCACAGGCGCCATACCATTCAAGGCATGCACACCACAGCCACACGACCCCAAAAAACAAAAAAGGCGCCCGATCTCACGATCAAGGCGCCTTTTCAAGAATATGGGGTGGACGATGGGAATCGAACCCACGACAACTGGAATCACAATCCAGCGCTCTACCAACTGAGCTACGCCCACCATATTGCGGTATTACGATGTTGCGGTACAACCTTACAGAAGCATGGTGCGGACGAAGAGACTCGAACTCTTACAGCTTGCGCCGCTGGAACCTAAATCCAGTGTGTCTACCAATTTCACCACGTCCGCGTAACGCTTAAAACAAAGGCGCCAGATGCTATCGAGGCGCCCTTGAAGAATATGGGGTGGACGATGGGAATCGAACCCACGACAACTGGAATCACAATCCAGCGCTCTACCAACTGAGCTACGCCCACCATATTGCATTACAGCCTACTTGCTTGCCAAAGCTGCCTAATGGCGCACCCGGCAGGACTCGAACCTGCGACCATCCGCTTAGAAGGCGGATGCTCTATCCAGCTGAGCTACGGGCGCTTAAGCTTGAAGCCTAACCGAACGAGACCTTAACAGCGAACTGCTAAACCACTCATTCTGCCCGACTTAGCCAACCAGTGCTAGGCTGTGCCCGACAAGTGCGGCGAATCTTATAGTCGGCCCTGTAAGTCGTCAACACCTTTTTAAAAAAAATTTAAATTATTTAAGGGGTTAGGGGATTTGCCCGACCACCCGCCTTTGCCCATTGGCCGTGTCGTGCGAGAATGCGCCCTCTTTATTGTTTCCTTCTCGATGGTTAATCACGCGTCTATGACTGCACACCTAATCGATGGCAAGGCGATCGCCGCCAACCTGCGCAAGCAGATCGCTCAACGTGTCGTGGAGCGTCGCCAGCAAGGCCTGCGTACCCCGGGCCTGGCAGTGATCCTGGTCGGCACCGACCCCGCCTCCCAAGTCTATGTCTCGCACAAGCGCAAGGACTGCGAAGAGGTCGGCTTCATTTCGCAGGCATTCGACCTGCCCAGCGAAACCACGCAGCAGGCCCTGACCGAGCTGATCGACCGCCTCAATGACGACCCGGCTGTCGACGGCATCCTGCTGCAACTGCCGTTGCCGGCTCACCTGGACGCCTCGCTGCTGCTTGAACGCATTCGCCCGGACAAGGATGTGGACGGTTTCCACCCTTACAACATTGGCCGCCTGGCCCAGCGTATCCCGCTGCTGCGCCCATGCACGCCAAAAGGCATCATGACCCTGCTGGAAAGCACCGGTCAGGACCTGTACGGCATGAATGCAGTCATCGTCGGCGCTTCCAACATCGTGGGTCGCCCGATGGCCATGGAACTGCTGCTGGCCGGTTGCACCGTTACCGTTTGCCACCGTTTCACCAAGGACCTGGCCGGCCATGTCGGGCGTGCCGACCTGGTGGTCGTGGCTGCCGGCAAGCCGGGGCTGGTCAAGGGTGAGTGGGTCAAGGAAGGCGCCATCGTCATCGACGTGGGCATCAACCGCCAGCAAGACGGCAAGCTGGTCGGCGATGTGGTCTACGAGACCGCCCTGCCGCGCGCGGGCTGGATCACGCCGGTGCCGGGTGGCGTAGGGCCGATGACCCGCGCTTGCCTGCTGGAAAACACGCTGTATGCGGCAGAAGAGCTGCACAAGTAATCGAGCGTGAAGAAAAAACGGCACCACTGGCAGGTGCCGTTTTTTTTGCCTGTGATTTCTCGGTGGCTGCCCTGGCCTCTTCGCGGGCTTGCCCGCTCCCACAGGTGCCGCGCAAATCTCAAGCTTTGCGCAGCCCCTCTGGGAGCTGGCTTGCCAGCGATGGGCCGCAAAGCGGCCCGATATGGCTTAACTGACTGGCATTAGCGTAGCGCCCCTACGTTTTTTGCATCGATCCAGCAATGCCGCCTCGGTGCTGCGCGACAACTGCCCGGCATCGTGGGCAGCTTCGGCCATTTGCGCGGCCAGGTCGCTCAACCGCGTCAATGCGGTTTTCAGCCGTGCCTCTTCGCTGATCAGCATCAGTTGCAGTTGCCCTGCAGTGCCCTGCAGTGCCCGGCAGGTCGCTGTAGGTCAAGGCTGCGACCGGGTCGGCGAAGGCATCTCCAGCACCCTCGATCACCTTCTGTATCTGGCGCCCGAAGGCGTTGCGCATCCACAGCCCATAGGCCAGGAACAGCCCAACGGTCAGCCCCTGCCCCGCCAGGCCAGGCCACAGCTGGTTGGCGCCCAGCGCCAGCAGCCCACCGGCCAATGGCAGGGCCAAGGCTTGCGCCAGCAACGTCAACCGGTGTGGCCAGGAGACTGCGGGCTGTCCATCCCACCACATAAAGCGAATAAACCTTACTGATCATGCCGTTATCTATGATTTCACGGTCGCCAGCGTGCTTGGCAAGCTGATTGCACAAGTGATCAAGGCCCTGGCCATGCCCTGCAAATATTCATACGAGCCCCTTTCAAGGCACGCACCGAACTAGAGCCTGGCAGGCCAGATTGCCCCACAACTGGTCAGACCGGTAAGGCCAAAAAACCTTGCAATCCCGGTTTTTTCGCGCTTTTATGGCTTCGCGCTGAACAAACCGGTAAGACCACAATAATTAAGTCCTGCGCTCTTTCGCCCCGTGCGGCTACCGAAGCAAGGACACCGATCAGAGACTCCTCCCATGCTCAAATGGTGCTCGCGTTCGATATTCCTGCAAGTCGTGCTCGGCCTTGCCCTCGGCATCGCCTGCGGCCTCAGCTTCCCCGACCTTTCCCTGCAACTCAAACCCTTGGGCGACGGCTTTATCAAGCTGATCAAGATGCTCATCGGCCTGATCGTGTTCTGCGTGGTAGTCAGCGGCATTTCGGGCGCAGGCGACCTGAAAAAAGTCGGGCGCATCGGCCTGAAGTCGGTGATCTACTTTGAAGTCCTGACCACCCTGGCGCTGGTGATCGGCCTGGTGTTCGCCTTCAGCAGTGGCATCGGCACTGGCGCCAACATTCACCTGGACCAGCTGTCCAGCGCGGACGCCAACGGCCTGGCCGAGCGCGGCCAGCACATCCATGGCGCCACGGCGTTCTTCATGGACCTGATCCCCACCTCGGTGATCGGCGCCTTTGCCGACAACAACATTCTCCAGGTGCTGCTGTTCTCGGTGCTGTTCGGCAGCGCGCTGAATCTGGTGGGTGATTCGGCAGCCGGCATCTCGCGGCTGATCAACGAACTAAGCCACGTGATCTTCCGCATCATGGGCATGATCGTGCGCCTGGCCCCCATCGGCGTGTTCGGCGCCATCGCCTTCACCACTAGCAAATACGGCCTGGAATCGCTGCAACACCTGGGCGGGCTGGTGGCGTTGTTCTACCTCACCTGCGCCGGCTTCGTGCTGATCGTGCTGGGTACCGTGATGCGCCTGTCCGGGCTGAAGCTGCTGCCGTTGATCAAGTACCTGCGTGAAGAGCTGACCATCGTCCTGGGCACCGCGTCCTCCGACGCCGTGCTGCCACAGATCATGCGCAAGCTGGAGCATCTGGGGATCGGCAGTTCCACGGTCGGCCTGGTAATCCCTACCGGTTACTCGTTCAACCTCGATGGTTTTTCCATCTACCTGACCCTGGCCATCGTGTTCATTGCCAATGCCACCGACACACCGCTGGAAATGACCGACCTGCTGACCATCCTGCTGGTGTCGCTGGTGACTTCTAAGGGTGCTCACGGCATCCCAGGCTCGGCGCTGGTGATCCTCGCCGCCACCCTGACCGCCGTGCCGGCAATTCCGGTGGTCGGCCTGGTGCTGGTGCTGGCAGTGGACTGGTTCATGGGCATCGGCCGGGCGCTGACCAACCTGATCGGCAACTGCGTGGCCACCGTGGCCATCGCCCGCTGGGAAAAGGACATTGACCTGGAGCGTGCGCAAAACGTGCTCGACGGCAAGCTGGGCTTCACGCCCACGCCGCGCAAGCAGACCAACACGCACCATCAACAGGAATTCTGAAGCAAAGCGGCCGCCGGTAACGCCGGCCCTTGCAGGAGCGAACCGTGATCAGCTCATCGACCGTCGTCAACTCAGTGGTGGAAAAACTGCGCCAGGCCCTGGCCCGGGGCCAATGGCGCACCGGCGACATGCTGCCGGGCCAGCGCGAGCTGGCTGAACAACTGGGCATCAGCCGCCCCAGCTTGCGCGAAGCGGTGACTGTGCTGGAAACCCTTGGCCTGGTGCGCTCGCTGCCGGGCAAGGGCGTGCTGGTACTGGATGCCGACGCCGTTACCGTGGAACAGGGCATGGACACCAGTGCCGCAGCCAGCCTGGCCGATGTGCTGGAGCTGCGCTACACCCTGGAACCCTTCATTGTCGGGTTGGTGGCGCAATCGGCCAACAGCCAGGACATCGGCCAGTTGCGTCTCACCCTGATGGACATGCGCGAAGCACTGGAGGCCGATGACAGCGAAGCCGGGGTAAAAGCCTACATCGCCTTCCATGAGGCGTTGTTCGCCCTCACCACCAACCCGATTTTCCAGAGTGTGGTGCAGCAGACCGGCAATGCCCTCAAGCAAAGCGCCGACATGCTGCGCAACTCGCCAGAGCACCTGGCGGCGCGGCTGAAGGAAAACGAAGCCGTGGTGCGCGCCATACGTGAACGCAACAGTGCCCAGGCCAGCACCCAGATGCGCCAGCACATTCTGGCCGAAGGCCAACGCATGGGCATTTCGCTGAACATCCCGGACGAACACCCGCACCCATGACCCCAGGAGAGCGCCCATGAACGCCGCCCCCCATTTGCCTGCCCTGCTCGCGTCTGGCGAAACCCGCCTGTCGGCCGAGCAGATCTACCCGCGGCTGTTCGACGCCATTCTCGAACAGCGCTTGCCACCGGGCGCACTGTTGCCCGAGCAGGCGCTGGGCCATGCCTTTGGCGTCAGCCGCACCGTGATCCGCCGTGTGCTCGGGCGCCTTAGCGACCAGCAGGTAGTGGTGCAGCGCCCCAGCCACACCGCGCACCTGGCCGCGCCCGACCCGGACCAGGCGCGCCAGGTACTCAGCGCCCGGCGCCTGGCCGAAACCACGCTGATTACCCTGGCCGCCCAGCGTGCCCGGCCGGCTCAGGTGCGCCAACTGCGGCAACTGGTAGAACGCGAACGCCAGCACCACGAAAGCGGTGAACGTTGTGCGGCGATCCGCCTGGGCGGCGAGTTTCACCTGAAACTGGCGCAAGTGGCTGCCAATGCACCACTGGCGCGCTTTCTCAATGGCCTGGTGCCGATGACCTCGCTGATCATTGCCCGCTACGAATCACCGTGCTGCGACCACTGTGCGTGGGAAGAGCATGAGGCCATCATCGATGCCGTGGAACAAGGCGATGCCGAGGCAGCGCTGGGCTTGATGCACAAGCACCTGGACCGCCTGGAAGAAAAACTCGATCTGGCGTAATTACGCCATCCCCTGTAGGAGCGCGTTGCCGGGGCGATGGGCTGCACGGCAGTCGCTCACTGCCGCCCCTATACTCGAAACACCACCCCAGCCTCTACCAGGGAGGCGGTCGCGTGAGTTCCAGAACACTTATATTGCTGTGCCTTCTGCTGGCCCTCGGCGCCTGCGCAAGCAAGCGCCCGCCTGCCCCGCCTCCGCCTGTAGTACTCACCCCCGCCGCCTGGCAACGCATCGACCAGGAACTGATCGATGCCTCGGCCGGCGCCGCCGGCTCGGCCAACGACTATGCCCGGCGCTCCATGCGGGTGTGGAAGGAGCAGGTGCAGCAGCGCACCGAAAGCGACTTCATCCCCTGGTTTACCGGGTACTGGACCCAGCAGTGGCTCACCCTCAAGGTGGCCTGGTACAAGCTCGACAGCGGCGAAGGCCGGGAGCCTGCAGAAAAACGCCTCGCCCTGTACCTGCAGGAGCAGTATCACGAGCGGGTGATCGAGCCGGTGGCCGAACAGATCAACCCCGAGGGCATCCGCGACCGCGCCTGCGAGTTGTACCTGCAACTGCTTGGCCAGCAATTACCGGCCATCATCAGCCGCTACAACGCGCCCCCCGAGCAGTTCAGCCAGCGCCTCAATCGCATTCCCGCCATACATTTGGGCCCCCCGGATGCGCGCAATGCCAGCCTGTATCAACTGCTAAGGGCCAAGTCGCTGGACCAGCAACCGGCCTGGCAAGCCATGCGCCAGCACCTGCACCAACTGGCCAGCAAAGGCCCTGGGCAGACTGACGTCGGGCTTGGCTCAGTGGCCACCCGCGCCAGCGAAAAGCTCGGCGCCACCCTCGCCCCGCGTGGGATCGCCAGTGCCGTGGCGTCGGCAGTGGGCAAGGTGGCGGGGGCGATGATTTCGATCGCGGCGGCCGGCTACGGCATGATGACCCATGACCGCGATCATCCAGAGATGGTCGAGCAGTTGCGGGTGATCCTCAACGTGGCGCTGAACCAGGAATGGCAGGAGCTGATGGAAAACCGCCAGAGCGGGGCCATGGCGGGGGTGTACTACCTGTCGGGGCAGGTTGAGGACAGCTTGCTGGCCAGTCTGCCGCGGCCGGCTGAACAACCTGTGGAGCAGCAAGTGAAGCAGCAGCAGGAACCTTTGATCATACGCCTGCCGCCGTAGGGGTTGCCGTGGCCGAGTCTGGCAACCCGAACAGCCGGTCAAATGCCCAGTTGTAGGCAAAGGTGTAGCAAGGCACCAGCAGGATGAACGCCATGTCCACCAGCAACGCCTCCACCAGCGTCATGTCCAGCCACCAGGCAATCAACGGAATCAGGTACACCACCAGGGTCAGCTGAAAACCAATGGCATGCGCCACCCGCCGCGCCACGCTACGCCCGCGCTTGGCCTGGCGGCTTTCCCAGTATTCGAACAAGGTGTTGTAGGCCAGGTTCCAGAGCATGGCAATGGTGGTGATCATGACCGCCAGCGGTCCGGTGTGCGACGCCTCGGTGTCGGACAGGTAGGCCAGCCCCAGCGTCGACATGCACAGCCCGATCAGTTCATAGAAAGTCACGTAGACCAGTTTGCGTTTCAGTCCCTGCACCCGGGGTTACCTCCAATGACAAAAGCGATGGGGTGCGATCATGCTTCACCATGCTTGACAGCAAAAGTCAGCAGCTGTCAGATCTACTGACAGGAGGCTGACATGAACTTTTCCAGCGACAATATCCAGTTGTTCCTTGCCGTGCTTGATCGCGGCTCGTTTTCCGCGGCTGCGCGCGCCCTTCAGCGGGTGCCTTCGGCGGTGAGCATGGCCATTGGCAACCTTGAGGCGGAACTGGGCTATAGCCTGTTCGAACGGGGCCCACGTGAAGTTCGCCCGACCGCACAGGCCCTGGCCCTCGAACCCCATGCCAGGCTGATTGGCGAACAACTGGGGCTGCTGCAGGTACACGCCCTGGAGTTGTCCCAAGGGCTGGAAAGCAGCCTGACCCTGGCCGTGGTACCCGACATCGACCACCGGCCGTTGCTGGCCGCCATCGCCCAACTCGGCGAGCGCCACCCGCTGCTGGACATCGCCCTGCTCAGCGCCCCACAGGAGCAAGCCCTGCACCTGCTGGACAGCGGCCGTGCCGACCTCTGCGTAGCCTTTGCAGGCCTGCAGGTCGACGCCCGCCGGGGTTTCCAGCACATCGGTATGGAATCGCTGGTGGCCACCCTGTCACCCACCCATCCGGCCTTGCGCGAGGGGCGTATCCACTACCTGGAAGACCTGACCCGGGTACGGCAGATTCTGGTGCGCAGCCGCGACCTGCCGCTGGCCGACCCGCGCCCGCTGATCGGCGCGACGCACTGGTCCACCGACAGCTTCGACCTGGCATTGCAGATGGTAGAAGCGGGCCTTGGCTGGGGCGACCTGCCGCTGTCGCGGGTTACGCCGCTGCTGGCCAGCGGGCGCCTGGTGCGCCTGGATTTTCGCAATACGCGCAACGAACTGCAGCTGCCGGTGCACATCCTGTGGCGAAAACAACAGCCGCTGCAGCAAGCCGCACGGTTGCTGATCGAGCAACTGAGTCGCCACTGAATACCGTCTGTCGAAACGACCGTAAGAAATTTCTGTAAGCACTTCAATCTTTTAGCCCGTGAGCCGATATCTCGGTCGACAGGCCCCGCAGCGCGTCATGAGTGCGCTGCGCCCTCCCCTCATTGGCTCAAGGTCTCGAAACATGAACCTGAAATTTCGCCACAAGATCCTGCTCAGCGCCTGCGGCGTCGTCGTCCTGGCATTTGCCCTGTTCACGCTCTACAACGACTACCTGCAACGCAACACCATCCGCCAGAACATCGAAGCTTCGGTGCAACAAGCCGGCGCACTGACCGCCAGCAGCGTGCAGAACTGGATGAGCGGGCGCATCCTGGTACTGGAAAACCTGGCCCAGGATATCGGCCAGCAAGGTGCCGGCGAGACCTTGGCCGGGCTGATCGAGCAGCCGTCCTACACGCGTAATTTCCTGTTCACTTACCTGGGCCAGGCCAACGGTGTGTTCACCCAGCGCCCTGATGCCCAGATGCCTGCCGGTTACGACCCCCGCCAGCGCCCATGGTATGGCGCCGCCGCCAGCGCCGGGCAAACCGTGCTGACCGCCCCGTACCAAGGCGCGGTCGGTGGCCTGATGGTGACCATCGCCACACCGGTGAAGAGCAAGAGCAATGGCGAGCTGGTCGGGGTGGTCGGCGGTGACGTGACCCTCGATACCCTGGTCGAGATCATCAACTCGGTCGACTTCGGCGGCATCGGCCACGCCTTCCTGGCCGACGCCAACGGCCAGGTGATTGTCAGCCCCGACAAAGACCAGGTGATGAAGAACCTCAAGGACATCTACCCAGGCAGTAACCTGCGGGTTGCCGCCGGCATGCAGGATGTCACCCTCAACGGCCAGGAGCGCATCATCTCCTTCGCCCCGGTGGCCGGCCTGCCGTCTGCACAGTGGTACATCGGCCTGTCGATCGACAAGGACAAGGCTTACGCCGCACTCAGCCAGTTCCGCACCTCCGCGATCATCGCCATGCTGATTGCCGTGGCAGCCATCGCCGGCGTGCTAGGCCTGCTGATCCCGGTGCTGATGAGCCCGCTGACCACCATGGGCCGCGCCATGCGCGACATCGCCGAGGGCGAAGGTGACCTTACCCGCCGCCTGACCGTGCAGAACAAGGACGAATTCGGCGAGCTGGCCACTTCGTTCAACCGCTTTGTCGAGCGCATCCATGCCTCGATCAGCGAAGTGTCTTCGGCCACCCGCCTGGTGCATGACCTGTCGGAAAAAGTGGTCAGCGCGTCCAACGCATCGATCAGCGGCTCTGAAGAACAGAGCATGCGCACCAACAGCGTGGCTGCAGCCATCAACGAGCTGGGCGCCGCTACCCAGGAAATCGCCCGTAACGCCGCCGATGCGTCGCAGCATGCCAGTGGCGCCAGCGAACAGGCCCACGGTGGGCGTGAAGTGGTCGAAGAAGCGATCAGCGCCATGACCGCGCTGTCGCAGCGCATCAGCGAGTCCTGCGCGCAGATCGAAACACTCAACGCCAGCACCGACGAAATCGGCAAGATCCTCGACGTGATCAAGGGCATCTCGCAGCAGACCAACCTGCTGGCACTGAACGCCGCGATCGAGGCAGCCCGTGCCGGTGAAGCCGGCCGTGGCTTTGCCGTGGTGGCCGACGAAGTGCGTAACCTGGCGCACCGCACCCAGGAATCGGCGGAAGAGATCCACCGCATGATCACCAGCCTGCAAGTAGGCTCGCGCGAAGCGGTGCACACCATGAACACCAGCCAGGTGTCCAGCGAGCAGACCGTGCAGGTGGCCAACCAGGCCGGCGTACGCCTGGCCAGCGTCACCCAGCGCATCGGCGAAATCGATGGCATGAACCAGTCGGTGGCGACCGCTACCGAAGAGCAGACCGCCGTGGTCGAGAGCCTCAACCTGGACATCACCCAGATCAACGCCCTGAACCAGCAAGGGGTGGAAAACCTCAATGAAACCCTGCGCCATTGCGACCAACTGGCCCAGCAGGCCGGGCGCTTGAAGCAGCTGGTCGGCAGTTTCAGGATCTGATGGCCTGGGGGGGCGCTTTGCGCCCCCTTAAGCTGTAACCGCTTTCGCAGCCCTACCCCGCCGCACCCACGCCAGCAACACCGCCGCCATCAGCACGAACCCCAGGTAGCCAAACAACGGGTACACCTCACCCACCAGGCTGATGAACCCCACCAGGCTGCAGGCAAACGCCACCGCACCGGTTAACACCGAGCCCCAGCGGAACTTCGCCGTGCCCGCCGGCAGCAGCCGCGAAAGGAACGAAAACAACGTACCCACCGCGGTATTGACGATCATGCCGAAGATGATCAGGCACATCACCAGCCCCAGCAACGGCGACACTTCGTTGGCAATCGACAGCATCGGCATGGGCAGGTCGGCCACGCTGTCCAGGCGTGACAGCAGGCCGGCACTCATCACCAGCATCAGGCCGCCCAACGCCGCGCCGCCCAGCAAACCGCCCCACACTGCGGTTTTCTCCCCCTTGGCCGAGCCGCCCAGAATAGCGAGTATCGGCGCACCCGCAACGATGTTGTACGACACATACAAAAATGCACCCAGCAGCCAGTGACGGGTGCCGGCCTGCTGCTGGCTGGCCAGGTGATCGAGCGCAGCGAAGCTTTGCTCGCGGGTGAACACGGCATACAAGGCAATGGCTGACGCCACCAGGATCAACAGCGGAGTGATGGCGCCAATGGCCAGAATCACCTTGCGCACGTCCAGGCAGACGATGCCCACCACCACCAGCGTCACCAGCACGCTACCGGTCAACGCCGGTATGCCGAACTGCTGCTCCAGTAACGCACCACCACCGGCCAGCATGACCACGGTGACGGCGAACATGAAGAAGGTGATCAGCCAGTCGACGAACAGGCCCAGGTGACGGCCGCAGATGGCCTGGATCACATCCTTGTGCGAGGTGGCCTGCTGGCGGTTGCCCAAGCCGGCCAAGGCCATCCCGAGGAAGGTGAACAGGGCCGCGCTGACCATGGCGCCAACCAGCCCCCACACGCCGAAATCGACAAAGAACAACAACAGTTCCCGCCCCGAAGCGAACCCCGCCCCCACGATCACGCCGACAAATGCGCCGGCAATCTTCAGTTGCTCTTGCATGTGAACCTCTGGATTTATTGTTGTTGTCTTACCGCCACCGCATGCCTTTTGCAGGAGCAGCTGTCTTGCTCCGAAATCTCAAGGCTTGCGCAATCCATGTGGGAGCGGGCGTGCCCGCGAACACCGGCAAAACCGGTGCCATCCACTGTGTGGGCTCTTTCGCGGGCACGCCCGCTCCCACATGGGTTCGTGCTTCGGTCATGCTTCGCCGACAAACGCCTGCACTTCGATTTCCACGTCCACCCCCAGCGCCAATGCCGAGGCCACGGTCGAACGCACCGGCAGCGCCGCACCGAAGAATTCCTTGTACACCTCGTTGAAACCGGCGAAGTGGCTCATGTCCGACAGCCACACCGTGGCCTTTACCACCTGGTCGAAACGCGCACCGCACGCCGCCAGGCTTTCGGCGATACGTTCGCAGGCAGCGCGGGTCTGGGCCTGGATGTCACCGCGCACGACTTCGCCGCTGGCAGTCATGGGCACCTGGCCGGAGAGAAACAGGAAACCACCCGCCTTCACTGCACGGGAGAACGGGAACGGCAGGCTGCTAGGGAAACGCTGGATGTCATTGCTCATGGGATGTTCCTTTCAAGGTTGCTGGAAACGGGCCGGGGACAGGCGCTCGGGCGCCACACCCTGGCGGACAAGGCCAGGACACACGGGCTGGCCAAGCAGCAAGTCGGCAGCCAGGCGCGAGGCGCCCGCAGCCGACTGGATGCCATAGCCACCTTGTGCCGCCAGCCAGAAGAACGCGGGGGCTTGCGCATCGAAACCGATCACCAGGTCGCCGTCGGCGACGAACGACCGCAGCCCGGCCCAGGTGTGGCTCGGGCGGCGAATCGCCAGGGTGGTCATGGCTTCGATATTGTAGATACCCAAAGCCACATCGAACTCTTCAGGGGCGGCATCCTGGGGTTCGACCGGGTCGGCATTGGCCGGTGACCCCAGCAGCTGCCCGGCGTCGGGTTTGAAGTAGAAGCTTTCGTCAACGCCGATCACCGCTGGCCAGCGGGCGAAGTCCTGGTCTGCCGGGCCGGGGAACGTGAACGCGCTGCGCCGGCACGGTTGCAGGCCGATACGTCCACACCGCACTGCTCGGCCACGCGGTCGGCCCAGGCGCCCGCGGCATTCACCAGTTGGCGCGCCTGCACCCGGCTGCCATCGCCCAGCTCCACCTGCCACAGGTCGTCCAGGTACCAGGCCTGGATCAGCTCGGCGTTGCAACGCAGCTCACCACCTGCGGCGCGATAGCCGCGCAAGAAGCCTTGGTGCAGCGCATGCACATCCAGGTCCATGGCGCCCGGCTCAAGCACCGCGCCGGCAAGAGTTTCGCCACGCAGGCTCGGCACCAGGGCCAGGGCGGCATCGCGGTCCAGCAGGCTGACCTCGGTGCCGTTGGCCAGGTTTTGCGCGTGGGTCTGTTCAAGCAGCGCACGCTGCTCCACGTTGGCCACGTACAGGCAGCCACGCGGTTCCAGCAACGGGTGCTCGCAGAACCCTTGCGGTGGTGACTCGTAGAACGCCCGGCTGGCGCGGGTCAACGCCTGAATCTGCGGGGTGCCGTAGGCCTCCATGAACATGGCGGCCGAACGCCCGGTCGAGTGGTAGCCAGGCTGCGACTCACGCTCCAGCAGCAGTACCCGCTGTTGCCCGGCCAGGCGATAGCCCAGGGAGGCACCGGCAATGCCGGCGCCGATGATGAGGGTGTCGTAGGTCGGGGTCATGAACGCTCCTGCCAGGCAATTATCATTTATGAGAATTCTAATATATGAGAATTTAGAAATGCGCAAGTGTCCAAGGTAAGATGCCCGACCAATGCCGTATGCCGAGAGCCCTGAATGCCCGCTGCCCTACCCCTGCTGGACCGTGCTGTAGTCGGCCAGCGCCTGCGCCAGGTGCGCAAGGCGCGCCAGATGACCCTCAAGCAATTGTCCGAAGCCAGTGGCGTACCGCTGTCCACCTTGTCGAAGATGGAGCTGGCGCAGGTATCGGTCAGCTATGAAAAGCTCGCCGCCGCTGCCCGGGCCCTGAATGTCGATATCGCTCAGTTGTTCCGCTCCGGCGCTACGGTCAGCGCCCCGGTGCCGGTGACCGTGGTGGTCGATTCGTTGCCGGCGGCGGCGGGCTATTCGACCGGCACCTACGATTACCACCCCATCGCCGGCGACTTCCCCGAACGCCGCATGACCCCGGCCTATGCCCGCATCATCGCCCGTGAACGCGGCCAGTTCGACGATTTTATCCGCCACCCCGGGCAGGAGTTTGCGCTAGTGCTAAGCGGGCGCGTGCGCATCGAATTCGAGACCGGCGAAGCCGTGAGCATCGGGCCGCAGGAGACGGCATACTTCGACAGCCAGGTGGGGCACATCTACCTGTCCGAGAGCGAGGACGGTGGCGATGCACAGGTGATGGTGGTGATGACCGATCGTTGACCCGGCTCGGTTATAACCTAATAACGAACAAGTCTATTTGGCTATAAAAAAATCTATATGCTGGCTGCATCCGATAACGGGCAATGTTGGGCAGTCGAGTAGCGTATGGATGTAGGTTCTTTTGGTTTCACCATTGCTGGCCTGGTTGTGGGTTTCATCGTCGGCATGACCGGCGTCGGTGGCGGCTCGCTGATGACCCCGATCCTGCTGTGGTTTGGCATCAACCCGGCTACGGCTGTCGGCACCGACCTGCTTTATGCGGCAATCACCAAGGCCAGTGGTGTCTGGGTGCATGCGCGCCAGAAGAACATCGACTGGAAGATCACCGGCCTGCTCAGCCTGGGCAGCGTGCCTGCCGCAGCGCTGACCTTGTGGTTCCTCAGCACCCTGCACACCGACACCTCGGCGCTCAACGCCATCATCAAGCAAGGCCTGGCGGTGGTGCTGATCCTGACTGCACTGGCCATCTTGTTCAAATCACGCCTGCAAGCCTTTGCCAGCCGCCATGCCGGTGACCACTACCACCTCAGTGATCGCAGCCTGAACATCCTCACCGTGCTGACTGGCGTGGTGCTGGGGGTGATGGTTACCCTCACCTCCATCGGTGCAGGTGCACTGGGTACCGTGGCGCTGTTCCTGCTGTACCCGTTCCTGGTCACCCGCCGCCTGGTCGGTACCGAAATCGCTCACGCCGTGCCGCTTACCCTGGTCGCAGGCCTGGGCCACGCGGGGATGGGCAACATGGACTGGTCGCTGCTGGGCTACCTGCTGCTGGGCTCGCTGCCGGGTATCTACCTTGGCAGCCACCTCACCGGGCGGATCTCCGACCGCGTGCTGCGCCCATGCCTGGCGGCGATGCTGCTGCTGATCGGCTACAAGCTGGCGTTCTGAAGCTCAAACCAGGCGCAGCCGCCATTGCCCGGTAAAGCTCAACGCCAGACGTGACAGCGGCAACACATCGATCCGCTGCCCGGCACTCATCGGGCAGCCCAGCACCTGTACCAGCACGGCACGGATGACCATGGGGTGGGTTACCGCCAGCCATTCGCCCGGCTTGTCGAAGCTTGCCAGCCAGCTCGCCACGCGCTGACAAAGCGCGGCGAATGACTCTCCCCCGTGCGGCGCACTTGCCGGATCCTGCAGCCATTGCGCGAGTGCCTGAGGCCGCTCGGCCTGCAATTGTTTCAATGCCAGCCCCTTCCACCCCCCCAGGTCACAATCGGCCAAGGCCGGCTCGACCTGCACCGTCCCCGACACCCATGCTGCCGTCTCGCAAGCGCGCCGCTCCGGCGCAGTCAGCAGTTGCACAGCGGGCAGGGTAGCTGCCGGCGGTTGCGCCAGCGGCAGGATACCGTCATCGGCACAGTGCAGGCGCCCGGTCTTCTGGGCCTGGGTCAGGGCATGGCAGATCAGGGTCAGGCGGGTGGCTTTCACCAGGCGTTTCTCGTGGCAGGCTGGGACGCAAGGTTTAGCATGCCGCAAAGCGTTTGGCTGCAACAATGTCGATGCCGACCAACCTGCAGCGATTTGCCATCATTAATTCCTGCGGGTGCATTTCGTCCCTGAAGTGACCAATGACAACAGGGACGTCGACGCATGACCGCAATGACACGTCGCTCGCTGGTGGGGCTGGGCATGGCCTTACCGCTGCTCGGGCAGATCAACTGGGCCAACGCTGCATCACCCTCCCCGGCTACCAATGACGGCCCGGCACGCATCAACTACAACGAAAGCCCCTGGGGCCCGAGCCCGGCGGCGCGCGAAGCCATGCGCGAAGGTATCGGCCTGTGTGGGCGCTACCCCTATGATGCGCAATACCGGTTGATCGACCTGTTCGCCGCCGACCACGGTTTGAAACCGGATCAGGTACAGGTGTTCTGCGGTTCGAAACTGGCGTTGCAGCACGCGGTGATGGCGTTCACCGGGTCACGCAGCCTGGTGGTCCCGGAACCGTCCTATGAAGCGCCAGCCGAAGCCGCCGTCGGGCGTGGCACCCGGGTGCACAGCATCGCCCTCGATGCCCGCTTCGCCCATGATGTCGATGCCATGCTGGCGGCCGACCCGGCAGCGGGGTTGATCTACCTGTGCAACCCCAACAACCCCACTGGCACCGTCACTCCACGCCTGGACATCGAACGGCTGCTGGCGCGCAAGCCGGCAGGTAGCGTGGTGCTGGTGGACGAGGCCTACATTCATTTCAGCAATGCACAAAGTTGCATCGATCTGGTCAAGGACCACCCAGAGCTACTGGTGTTGCAGACGTTTTCCAAACTGTACGGCATGGCGGGCGCACGCCTGGGTTTGGCGATTGGCCAGGCACCACTGCTGAAGCGGCTGGAAGCGTTTGACGGCCAGAACGTCGCGGCAGCCCCCACCTTGCTGGCAGGCCTGGCCAGCTTGCAGGACCGCCAGCTGGTGCCGCAGCGCAAGGCCGACAACGCCCGCTTGCGCGACCAGACCATCGCCTGGCTGGCCGAACGCGGCTGGCGCTGTACCGCGTCGCAGACCAACTGTTTCATGATCGATATGCGCGGGCCCGGGCAGCCGGTGGTCGAGCGCCTGGCAGAGCAAGGCGTGCTGGTGGGACGGATCTGGCCGAGCTGGCCGAACTGGGTGCGGGTGAGTGTGGGCGATGAGCGAGACATGCAGCGCTTTCGTGCGGCGTTTGCCAAGGTGGTGCCTGGCTGACCGCGTGGGCCTCATCGCCGGCAAGCCAGCTCTCATGGAACTGCACATCACTTACTGATTCAGCAGGGACCCTGTGGGAGCGGGCAAGCCCGCGAACACCGGCGCAGCCGGTGCCATGCACCGCGTTGGATTCTTCGCGGGCACGCCCGCTCCCACAGGGCTGGCTTGCCGGCGATGAGGCCAGATCAGGCCACCATCACTATCAGCCCCCAAACAGGCAGTGCCACCACCAACCTCACCGCCAGCCTTGGCCAGTACGGCAGCAGCATCACCAGCAGCATCCCCGCCAGCGACATCGCACCAAACCAAGCCACCGCCCCCATGGCCCAACCCCAGGCCTGGGCGCACAGCACCAGGCTGGCCAGCAATGCCAGCCACCCTGCACTGCGCAGGCCGACCCGCAACACACGCGGGCAGGCCCGGCTCCACACCTGTTTGTAATGCCGCTCCAGCCCTTGGCACAGCCCGAGCATGCCGGCGTAGGCAAATAAAACCCCGCCTGTAATCCACATCATCATGCCTCGGCCTCCATCCGCCGCCCTGCCCTGGCCTTCTGCTGCACCGGCTGCGCTTGCCGAACGCGCCAGGCCACCAACCCAAGCATTCCCCCCAGCACCAGCGCACACGCGGCAACCCCAAGGCGCATGGTGTCGTCCAGGCCGCCAAATGCCCCCAGTCCGATGCACAGCATTGCCGACAGCAGCAGTTGCTCAACCCAGGCCCGACGTGCCGGCCTGACACCGGCATGCAACAACGCCAACAGCCACACGCCAAAGAACGCACGTACTTCCCAGCTCTCACGCTGCGCCAACTCAACGGGCAACAAGCGACTGGCCCACAACAGCCCCACACAGGCCAGCAACAGGCCACTGATGAAAGCCACATTGCACACCTCGGCCACCCGGTACCAGCGTCGCGCTGAAGCCTCGGCGGTGGCAGTGGCGTACTTACGCCCGCGTTTCACGCAGAACAGCACCAGGCCGCTGGCGATCATCAGGCAACTGACCAGCCCGCAGATGAAGTACAGCCAGCGCATCGGGTAGCCGCCAAACTGGGCAAAGTGCAGCCCGACCATGACCCGTTGGGTAAGCGGGGCCGCGCGCCATTGCGGCACGTCGCTGAGCAACGCCCCGCTGACGCCGTCAAAGACCATGGCCTGGCCCTTGGCCAAGGCGATGCGGTTGCCCAACTCGGGGCGTATTTCGATACGCGCCGCCGCTGTGTTCGGGTTGCGTATATTCAAGCCGCCCAGCGGCCCCAACTGCGCCTCGGCCCGGGCCAGCAGCGGCGCCACATCGACCAGCGCAGCCGGCTGCCTGGCCAGGCCACGGGGCTGCTCCACGCGGGCATTGCCCTGGGCCTGGAAGTAGGCACGGTTGTCACCGGCGAACAGCGCATCAACCCCGGCGGGGATATAGATGAGCATGAAGATCACCAGGCCGGTGTAGGTGATCATCAGGTGGAATGGCAGCAACAGCACCGCGCTGGCGTTATGAAAGTCCAGCCACGAGCGCTGGCCCTTGTTCGGCCGGAAGGTGAAGAACTCCTTGAAGATCTTCTTGTGGATGACGATGCCGGTGACCAACGCCGCCAGCATCACCAGCGCCAGCGCGCCGACCACGAAGATGCCCCAGTTGCGTGGCAGGTCGAGGGTAAAGTGGAAGCGGAAGAAGAAGTTGCCGCCGACACTGTCGCGCACCTCGATGGCTTCCCCGGTGCGTGGGTCGAGTTGTACCCCAACGCCATGGCGCCGGTCACCCGTGGACACACGCAGCCCAGGCGAACGCTCGCTTGGCAGGCTGATGCCCCAGTTGCCCGCCTGCGGTTCATGGGCCTGCAGGTAGGCGATGGCACGCTGTGCCGCGTCGGCCTGGGACACCTGGGTGGCCGGAATTTCCGGCTGCATCCAGTGGTTGAGCTCCTTGTCGAATACCGCCAGGGTTCCGGTGACGAAGATAGCGAACAGCAGCCAGCCGAAGACCAGCCCGGCCCAGGTGTGCAGCCAGGCCATCGATTGGGTAAAGGTATTCTTCATGCCAGCCGCTCCAGCACCTGCGGCCAGAAGCCAATCACGGCAAGGGGTGCAGCCAGCGCCAGCGGCGCCCAGGCGCGCAGGGCATCACGGCAGGCAAAAGCCCAGAGGATGGCAGCGGTGTAGAAAATGAACGCAGGCAGGGTCGCGACGATGATCGCGTCGGCGGCAGACAGCGGCAGGATGCGGGCCAGGCAGGCAGTGGCGGTGTAGCTGAAGGCATAGCCGCCGAGCAGGGCGGCGGCGCTGCGGGAGAGGATCTGTAGCCAGGCTGGGGGGTTGATCATCGGAGATTCCTTGAGGTCCGGTGATGAGGCCGGGGCTGCTGCGCAGCCAATCGCCGGCAAGCCAGCTCCCACAACAATTGCACCAGGTTCGAATGCTGTGCGGTACCTGTGGGAGCTGGCTTGCCGGCGATTGGGCCGCAAAGCGGCCCCTTGTGTCAGAAGTTGATATTCAGCGCAGCAAACACCGCCCTGCCTGGCTGGTTATAGGTGTTGGCCCCCGAACTGCTGGCGTTGCCGCCCCGCAGGATCTGCTTGTCGAACACGTTGTTCACCCCTACCCGCACGTCGTAGTTGGCGTTGAACTTGTACCCGGCACTCAGATCCACCAGGCCATAGGCCTCGACGTCCTGTTGCGCTGCCTGGTCGTAATCCTGCTGAGTGCGGTAGTTGTAGGTCGGCGACTTCTGTTTGCCAAAGTAGGTGCCCGCCACCTGGAACGACAGCTGCTCGGTGGCACGCCAGTCGAGGGTGGTGTTGACGGTGTATTCCGGGATAACCGACAGCGGCTCTCCGGTCTCGCGGTTGTCGTTGTCGAGCATCCAGGTCAGGTTGGTGTTCCAGTCCAGGCTCGGCGTCAACTCGATGAAGAAGTTGCCTTCGATACCTTCCACCCGCGCTTCACCCGCGTTCTCCCACTGGGTCACGCGGCGGCCACTGTTGATGGCGTAGAGCACATCGGTACCGCCGATGATCTTGTTCTTGTAGTCGTTGCGGAAGTAGGTGGCGCTGGTACGCCAGGTGCCGCGGTCGTACAGCAGGCCGATTTCCTTGTTGACGCTGATTTCCGGCTTGAGGTCGGCGTTACCTTGCAGGTAGCAGCCGCCGGAGTTGGTCTGCTGCACACTGCAGCCCTGGCCACGGCTGTAGAGCAGGTAGTTGGGGTTGGACTGGTACAGGTTCGGCACCTTGTAGGCGCGCGCGATGCCGCCCTTGACCGACAGTGCCTCGGTGAGCTTGTGCGACAGGTTCAGGCTTGGGCTGAAGTTGTCGCCAAACATCTCGTGATGGTCAAAGCGCAGGCCCGGCGTCACGGTCGTGTCGCCGATGACGATGTTGTCTTCGGCGAACAACGCGTAGCTTTTGGCGGTCATTTTCGTGTTGCTGCGGTCAAAGCCGCTGATCGCGTCACTGCCCGAGGCACTCGGGTCGAAACTTTGCGGGCGGAACGAACCCTGGTCGTTGAGCGACTCGTACAGGTACTCCCCGCCCAGGGTCAGCACATGCTCAGTGCTGCCCACCGCGAACGGCAGGTTGACCTCACTGTTCAAGCGGGTGTTGCGCAGCCGCGACATCGCCGCACCGCTGTCGTTGATCGCCCCTTCCGGGCCACCGGCCAGGCCCTCATTGAGGCGCCAGTTGCGCACGTATTCATAGGCCAGAGTGGTTTTGCTGGTGCCCCAGGTGAAATCACCCAGGTGGGTCAGGTCGTAGGTGCTGCGCTGCATCACGTTGGTTTCGTGGCCATACAGGCTGGAAATCAGCGCGACGTCACTGCCGCCATTGCTGTTCATGGTGTCGCCAGCGTAGATGTTGCCCTGGCGGCTGTAGCCTGCGCTGGCTTCCAGGCGATGCTCGTCGTTGAGCTTCCAGCTCAGCAGGCCGTTGATGTCCTTGTTGCGCACACCCTCGCGGCCGGCAACCAGTGCGCTGTTGGCATGGCTGGCGTTGATATCCAGGTCGTCGGCGTCGGTCTTGGCCAGGCCACCATACAGCCGGAAACCGAGGTTATCGGTAAGCCCGCCGCCAAGGTTGAAGTTGGCGCGCTGGCTGGCACCCTCGGCGCTGTCTTCCGGCAGTTGGGTGTACAGGCTGACGCTACCCTTGAGCTCGTCGGTGGGTCGCTTGGTGATGATGTTGACCACCCCGCCCATTGCACCGGAGCCGTAGCGTGCAGCCGCCGGCCCGCGCAGGATCTCGATGCGCTCGACCGCTTCGGCCGGTACCCAGTTGGTTTCACCGCGCGTATCGCGGTCGCCGTTCCAGCCATAACGCACAGCGTTGCGTGCACTGGAGGGCTTGCCGTCGATAAGGATCAGGGTGTTCTCCGGGCCCATGCCACGCAGGTCGATCTGCCGGTTGTTGCCCCGTGCGCCGCTGGCGCTGTTGCCGGTCAGGTTGACGCCGGGCTCGCGGCGGATGATGTCGGACAGGTCGTTGGCCGGCGGGTGGCGCTTGATGTCTTCGGCCGTGATGATCGACGACCCCAGGGCCTGGCGGGCCTCGCGCTCGGCGGTGACCAGGGTGTCCTGGATCACCAGCGCGTTGTCGGCGACCGGCACTTCCAGCACCTCACCCGCACGCTGCTCCTCGGCTTCAGCCGCGGTGGCCATCATGGCCGGCGACGCCAGCGCGACGAACGCCAGGGCCAGGCTATTGGGTGAAGTTCTGCACTGCATGGGTACATCTCCTGCGATTCATGAGCGAAACGGCACATCCCTGTCGGAAACCGGGAGCCCTCGCCCACCGGCCTCGCAAACACAGTTTGGTGGCCAACAGGGGTGGTAAATATAGGGCGATGTAAATGCGAGTAAATCTTATTTACGAAGTTTACATGTTTGTAACGGAACTTTGCTGGAACGCCGAGTAGAGCAGTGGCCCTGGTGTTTTCAGCACGAGCGGGCTGATCAGCAACCCGTCGATACATCCTCACGCTTCTTTGGCTTAGAAGAACGAAGCAAAATCCCTACGTCAAAGACGTAGGAATGCAGTATGCTAACAATCATTGAAGCGCCAATTTTCTCAAGACAATGGCCTGATTACTGGACTGAAGAAGAGCACGGAGCCTTCATGTCCTACCTTGCTAATGAACCCGATGCCGGCGCTGTGATTCCCGGTTCAGGTGGATGCCGCAAGGTGCGCTGGAGCCTGGATGGCAAGGGCAAGCGCGGAGCGGTCCGTGTAATCTACATAGCCCAGCTCGCTAATGGGGCCCTGGTCGCACTGCTCATTTACTGTAAGAGCGCTACTGAAAATATACCCGCGCACGTGTTGCGCAAGATTGCCAAGGAGCTCAACCATGCCCCTGACTGAAAAAGAACTGAGACTGCGTGATGCCAGCCGTAATATCGGTGAGGAATTACTGGAGTCCATTCGTGATGTGAAAGCTGGCCGCTATGGTGCGGTACTTCAGGTAGAGGTAACCGAGGCCGCCGAGGCACGCAGCAGAACAGGGCTCTCCCAGTCCAGGTTTGCCGAAATGCTAGGTGTTTCGGTACGTACGCTTCAGGAATGGGAGCAGGGTCGGCGTTCACCATCCGGTGCCGCTCGGTCCCTCCTCCATATTGCTGCTTCTCGCCCCGACGTTTTCCGCGAAGTGCTTCAGGAGCGTTGACGGATTCCCTGAATGAGTGTCCCGGCGAAAATCGACGCACCGGCTACTACAGTTCCAACGTAGCAACTCTGCCGAGCCCCCCAGATGCACAGTCAGGAAGAAAGCCACTCAGCAAGTGCCAGCAGAACCCTGCCGAGAATCCCGCGTAGCGTCTGGGCGCTGGGGTTCGTATCGATGTTCATGGACATTTCCTCGGAGATGATCCACGCCCTGCTGCCGCTGTACATGGTCACGGTGCTCGGCACTTCGGTAGTAGCGGTGGGTGTTATCGAAGGCATTGCCGAAGCCACCGCGTCGATCACCAAGGTGTTCTCCGGCGCCCTCAGCGACCGGTTGGGCAAGCGCAAGCTGCTGACGGTGATCGGCTACGGCCTGGCCGCGCTGAGCAAGCCAGTATTTCCCATGGCTGGCGGCATGGAGTGGTTGACCGCGGCACGCTTCGTCGACCGGGTCGGCAAAGGCATTCGTGGGGCGCCACGCGATGCACTGGTGGCCGATGTCACGCCCCCCGAGTTGCGTGGCGCCGCCTTCGGCCTGCGCCAGGCGCTGGATACGGTTGGGGCATTCCTTGGGCCGCTGCTGGCGATGATGCTGATGTGGCTGACCGCGAGCCATTTCCAGGCTGTATTCTGGGTGGCGGTGATCCCCGCATTGGTGGCGGTTTATATCCTCGTGGCGTTCGTACGCGAACCCGAAGTGCCGACCACGACAACGCCAGTGCGCGCACCGCTGGCACTGGACGAACTGGTGCACCTGGGGCCAGCCTACTGGCGCCTTGTCGGGCTGGCCACGCTGTTCACCCTGGCGCGCTTCAGCGAGGCGTTCCTGCTGCTGCGTGCACAGGACATGGGCCTGGCGCCGATGTGGGCACCGGCGGTGCTGGTGCTGATGGCGCTGGCCTTCTCAGTGTCGGCCTACCCTGCCGGGGTGCTGTCGGACCGCGTGGGCCGCCGTGGAGTGCTGATGACGGGGTTGGGGCTGCTGATTGTCGCCGACCTGCTGCTGGCCCTGCTGCCGGGCTGGGTCGGGTTGGCCCTGGGGGTGGCCGCCTGGGGCCTGCACCTGGGCTTCAGCCAGGGCATTTTCGCAGCCATGATTGCCGACAGCGCACCCGCCAACCTGCGCGGCACGGCCTTCGGCTTGTTCAACCTGCTGACCGGGGTGGCGCTGCTGGTGGCCAGCGTGGTGGCCGGGTTGTTGTGGGATGGTGCGGGGTTCCAGGCAACCTTCCTGGTTGGCGCAGGGTTTGCCAGCGCCACCCTGCTGGGGGTAACGCTGTTGCACTGAGCCAGTGTAGGCTGCCGGACCATGGCTGCGCATTCTGAGCAGATACCTGTGGCCTACGCAGGTTGAACAGCTTGCGTGAGCAATGACCAGCCCCCCTGCCCATCTACCTCCAGCCGGTGAGTATGAAACCCCGCCAGCGTGCTGCGATGGCCGACACTGACCAGCAGCGCGCCCGGCATCTCCGTGCGCAGCAACGAATACAGGGCATGCTCCAGGCCTTCGTCCATCGCCGAGGTGGATTCGTCGAGGAACACCACTTGAGGCCGGTTGAACAGCACCCGAGCGAACGCCAGGCGCTGCTGTTCACCCACCGAGAGAATGTGTGGCCAGTCGCAGTTGACGCTCAGCCGCTCGGCCAGGTGAGCCAGGTTGACCTGGCGCAAAACCTGTTGCATGCGCGCTTCGTCTTCAGGCTTGCTGGCCGCCGGGTAGGCAATAACGGTGCGTAAGTCACCCAAGGGCAAGTACGGGCGTTGCGACAGGAACAGCGCCTGATGGCCTGTCGGCCGCCGGACTTCACCTTCGGCATAGGGCCAAAGGCCCGCCAGTGCACGCAACAAGGTGGTTTTGCCACTTCCCGAAGGGCCCTTGATCAACAGCGCCTGGCCGGCGTGCAGGCTCAGGTCCAAGTCGGCGATAAGGGCGTGCCCGTCCGGGCGCAGCACTTGCAACTGGGTAATCTCCAGCGCGTGTGCCTGGTGCTCGGTGATGACACGTGGCAAGGCACTTGCCTGTTCGTTGGCTTCAAGGAAACCGGTCAGACGGTCGAGGGTGGCACGGTATTGGGCGAAGGCATCGTAAGACTCACGGAAGAACGACAACGAGTCTTGCACCTGGCCGAACGCCTGGGCGGTCTGCATGACATCGCCCAGCTTGATTGCCCCACTGAAAAAGCGCGGTGCCTGGAGGATAAACGGGAATACCACGGCCACCTGGCTCACGCCCAGGTTGAAACCACTGAACTTCAGGTTCCGGAACACCAGGGCCCAGGCATTGACAATCAAGGCGCCAAAGCGGCCCAGCAACGTACCCCGCTCTACCAGGGCACCTTGGTAGAAGGCAATGTTCTCGGCATTTTCGCGCAGGCGCATCAGCGCGTAACGGAAGTTGGCGGTGAGCTTTTCGTTGAGGAAGTTCAGGCGGATCAGCGGCTGCCCCAGACGGAAGGCAATCCAGGTGGCGACAATGACATACAGGTACACGGCAAACACCATCGCCCGCGGGACTTCCACACCCGCAACAGCCAACGGTGCCGACAGCCCCCAGAGGATCCCGGTGAACGCCACCAGCGACACCAGTGCACTGACCGCGCCCAAGGCGAGGGTTACCGAGTTGCTGACAAAAGCGTTGGCGTCCAGTTCGATACGCTGGTCGGGGTTGTCCACCGGCTCGGCGAGGAACTGACCACGGTAGTAGGCATCACCGCGCATCCAGTCGCGGGTCAGGCGCTCCGTGAGCCAGACTCGCCAGTGAATGCTGAATGCCTGGGTCACATAGAAGGCGAACAACGAGCGCAGCACATGGATGGTAGCCAATACGGCGAAGACGCCGAGCAGGGACCAGAAAGCGGGTTGATCAAGGCCTTGCAAGGCGCTGTAGAAGCCGTTGTACCAGAACGAGAACAGCACGTTCAGGCGCACCGAGAACAGCGTCAACACCAGCAGCAACGCAAACACCAATAGCGGCCGCCAGCTACGCCTGAAACTGAAATAGGGTCCGGCAAGCTGCCAGAACTGGCTGCCCCAGCGCGTACAACGTACGGCCACGGTGGCGGCAGCAGCAAAGCCGATGAGGGTGATGAACGAGGCGATTGCAAGCCAGATCAGGCTTTCCTGCAGGGCCTGGTGCCAGTTCATGTCCATGGTGGGGTATCCGTGCTGAGTATTTCCGCGAGCGTAGCATTGAGCAGTGAGTCGTCAGGCATAGATGACGCACATTTCATGATTGCTCTGCGCGATTACAGGAGCTGGCGCGGCCCCTGTGGGAGCGGCTTTAGCCGCGAAGCAGGCGGCGCGGTGGATGGCACCGGCGTTGCCGGTGTTCGCGGCTAAAGCCGCTCCCACATGGGGCCACGACATGGCGGAGATTATTTTTGGAGCACAAAGACAAAACCCCTACCTGCATGCGCAGATAGGGGTTTTGCGAAATGAATCTTGACGATGACCTACTCTCACATGGGGAAAC